>NZ_JAMYTF010000012.1:0-151379 GCF_040322295.1 Mesorhizobium sp. M0159
GCAAATCACCTCCTACAGGAAGTGAATCATGAACCACGCCTCACTGGAATCCCTCGCGATTCAAACTGAACGTCCGACGCTCTAGCTATGAGTATCGAGCGATGGACGGCTGATCGATCACCCAAAGCCAGTTCCCGTCACCTTGCCGGCGAGCGATTTCCGCAGTAACGGTGCCATCGGCAAGGCGCGTGGAAGTGAGCGCCAAATCCCTGTTGATGATAGCCGGACGCTGATCTCCGAGATCAAACTTTCGTCCCGCTGCCACCAACTTGGCGTAAAATCGGCGGATGGCATCTCTGCCGCAGGCCAACTGTCCGTTGCCGGTAGCGAGGATGGCACCGGGTTCGTAAAGAGCAGCCATTCCTTCCGCGTCTCCCGCTTGCTCGCGAGAAACCAATAGCCGCGCCAGGTCCTGGGGATCGCTTGCCGGTTTGCGGTTTGCTTCATCATTCATCGGCAGGCTTCCTGACAGCCAAATTCAAACCGAGATACGACCAGGTTCCGGTCACTCCGCCGCGACGGTTTCCCGTTGCAACGCCTTCTTCCAGTCTCCCGTCGTGTTCCACCAGCGGTTCGGGTTGGCGCGGTCGTCGAGACCCTTGGAGCGGCTGGCAAGCAGTGGCTGAATGCGGATCACCGGCTCCTGATAGCTGTGAACCTGGTAAATCGCTTCGACGACGCGAGCGGCGAGCTTCTGGTCGTCAGGCAGTTCGAACGACACCTCGACAGTCCCTGGCCGCCTGCGCAATTCCGTCTCGGCGCCGGCGGCGGCACCTTCAAGCGGCCGGTAGCGTTCGATGCCGTCCGCCGACTGGAAAGCATTGCTGTCATATTTGCCCATTCCGAGCGGTACGATCGCGACCACCGCCTCCATGATGCGGTCGACATCGGCTGCCGGTGCCTGAAAGGTCACCAGCAGCAGCAATTCCATCCGCAGCGATTTCGTTTCAAAGCCACTATCGATCATCCGAGGTCTCCCTGCTATGCATTTTGGGGGAGCATATACTCGAGCCCTCCTGACATGGTTGTGTCAGGAGTTGGTCAGCAGTGGGAGCGATGTCGGCAGCTGGGCCGACTCAGAGGATTTTGCGGAGCAGCCTGGTGCCGACCAGCACGATATAGCAGGCGAAGAACAGGCCGAGCGCCCAACCGAAGCCCGACGGCCCGAAAGCGTCCATGCCGATGCCGATTGCCTGCGGGCCAAGCACCATGCCGACGCCGTAGCAGAGAACGAAGGCGGCGTTGGCGGAGGCCAGTTCGTGGCCGGAAAGCTGGGAGCCGAGGTGAGCAAGACCGATTGTATACATAGCGGCGACCACACCGCCCCAGATGAACAGAAGCGCTGCCATCAAATGCCAGTTATGCGCGAAGAACGGCATGAAGACCGTGCCGGCAAGCCCGACAGTGGCACAGGCCATCAGCAGATAGCGGCGGTCGCTGACGCGGTCGCTGATCATGCCGATCGGGATCTGCAACAGCACATTGCCAAGCCCGATCATGGTGAGCAAAAGGGCGGCGTCCGCCTCTGAGTAGCCGATGCGGCTACCGTAGACCGGGAACAGTGCAAAGCCGCCGGTCTCGACCGCGCCGAACACCAGCACGGCGGCGGTTGCCGTCGGCACCAGCCAGATGTAACGCAGGAAATTGCTGGTTTCGCCGTCCGAGACGATCGTCGGGCTCTCGTTGCGTGCCGCCAGGACCGGTATGGCAGCGAGCGTAACCAAGGCGATGGTAACGCCGAAGGGCAGGAAGCCACTGCTGCCGAGATGGGCGAACAGCCAAGGCCCGGCGGCAAAGCCGAGAGACAGCACGGTGGCATAGATGCCGAGGACCAGTCCGCGCCGGTGTGGCGGCGCCGAGGTGCTGATCCAGAATTCCGACAGGATGAACAGCACCGTCAGCGCGATATGCAGCAGCACGCGCAGCGGAAACCACATCCAGAAAGCTGGCGCGAAATGGAAACCGACAAAGGCCAGCGCTCCGGCCGCAATCATGGCAAGCATCGTCCAGGCGACCCCGAACCGCATGGCAAGCGGAGTGGCGAGCGGCGCGCCGGCGATAGAGGCGAGGCCGGCGACCGCGGTGTTGAGACCGATCATCGACGCGGAATGGCCACGCGTTTCCAGGATCACGCTGAGCAGCGGCATGCCAAGGCCGATGGCAATGCCGACGACGCTGATCGACGAGATCGCCGCGACCATCGGCAGCCAGTGTACGCGTTCCTTGCCCTGCGGCTGGATATCGACTGTCATGGAATGCCTGGCTGCTCTAGAGAATTTCGCGGACGAAGCGATTGCGGACAAGCCGGTAGAACGGCACGGGACCGCCGGGGCTCAGCAGCGGATCCCGGGCGAGCCGGGTTTCCAGCTCCTCCAGGACCGTGCGCGTGATGTCTGGAATATCGGCTTGCCGGGCCTTGGCCAGCGGCAGCCAAACGACGTCTTCCAACTCGTCGGTCGGACCGCCATCCGGCAGTTGCACGGCGACATCGTCGCGCCATGCGGCGAGAAAGCGCGTATCGAAGCGGCGCACCCGGTTGGGCGGGGTGATGGCGCGTGCGACGAAGCGCAGCGCTTGCAGTGATGGGATGACGCCGTGTTCGACAAAGCCCTGCCAGTCGCGCCTGGCGGTTGCGAACACGCCTTTTTGACCGATCAGCAGGCCGGCCTCCTCATAGGCTTCGCGGATTGCCGACAAGGCAATGGCGCGGGCGCGAGCCGGGCTGGTGCGGCCGATGCCAGCGGTCAATCTCGCTTCTTCCTCGGGATGAAGTGCGGTGGCTATCGGGATGCGGCTGTCGGCCGGATCTGTGCGGCCGCCGGGAAACACGAATTTTCCCGGCATGAAGGCATGACGGGCGTGGCGCCGGCCCATCAGCACCAGGAATTCGTCGCCCTTGCGGTCGAGCAGGATCAGCGTCGCGGCGTCGCGCGGGCGTATAGGCTTGGCATCGAGCGCGATCCGCTCAACCTTGTCGATTTCCGCCTTGGTCATAACGTCCATGCGCTCGACCTAGCGGAATCTTCTCCGATGCGGAAGTGGCGTCCAGCCATGCCGATTGCGCCAGCCTCGGTTTCAAGCCTCGGGATGCGACTCGATCAGATCTTCTTCACCGCCAAAGCCGTGCATATAAAATGCCCATTGCAGGCCGATGACAGCGCCCTTGACTGGCTGCAGCAGGACGACGGCGAGAATGATGGTCAATGGCACCCAGATGGCGATGTGCTGCCAGGTCGACAGCGTCGAGGTCGCTTCGACACCCATGAAGGCGCCGAGCACGATGTGGCCGACAATGACCACCACAAGATAGGCCGGCAGGTCGTCGGCGCGATGGTGGTGAAGTTCCTCGCCGCAATGATCGCATTTGTCGACGGTCTTGACGAAGGCGCGAAACAGCTTGCCCTCGCCGCAATGCGGGCAGCGGCCGAGCATGCCGCGCTTCATTGCCGTCCATAGCGGCCGGGCGGTCCGGCCCGAGTGATGTTCGCCGCCGAAAATCCGTTCTTCCACCTGCAGTTCTGTTGGCATTACCGTCTCCTGCCGCGCGAGCCTGGACGCGATTGCGACGCCCGGGCGCGGCCTTTGGCCTTGTGGAACGACCGTTTGGAGCCGGGCAGCGGCTTTGGCTCGGTCAGCATCTCGAAACGCATCGCGCCGGCCATCGGCGCCACCTCGATCAGGCGAACCTCGACGCGATCAGCAAGCTGATAGCCCTTGCCGGTGCGTTCTCCGAAAAGCGATCGAGCAGTTTCGTCGTATATATAGTAGTCGCCGCCCAGGGTTGAAACCGGAATGAAGCCATCCGCGCCATACTGCGGCAATTGGACAAACAGGCCCGATTTGGTGACGCCCGAGATGCGGGCGTCGAAACGGTCGTCGATGCGCTCGGCGAGATAGGCGGCGATCAGCCGGTCGACCGTGTCGCGCTCGGCGGCCATCGCGCGCCGCTCGGTCGCCGAAATCAGCGCCGAGACCTCTTCCAGCCGCTCCGCCTCGTCCTGCGTCAGGCCCCCCGGACCAAGGCCGAGTGCGGCAATCAGCCCGCGATGCACGATCAGGTCGGCATATCTGCGGATCGGCGAGGTGAAATGCGCGTAGCGCTTCAGGTTGAGGCCGAAATGGCCGATATTGGCGGGCGAATATTCGGCCTGGCTCTGCGAGCGCAGCACCACTTCGTTGACCAGCCCCTCATTGTCGGCGCCGCGCACGCGAGCGAGGATGCCGTTGAACTGGTTCGGCCGCATTTGCGCGCCGCGCGCCAGCGACATGCCGAGCGTCTGCAGGAATTCACGCAACGATTCCTGCTTGGCGAGCGAGGGCGCATCGTGGATGCGGTAGACCAGCGCCTGGCGCTTCGCCTCGAGTGTCTCGGCGGCGGCGACATTGGCCTGGATCATGAACTCTTCGATCAGCTTGTGCGCGTCGAGCCGCTCCGGCACGACGACCTTGTCGACGGTGCCGTCCTGCTTGAGCAGGATCTTGCGCTCGGGCAGATCGAGCTCAAGCGGCTGGCGCGTGTCGCGGCCGCGCTTCAGGATCGCGTAGGCGTCCCATAGCGGCTTCAGCACCGTATCGAGGATCGGGCCAGTCGTGTCATCCGGTGCGCCGTCGATCGCCGCTTGCGCCTGCTGATAGGCGAGTTTCGCCGCCGACTTCATCATGACGCGATGGAAGGAGTGTCTGAGTTTGTGGCCATCGGCCGAGAAAGTCATCCGCACCGCTATCGCCGGACGATCCTGGCCTTCGCGCAGTGAACAGAGGTCGTTCGAGATGCGCTCCGGCAGCATCGGCACGACGCGGTCGGGGAAATAGACCGAATTGCCGCGCTTCAGCGCTTCGCGATCGAGCGCCGTGGCATAGCGCACGTATGCAGCGACATCCGCAATGGCGACGGTGACAACCACGCCGCCGGCGTTCTTCTCGTCGGTGTCGGGCATAGCGAACACCGCGTCGTCATGATCCTTGGCGTCGGCCGGATCGATGGTGAGCAGCGGCAGCTCGCGCCAATCCTCGCGGCCGGCAAGCGTCGCCGGCTTGACCGCCTCCGCCTCGGCGATAACGTCGGCGGGGAAAATATGCGGAATGTCGTGTGCGTGGATGGCGATCATCGAGACCGCCTTTTCGCTGGTCAGCGACCCCAACACCGCCAGAACCTTGGCTCGCGGCAGCCCGTAGCGCGAGGCCCGCGCCGGCTCGACCTCGACCAGGTCGCCGTTCTTGGCGCCGTTCTGGAATTCCTTGTCGACGACCAGCTCCGGCTGACGCCTTTCCACCGGCTCGATGCGGAACGTGCCGTCCTTCAGCACACGGAAAACGCCGAGAACCGCATCGGTGCGCTTCTCGAATATCTTCATCACCCGGCCGGTATAGGCCGGGCCTGCCGGATCGTCGGTCGGAAAGGTCTTGGCCAGCACGCGGTCGCCGATGCCCGGCGTCGGGCCATTGCCGCCGCGCGACACGCGGATCGCTATGACCGGAGGTTCGCCATTGCCGATCGCTTCGGTCGGGTGCGCCAGCAGCACACCGTCGGCGTCACGGCCGAAGATGTCGAGCACCGCGACGTGGGGCAGGGCGCCGACACGGGCAAGCCGCTTGCGCTCCTTGGTCAGCAGGCCTTCATCCTGCAGGTCGCGCAAGACGTCCTTCAGCCAGATACGGTCTTCGCCGCGTAGCGCAAACGCCTTGGCGATGTCGCGTTTTCCGGCGCGGTCCGGATTTTCGGCGATGTAACGCAGTATCTCGTCGCGTGAAGGCCGGTAATTGTCCCTGACCTTGGCACGGGTATCGGCGGTGCGCAGATCGCCGTGGCTTCTTCCGGAGACTTTGCGCGCCAATCCGTCCTATCCCTTTTTCCTGGCCGCCGGTTTTTTGGCCGCAGCCGGTTTCTTCGCAGGCGCGGCCGCTTTGCGGAAGGGCTTCCTGGCGCCGTTGCCGCCCTTGGCTTCCTTTTCCGCAATGAGCGCCACCGCATCCTCGATCGTCACCGATTGCGGATCCTTGCCCTTCGGCAGCGTCGCATTGACCTTGCCGAAATTCACATAAGGCCCGTATTTGCCGTCGCGCACGACTATCTTGCCGCCGCCGGCAGGATGCTCGCCCAGTTCCTTGAGCGCAGCGGCTGTGCCGCCATTGCGGCCGCCTTTGCCCTTCAATTGCTTCTCGGCGATCACCGAGACGGCGCGATTGAGGCCGATCGAGAACACGTCCTCGATGCTGTCGAGATTGGCGTAGGTGCCGTCATGCAGCACGAACGGCCCGTAGCGCCCCAGCCCGGCCGAAATCATCTTGCCGGATTCCGGATGCTTGCCGACGTCGCGCGGCAGCGACAACAAGGCGAGCGCCTTTTCGTGATCGATCGAATCGACCGTCCAGCCCTTGGGCAGACTGGAACGCTTGGCATCCTTGCCGTCGCCGCGCTGGATATAGGGGCCGAACCGGCCATTGCGCAGCGTGATCTCCTCGGCGGTATAGGGGTCCTTGCCGAGCACTTTGGTGCCGTCTTCACCACCGCCGTTCTCGCCATTGGGATTGGCGGCGTCGCCGAGCTGGCGGGTGAAGGAGCATTCGGGATAGTTCGAACAGCCGACGAAGGCGCCGAACTTGCCGAGCTTCAGCGACAGGTTGCCGGTGCCGCATTTCGGACAGATACGCGGGTTCGAACCGTCTTCGCGCGCGGGAAAGACCAGCGGCGCCAGTTCCTCGTTCAATGCATCGAGGACGTCGGTGACGCGCAACTCCTTGATGTCGGCGACGGCGCCGGAAAAATCCTTCCAGAAATCGCGCAGCACGTCCTTCCATGCGAGCTTGCCGTCGGAAATCTCGTCGAGCTTTTCCTCCAGCGAAGCGGTGAAGTCGTACTCGACATAACGCTCGAAGAAGCTTTCGAGGAAGGCCGACAATAGCCGGCCCTTTGCCTGCGGCACCAGCTTGCGCTTGTCGATGGTGACATAGTCACGATCCTCGAGCGTCTTCAGGATCGCCGTATAAGTCGACGGCCGGCCGATGCCCAACTCTTCCAGCTTCTTGATCAGCGAAGCTTCCGAATAACGCGGCGGCGGCTCGGTGGTGTGCTGGGTGGCGTTGATCGCCTCGCGTGTGAGCTGCTCGCCGGCACGGATCTCGGGCAGGCGGCGGCTTTCCTCGTCTTCCGAATCTTCTTCCTTCTGCTCGATGTAAGCGGCAAGGAAGCCGTCGAAGCGAACAACCGAGCCTACAGCGCGAAGCTCGGCGGTGCGCGGGCCGTTGACTGCCTCTATCTCGACCGTGGTGCGCTCTATCTCGGCCGGCTGCATCTGGCTGGCGATGGCGCGTTTCCAGATCATCTCGTAAAGCCGCGCCTGGTCGGCGTCGAGATACTGCTTGACGGAAGCCGGCGTGCGCATGAAATCGGTCGGACGGATCGCTTCGTGCGCCTCCTGGGCATTCTTGGCCTTGGCGGAATAGTAGCGCGGCTTTTCAGGCAGGTATTTAGGGCCGAATTCCTTGGCAATCGCATCGCGTGCGGCAGAGATCGCCTCCGGTGCCATCTGCACGCCATCGGTCCGCATATAGGTGATCAGGCCGGTGGTCTCACCGCCGATCTCCATGCCCTCATAGAGCCGCTGCGCCACCTGCATGGTGCGGTTGGCCGAAAAGCCGAGACCCGATGAGGCTGCCTGCTGCAGCGTCGAGGTGGTGAAGGGCGGCCCGGGATTGCGCTTGGTCGGCTTCGCTTCGACAGACGCCGCCTTGAAGCTGGCGCCTTCGAGCATCGCTTTGATGTCGTCGGCCTGCGCCTTGTTAGAAATGTCGAGCTTTTGCAGCTTCTTGCGCTCGAAGGCGGTCAGCCGCGCCTCGAAATTTTCCTTGCGCGGCGTACCGAGAATGGCGGCGACCTGCCAGTATTCCTCGCGGATGAAGCGCTCGATCTCGGATTCGCGGTCGCAGACCAGACGCAGCGCCACCGACTGGACGCGGCCGGCGGAGCGGGCGCCAGGCAGCTTGCGCCACAGCACGGGCGACAGCGTGAAGCCGACCAGATAGTCGAGCGCGCGGCGGGCGAGATAGGCATCGACCAGCGGCGCGTCGATCTGGCGCGGATTGGCCATCGCCTCCAGCACGGACGCCTTGGTGATGGCGTTAAAGACGACGCGGCTGACCGGCTTGTCCTTCAACGCGCGCTTTTGCTTCAGCACTTCCAGAACATGCCAGGAGATCGCTTCGCCCTCGCGGTCCGGATCGGTGGCGAGGATCAGCCCGTCGGCGTCCTTGACCGCCTTGGCAATATCGGCGAGACGCTTTCCAGACGCGGTGTCGACGGCCCAGGACATGGCAAAGTCCTCATCCGGACGCACCGAGCCATCCTTGGCCGGCAGATCGCGGACATGGCCGAACGAGGCCAGAACCTTGTAGTTCTTGCCGAGGTATTTGTTGATTGTCTTCGCCTTGGCCGGCGATTCGACGACGACGACGTCCATACGGTCTCATATCAGTTGTGATGCGGCAGAAGAATTCCGCTGCGCGCGACGAAATCTCGTTCAATGTGTCGCTCACATGGCCGCGCTTTTGCATCCGGTCAAGGCCAAGCAGTCAAAATGCGGCCCTGTACCGAATGCGCAACCCAACGGCGCCATGCGATTTTCCGCAATCCTGGATAAGGGAAATGGGCAGCCTATCGCTGGACAAGCCCGGCAATTGATCCTGGAGAACGGGACAAACTCTCCCGCGGATATAAGAGAAACATCGAGCACGCGCCAGCCCTGCTTGAACAGATGCTGTGAAGCGCGCAATCGGTAGCCCGGCATTTTGCTCGGACAGTCGCAAGGAAGTACCGTGCTGAAAAGCTGGCCGCCGGGGCGGTTGGGTCGAGTTCCCAGCGACCAGCCGTGTTACCGCCGGTTACAGCCGATCAGAAGCTCAAGGCCTAGTCGGCCTTGGCGATATGCCAGACGCCGCCGACACCCTCGCCGGTCACGTCGCCGGCCTTCTTGTCCTTGATGAACGTGTAGAGCGGCTTACCTTCGTAGGCCCACATCCTGGTGCCGTCGGTGCGGTCGACGATCGTCCACTCGCCCTCGGCCTTGGCGTTGGCGTCAGCCTTCAGCGGCGGCCAATTGGCGGCGCATTTGTCGTAGCAGTTCGACTTGCCCGCCTCGTCCTTGTCGTAGGTGTAGAGCGTCATGCCGCTGGCGTCGGTGTAGATCTTGGTGCCGCCGACCTCCGCTTCCTTCCACGCCTCGGCGGCGAAGGATGCGGCAGTGCCGAGCAAAAGCGCGGCCATGCCAGTTGCGATCGTTTTCATGGATTTCTCCCTGGATCATTCGAAAAGCGCGCGGAACAACGCAGCTTCGTATGATCAACGCTGCCTGGCTGCCCTTTCTTCCCGGGCGGGCGTCGACTTGCTACCCAATGTGATGGGGCCACGCGATGGTGATTGGCGGACAGCTGTTGTCGCGGCTATATGGCTGCGCAGTCATCGGGAGACGGAAATGGCATTGGACGTCGGCTATGTCAGTGCGATCGGGGCGGGAGCGATTTCGTTCCTGTCGCCTTGCGTGCTGCCGCTGGTGCCACCGTACCTGTGCTATATGGCCGGCGTGTCGGTCGACGATTTCCGCGGCGAGGCCGGCATTACGGCAAAGGCCGGTGCGCGAGGCGCGCTGGTTAATTCCTCCATCGCCTTCGTGCTCGGCTTCTCGACCGTCTTCGTCGCGCTCGGCGCCGGCGCCTCGACCATCGGCCATCTGCTGCGAGTCTGGCAGGAGCCGCTGGCAATGGCGGCCGGCGTGCTGATCATCCTGATGGGGCTGAATTTCCTCGGCGTACTGCGCATCCCTTTGCTTTCACGCGAGGCGCGCTTCCAGTCACAAGGCAAGCCGGCCAGCCTGATCGCCGCTTACGTAATGGGCCTGGCCTTCGCCTTTGGCTGGACGCCCTGTATCGGCCCGGTGCTGGGGCCGATCCTGACGCTTGCCGGCGGCCGCGAGACGGTGGGCGAGGGCGCGCTGCTGCTTGCCGCCTATTCGCTCGGCCTCGGTATTCCCTTCCTCGTTGCGGCGCTGTTTTCAGGCGCCTTCATGCGCTTTCTCGGGAAATTCCGCGTCCATCTCGGCCGCGTCGAAAAGGCCATCGGCGCGTTGCTGGTGGTCGCCGGCGTGTTTTTCCTGACCGGCGGCGTGCAGGCGGTGTCCTATTGGTTGCTCGAGAATTTTCCGGTGCTGGGGCAATTGGGATAGGTTTGCCGCCCGGCCGAAGCGCGAGGCCGTAGCTGCGGCGCAAGGCACCGCAGCTACGCGGTCCATTCACCTTCGAAATAGCCCGGCTGGTCGATATCGGCGATGAGCCCGGGTCCGCTCGGCGCCCACCCCAGCAGCGCGCGAGTCCGCTCGCTCGAGGTCGGGACATCCATCGCCGCGAACATCGCGAACCAGCCAAAATGATCGGCGGCTTCTTCCGCGGACTTGGCGACGACCGGCACGTTCAGGCGCCGGCCGATCACGCCGGCGATGTCCTTGAACGGCACGCCTTCTTCGGCGATCGCGTGATATCGCCCGCCATCGGCTCCATGCTCGAGCGCAAGCCGGTAAACGCGGGCGGCATCGAACCGATGCACGGCAGGCCAGCGATTGAGCCCTTCGCCGATATAGGCCGACACGCCCTTCTTGCGAGCGAGGTCGATGAGAATAGGAACGAAGGCGTGGTCGCCCTGGCCATGGACCGACGGAGGAAGGCGCACAACCGACGCGCGCACGCCGTGTGCCGCCAGCGCGGCGGCTGTCGCTTCGGAGGCGCGGGGATACGAAGCGGAAGAGGGGACAGGCGCATCTTCCTCGGTCGCGATACGGCCCCGCGCCTGGAGCGCGGTTCCGGAGGTGACGAGCAGGGGCCGCTCGGAGCCTTCGAGTGCACCGCCCAAGGCCTCGATGGCGCGCCGGTCCATCTCGCAATTTTGCGCGAATTTCGAGAAGTCGTGGTTGAAGCCGGTATGGATCACTCCATCAGCTGCCGCTGCGCCCCTGCTGAGGCTTTCGAGGTCTTCGAGGTCACCTCGATGCACCTCGGCTCCGGTGGCTGCAAGCGACTTGGCCGACGCCGCCGAGCGGGCGAGGCCGAGCACCTGATGGCCGGCGCCGATGAGTTCTTGAACGACGGCAGAACCGACGAATCCGGTCGCTCCGGTAACGAAAACACGCATCACGACTTCTCCTTGTTCGTTTCTGACCACGACCATTTTCGCGGCTCAGTTGTGTCGTGATAGGCGCTTGAGAAAATACGATCTATGCGGTAAAGTCCGTATTATCTTCGCAATCGTCCGGAATGACTTGTGGATCCCCTTTCAGATGTGCTCTCGCTGCTGAAGCCGCGAAACTATATGTCGGCCGGTTTCGATGCTGGTGGTGAATGGTCGATCCAGTTCCCCGACCAGCAGCAAAGCATCAAGACCGGAGCGGTGGTCTCCGGCCGGTGCTGGCTATCTGTGGAGGGCGTTGCCGACGCAGTGCGCCTTGAGACGGGAGACTGCTTCCTGCTGCCGAGTGGACGGCCATTCCGCCTTGCAAGCGACATGAGCTTGACGCCTGTTGAAGCCGTCAAGATTTTTCCGCCTGCGCGAGCCGGCGGTGTCGTGACCCACAATGGCGGTGGTGATTTCTTTCTGGTCAGCAGCCGCTTCGCGCTTGGCGGCAATCATGCCGGCATCCTGTTGCGGATGCTGCCAGCCATTGTGCATATCCGCAAAGAGTCGGACCAGTCGGCGCTGCGCTGGTCGGTGGAGCGGATGATGCAGGAGCTGCGCGAGCCACAACCGGGCGGCTTTCTGGTGATCCAGCACCTCGCCCACATGATGCTGGTTCAGGCGCTGCGGCTGCATCTTTCGGAAGGATTGAAAGGTGGCATCGGCTGGCTCTTTGCCCTGGCGGACAAACAGATCGGCGCGGCGATCAGCGCCATGCATGACGATCCGGCGCATGGCTGGACGTTACAGGAACTGGCGGAACGGGCCGGCATGTCGCGATCGACCTTTGCGCTCAGATTCAAGGAGACGGTTGGCGCGTCGCCGATGGACTATTTGACGCGCTGGCGAATGCTGCTGGCCGGCGAACGGCTGACGAATTCCAGCGATCCCGTCGCCGTCATAGCGCTCTCGCTCGGCTACGAATCCGAAAGCGCCTTCAGCACAGCCTTCAAGCGGGTCATGAACTGTTCGCCACGGCAATACGGCCGTGGCCGAGCCTCCAGTTTCGCATCACGCAACGAGGCGGAAGCCGCGTGAGCCGATCGGCTTGAGCGTGTCGCGGGTTGGAGGTTCCACCGTCTCACCGGAATTTAACCGCATTGGTGCAGCATGGCGCCAGTGCTACTAACGCTTCGATTCCAGACCCCTTTCAACGGTTGCCATCCCATGAGCCAGAGAACCTGCCTGTCCATCATCCTCGCCGCCGGCGAAGGCACGCGCATGAAGAGTGCAGTGCCGAAAGTGCTGCACACAATCGCCGGCCTGCCGATGGTTGCCCATGTCGTCAAGGCGGCCGAAGCCGCCGGCAGCGGCGAGTTGGCGCTGGTGATCGGCCATGGCGCCGATGAGATGCGCAAGGCGGCACTCAAGTTTGCGCCGAAGGCCGAGGCTTTCGTCCAGGAAAAACGTCTCGGCACCGCGCACGCCGTGCTTGCCGCACGCGCAGCAATATCAAAAGGTTATGACGACATCTTGGTGATGTTTGGCGACACGCCGTTGATCGATCCGGAAGCGCTCGCGGCGGCGCGGCTGAAGCTGGCGGAAGGTGCGGCCGTCGTCGTGGTCGGCTTCCGTACGGAAAATCCTTCGGGCTACGGCCGGCTTATCGAAAAGGCCGGCAAGCTCGTGGCCATCCGCGAGGAGAAGGACTGCTCGGACGAGGAGAAGAAAATCACCTTCTGCAATGGCGGGCTGATGGCGGTCGCCGGCAGGCACGCGCTGAAGCTGCTCGATCAAGTCGGCAGCAAGAACGCCAAGGGCGAGTATTATCTCACCGACATCGTCGAGATCGCCGCTGCGCAGGGACTTGATGTCGTCGCCACCGAAGCCAGTTTCGAGAACGCGCTCGGCATTAACAACCGTGCCGAGCTTGCCCAGGCGGAAGATATCTGGCAGCAGCGCCGCCGGCGCGAGGCGATGCTTTCTGGCGTTACGCTGATCGCGCCCGAAACCGTGTTCTTCTCGCACGACACCGAGATCGGCGCCGATACGATCGTCGAACCCAATGTCTGGTTCGGGCCGGGCGTGAAAATCGCCACGGGGGCCAAGATCCATGCCTTCAGCCATATCGAAGGCGCCACCATCGCGTCGAATTGCGATGTCGGGCCGTTCGCGCGGCTGCGGCCCGGGGCCGATCTGAGAACCAAGGCCAAGGTCGGCAATTTCTGCGAGGTCAAGCAGGCGATCGTCGAAGAGGGCGCCAAGGTCAACCATCTGACCTATATCGGCGATGCCCGCATCGGCGCCGGCGCCAATATCGGCGCCGGCACCATCACCTGCAATTATGACGGCTATTCGAAATTCTTCACCGATATCGGCGAGGGCGCCTTCATAGGCTCGAACTCCTCGCTGGTGGCGCCGGTGTCGATCGGCAAGGGCGGCTACATCGCCTCGGGCAGCGTCATCACAGAAAGCGTACCCGACGATGCGCTGGCCTTCGGCCGCGCCCGCCAGCGGACTCTAGCCGGCAAGGGCAAGGAGTTGCGAGAGCGTTTTTCTCAGGCCGCGGCGGCCCGCAAAAAAGGGTAGACTAGCGGAACTCGGCGACAAGCTGGATTTCGCCAACGATTGCATCGTTGAAGGCCGACAGGTCTTCGGCCGGGATCCAGTATTCCAGATGCGCCCGGCTGCCGGCATGCTGGACGCTGTAACGGTCCAGAAAGCTGCGACGCACCTCGAAACGCGTCACGAAACCTGATCCGCTCGCGGGCACATTCCAGTCTCGGGCGATCTGGGTGGCATAGGCCTCGCTGGTGACCGGATAGAAGATCGGCTGATCGGCAAGTCGAGGAGGAAAGGCGCGCATCCCTGCCCTCTGGATCAACTCCAGTTCGCGGGGCCCAACCGGACGCCAAAGCGTCACCGTGTCAATTCGTTCGTTCATAGCCGCATCATGTCTTTGACTGATTTCTGGAGCCGTTGAGCCGAGATAGGATACATAAGCGGAGAAACTGAGCAATTGCAGTAACCGGATTGCAAGTGCGCCCTGTCATGGTGCATCTGTGCAGGATAGTCCGGCTGATACCGGACGAAATGGAATGTGATTTTTCGCGACAGCCCGGCAGTCTCTAAATAGCGCCGGGTTTGAGGTCGGAATCGGGGGCAAGCGCCATGTGCGGTATCGTTGGAATTGTCGGTAACTCGCCGGTCGCGCCGCTTATCGTCGATGCGCTGAAAAGGCTCGAATATCGCGGCTATGACTCGGCCGGCGTCGCCACGATCGAGCACGGCAGGCTTGACCGCCGCCGCGCCGAGGGCAAGCTGGTCAATCTCGAGCGCCGGCTGAAGGACGAACCGCTCGACGGCATGATCGGCATCGGCCACACGCGCTGGGCCACACATGGCGTTCCGAACGAGAGCAATGCGCATCCGCATTTTTCCGACGGCGTCGCCATCGTCCATAACGGCATCATCGAGAATTTCGCCGAATTGCGCGACGAGCTGATGCGCGACGGCTACAGCTTCGCCTCGCAGACCGATACCGAAGTCGTCGCTCATCTGGTGGCGCGCGAACTGGCCAAGGGGCTGAAGCCGGTTGAGGCGGCGCACAAGGCGCTGAAGCGGCTGGAAGGCGCCTTTGCGCTCGCCATCATGTTCAAGGGCGACGAGGATCTGATCGTCGGCGCGCGCAACGGCCCGCCGCTCGCGGTCGGTCATGGCGACGGCCAGATGTTCCTTGGCTCCGACGCCATTGCGCTTGCCCCTTTCACCAATTCGATCACCTATCTGGAAGACGGCGACTGGGCGGTGGTGCGCCGCAACGAGGTCGATATCTTCGACATGGGCGGCAACAAGGTCGACCGCAAACGCCAACAGTCGCTCAGCACGAGCTTCATGGTCGACAAAGGCAACCGCCGCCATTTCATGGAAAAGGAAATCCATGAGCAGCCGGAAGTGATCTCGCACACGCTGGCGCATTATGTTGATTTCGTCGGCGGCGTCTCGAAGCCGCTCGAGCTGCCGTTCGATTTCGCCAAGGTCGACCGGCTGGCGATCTCGGCCTGCGGCACCGCCTATCTCGCCGGGCTGATCAGCAAATACTGGTTCGAGCGCTATGCGCGGCTGCCGGTCGACATCGATGTCGCTTCGGAGTTCCGCTACCGCGAGATGCCGCTGTCGAAGAACGATGCCGCTTTCTTCATCTCGCAATCGGGTGAGACCGCCGACACGCTGGCGTCGCTGCGCTACTGCCGCAAGGCCGGCATGAAGATCGGCGCGGTCGTCAATGTGCGCGAATCGACCATGGCGCGCGAATCCGACGTCATCCTGCCGACGTTGGCCGGCCCGGAGATCGGCGTCGCTTCGACCAAGGCGTTCACCTGCCAGCTTTCCGTGCTGGCCTCGCTGGCGGTGCGGGCGGGCGTGGCGCGCGGAACGATTTCGCAGGAGCAGGAGAAAACGCTGATACGCGAGCTGTCGGAAGCGCCGCGTTATGCGAACCAGGTGCTAAAGCTCGACGGGCAGATCGAAAAGGTCGCGCGCGACCTCTCGCACTACAAAAACGTGCTTTATCTCGGCCGCGACACCAATTTTCCGCTGGCCATGGAAGGCGCGCTGAAGCTCAAGGAAATTTCCTATATCCACGCCGAAGGCTATGCCGCCGGCGAGTTGAAGCACGGCCCGATCGCGCTGATCGACGAGAACATGCCCGTCATCGTCATCGCGCCGCATGACCGCATCTTCGAAAAGACCGTGTCGAACATGCAGGAGGTCGCGGCACGCGGCGGCAAGATCATCCTGATCACCGACAGCAAGGGCGCCGCACACGCTACGGTGAAGACGATGGAGACGATCGTTTTGCCGGACGTGCCGGAAATCATCTCGCCGATCATCTACGCGCTGCCGATCCAGATGCTCGCCTATTTCACCGCCGTGTTCATGGGCACGGATGTCGACCAGCCTCGCAACCTGGCGAAATCGGTAACGGTGGAATGATCGGTTCCAAACGGCTACCGATAGGGTCCAACGACAATTTAGTATCAGTTATTGATACATATTTCTTGCACCCTGTCTTGTATCAATGTATGATACAAGACGAGGGCAGAAGTTGATCGTTTCGTTCAAAGGCAAAGCGGTGGAAGCGGTTGCCGAGGGGAAGGCACCGAAAGGTTTCCACCGGATCTGGTTGCCCGTGGCGAACGTCGTCTTCGAGCGATCGAAAACGCCGCACAATTGAACGACCTTCGATCGCCACCCGGAAATCGCCTTGAAGCCCTGAAAGGGAGCAGAGCTGGGCAGCATTCAATTCGTATCAACGACCAATGGCGTATCTGCTTCAAATGGACCAACGCTGGCGCCGAAGAGGTGGAGATCGTCGACTACCATTGAGCGGGCACTTGCCCTAAACCCTTGAGGTCTCTGAACCATGCTCAAGTTCGTACGTCCAATTCACCCCGGAGAGTTCCTGCGCGAGGAATATCTCGTCCCGCTCGGTATGAGTGCCGGTGCGCTGGCGAAGAAGCTCAATCTTCCTCGTACCCGTATCGAACGCATTGCCAAGGAAGAGATCGGCCTGACTCCTGATACCGCGCTTCGCCTCGCCAGGTTCTTCAACACCACGCCGGAATTCTGGATGAATTTTCAGCAGGCTTATGAACTTGAAACCGAGGCGAAGAAACTCGCACCGGAGCTCGAGAAGATCGAACCGCTGGAAGCCGCGGCATAGTTGATCTTTTAAAAACTTCGCCATTCCAAAGCGCCTTGGGGTTCAGTAGTGTCGCGCTGCAAACACACGCTGCGGTGAACCATGTCGGATGCTCTCAAGACCTCAGGCATGACCCGGCTGAGAAACTATTTCCTGACCGGCTTCGTCGTTTGCGCGCCGCTGGCGATTACCGCCTACATTGCCTGGTCGCTGATCGGCTGGGTCGATTCCTGGGTGAAACCCTACATTCCGGTACGCTACAATCCGGACACCTACCTGCCGTTTCCAGTGCCGGGTTTTGGGCTGATCGTTGCCTTGATCCTCATCACCTTCATCGGCTTTATGACCGCCAATATCGTTGGCCGCGCCATCGTCAATTTCGGCGAGCGCCTGCTTGGCCGCATGCCGCTGGTGCGCGGCATCTACCGTTCGCTGAAGCAGATTTTCGAGACCGTGCTGTCGAACAAGGGCGACATGTTCCGCCAGGTCGGGTTGGTCGAATATCCGCGCAAAGGGGTCTGGTCGCTGGTCTTCGTCGCCAGCGAGAAGGAAACCGAGATCAACCAGAAGCTCGACCGGGAAGGCGATCCGCTGATTGCCGTATTCATGCCGTGTACGCCCAACCCGACGACGGGCTTTCTGATGTATGTGCCGAAATCCGACATTGTGCTGCTCGACATGACAATCGAGGACGGAGCCAAGCTGATCGTGTCGGCCGGCTTGGTGGCGCCGGCGGTCAAAATGGTGACGGTGAACGGCGAGCAGATCCACGGCGCGCTTGCCAATCCTCCGCTCGACACGATGCCTCAGCCGGCACGCAGGAGCCGCACGGCCTCGTCGCGGCCGAACAGATAGAGCAGCAGGCGCAGCGCCGTGCCGCGTTCGGACTGCAGTTCCGGATCGCGCGACAGGATCAGCCGCGCATCGTCGCGGGCGGCCTCGAGCAGGTCGGCATGCGCCTCGATGCGCGCCACCTGGAAGCCCGGCGTGCCGGACTGGCGGGTGCCGAGCAACTCGCCTTCGCCGCGCAGCTTCAGATCCTCTTCGGCGATACGGAAGCCATCCTCGGTCTCGCGCATTACCGACAAACGGCGTTTTGCCGTCTCGCCGAGCGGATCCTTGTAGAGCAGCACGCAGGATGAAGGCTTGTCGCCGCGCCCGACCCGGCCACGCAATTGGTGCAGCTGGGCAAGGCCAAAACGCTCGGCATGCTCGATGACCATGATTGTCGCGTCGGGCACATCGACGCCGACCTCGATCACTGTGGTGGCGATCAGGATACGGGTGTCACCCTGCTTGAAGGCGCGCATCGCCTCGTCTTTGTCGGTGCCTTTCATGCGGCCGTGCACCAGGCCGATGCGGTCGCCGAACAGCGGCTTCAGCGAGGCAAAACGGTCCTCGGCCGACATCAGCTTGATCTCCTCGGATTCCTCGACCAGCGGACAGATCCAGTAGATTTTCTGGCCATCGGCGACGGCGTCGAGCATGCGTCCGATCAGTTCGTCGAGCCGTTCAAGCGGCAAGGTGACGGTGCGGATCGGCTGGCGGCCGGCCGGCTTTTCCGTCAGCTTCGACACATCCATGTCGCCGAATGCAGTCAGCACCAGCGTCCGCGGTATCGGCGTTGCTGTCATCACCAGCATGTCGGGCGCATCGCCCTTGGCGGTAATGGCAAGGCGCTGATGGACGCCGAAACGGTGCTGCTCGTCGACGACGGCGAATACGAGGTCACGGAACGTCACCGTTTCCTGGAACAGCGCATGGGTGCCGACGACGATGTCGATGTCACCCTTGGCCAGCCCGGTCAGCGTGTCGGCACGCTCGCGGCCCTTTTCGCGACCTGTGAGGACGGCGACACGCAGGCCGGCCCGTTCCGCCAACGGCGCAATCGTTGCCAGATGCTGGCGCGCCAGGATTTCGGTCGGCGCCATCAATGCCGCCTGGCCGCCGGCCTCGACGGCACGCGCCATGGCAAGCAGCGCGACCACCGTCTTGCCGGAGCCGACATCGCCCTGCAAAAGGCGCAGCATGCGTTCGGGGTCACCGAGATCGGCGTTGATTTCGGCAAGCGCCATTTCCTGCGACATGGTCAGCGAATAGGGGAGTGCCACGCGCAGTTGTTCGACTATGCGGCCGTCGCCGACGAGTGGCCGGCCAGATAATCGGCGGACCTTGGCCCGCACCAGCGCCAGCGATACCTGGCCGGCCAAGAACTCGTCATAGGCAAGGCGCCGCCACGCTGCGCCGTCGACAGAGACGTCGATCGGGTCGGCAGGATTGTGGATGCGGTTGAGCGCATCGCTAAAAGCAGGAAAGGCGTGGCGGCGCCGGAACTCACCGTCCTGCCATTCGGGCAGCACCGGCAGGCGGGCCAGCGCCTGGCCGATGGCCCGGCGCAGCACCTTGCCCGAGAGCCCGGCGGTCAGCGGATAGACCGGCTCGACCAGCGGCAGGTTTTCCGCGTCGCCGGCAAGTGCGATATGGTCGGGGTGAACCATGGTCGGGCGGCCGTTGAACCATTCCATGCGGCCGGAGACGACGACATGCTCGCCTGCGGGCATTGCTTTTTCGAGATAGGCGGCATGGGCATGGAAGAAGGTCAGCGCGATCTCGCCGGTGTCGTCATGGGCGTAGACCCGGTACGGGACCGACCTGTTGCCGCGTGGCGGCGGCTGGTGGCGATCGATGCGGACGTCGAGCGTAACGATGGCGCCTTCCGCCGAGCCGGCGATGCCAGGCCGGTTGCGGCGGTCGATGACAGTATGCGGCAGCACGAACAAGAGATCCCCGGCGCGCGCGGCCCGGTCGCCGAGGTCGGCTGCTACGACTTTTTCGATCAGGGCGCCAACTTTTGGCCCGACCCCGGCAAGCGAGGTGATCGGGACAAACAGCGGATCGAGGAGGGAGGGACGCATGATGTCAGCTTATGTTGCGGCGACTGTAGCGCAAGGCTGACACCGCCTTCTATCCACGCTATATGCGCCGCCTGGGCAAGGATGTTGCAAGATGACCGGAACGAAACGATCAAGCGAGGGGCTCGATGCCCGCCGCCGCAAGCTTCTGTTTCGTTCGTGGCACCGCGGCATGCGCGAGATGGACCTTATACTCGGCAGCTTCGCCGACGCCGAGATCGGCGCCTTGACCGGCGACGAAATCGACCAATATGAGAGGCTCCTCGACATTCCCGACACCGAATTCCTGCCTCTCGTCACTGGCGAACGCCCGGTTCCGGCGGATATCGACTGTGCCGTCCTGCAAAAAATCCTGGCTTCGCGCCGGGAGATGACCTTCTGAACAACGTGTAGCCATGAGCCTTATCCCTACGATCGGTCTGCCGAAAGGCCGCGCCGGCCAGTTCATCGTCGATGGCGTCGCCGACGGCTACGAAGCCTTTGCGCTGGTGCAGGCTGCGCACGAGATCGCCCCCGACAAGCCGGTGCTGTTCGTGGCGCGCGACGGCCAGCGTCTGCCGGCGATCGTCGAGGCGCTTGCCTTTGCGGCGCCGGGCCTGCCGGTGCTGGAACTGCCGGCCTGGGACTGCCTGCCTTACGACCGCGTCTCGCCCGGCGCCGATGCCGCCGCAAGGCGGCTCGATGCACTGGCCGCAATGATTGCGCTGGCGAAGAAGCCGCACCGCGCCGTCGTCCTCACCACTGCGAATGCGCTGTTGCAACGCATTCCGCCGGCTGAACTCGTCGAGGCGCAGACCTTCCACGCCAAACCCGGCAACCAGATAGACATGAACGTGCTGGTGTCGCGGCTGGAGAATTCCGGCTTCGAGCGAGTGCCGACAGTGCGCGGCATCGGCGAATTTGCGGTGCGCGGCGGCATTCTCGATCTCTTCGCGCCCGGCTGGACGGAGGCACTGCGCCTCGATTTCTTCGGCGATACGCTGGAATCGATCCGCGTCTTCGACACCGCAACCCAGCGCACCATCGGCCAACGCAAATCGATGGCGCTGCAGGCGATGAGCGAGGTGGCGCTGACGCCGGAAACCATCAGCCGCTTCCGCCGCGCCTACATCGAAGCCTTTGGCGCGCCCTCCCGCGACGATGGGCTCTATGCGGCGGTCAGCGAGGGCAGGCGGTTTGCCGGCATGGAGCACTGGCTGCCGTTCTTCTATGAGCGGCTGGAAACCGTCTTCGACTACCTGCCCGATGCGCCTGTGGTTTTCGACCATCTGGCGCATGAGGCACTGGCCGAGCGCCACACTCTGATCCTCGACCACTACGAAGCGCGCAAGAAGCAGGCCGACGGCGCCTTGAAGGACGCGGTGCCCTACAAGCCGGTGCCGCCGGATCTGCTCTATCTGTCGCCCGAGAACCTGATTGCCTCGCTTGGCCCGCGCGAGGCGATAGATTTCACGGCCTTCGACGCGCCCGATGCCGGCGCGAAAAAGGTGTTCCATGCCGGCTCGCGCCACGGCCGCAGCTTCGTCGAGGAACGCGCCGATCCTAACGCCAACGTTTTCGACGTCGTCGTAAAACACATTTCCGACGAGCGCGCTGGACGCCGCCGTGTCGTCGTCGCCGGCTGGACTGAAGGTTCGCTCGACCGGCTCGGCCAGATCCTGGTCGAGCATCACCTTGGCAATCTGAAGCCGGTGGCGACGCTTGCCGAAGCCGAAAGGCTTGAGCCAGGGCAGGCGGGACTGGCCGTGCTGCCGCTCGAATCCGGCTTCGAGACTGAGAAACTGGTCGTCGTCGCCGAGCAGGACATTCTCGGCGACCGGCTGATCCGGCGCTCGAAGCGCAAGAAGCGCGCGTCCGACTTCATCGCCGAGGCTTCGGCATTGTCTTCAGGCGATATCGTCGTCCATGCCGACCATGGCATTGGCCGCTTCATCGGGCTGCGCACCATCGAGGCGGTCGGTGCGCCGCACGATTGCCTCGAAATCCACTATGCCGGCGACGATCGGCTATTCTTGCCGGTGGAAAACATCGAGCTGCTGTCGCGCTATGGCTCGGATTCGGCCGAGGCGACGCTCGACAAGCTTGGCGGCGGCGCCTGGCAATCGCGCAAGGCGCGGCTGAAGAAGCGCCTGCTCGACATGGCCGGGCAACTGATCCGCATCGCGGCCGAGCGACAAATGCGGGCCGCGCCGGCGTTGGTGCCGGCGGAAGGCCTCTATGGCGAGTTTGCAGCGCGTTTTCCCTATGAGGAGACCGATGACCAGCAGACGGCGATCGATTCGGTCATGGATGATCTAGGCGCCGGAAAGCCGATGGACCGGCTGATCTGCGGCGATGTCGGCTTCGGCAAGACCGAAGTTGCACTTCGCGCCGCCTTCATTGGGGCGATGGAAGGCTTTCAGGTGGCCATAGTGGTGCCGACGACATTGTTGTCGCGCCAGCATTTCAAGACCTTCTCGCAGCGCTTCTCCGGCCTGCCGATCCGCGTCGCCCAGGCCTCGCGGCTGGTCGGCGCCAAGGAATTGGCGGAGACCAAGAAGGGCATCGCCGAAGGCCAGATCGATATCGTCGTCGGCACGCATGCACTGCTCGGCTCCTCGATCTCGTTCAAGAATCTTGGTCTGCTGATCATCGATGAGGAGCAGCATTTCGGCGTCAAGCACAAGGAGCGGCTGAAGGATCTCAAGACCGACGTCCACGTTCTGACTTTGTCGGCGACGCCGATCCCACGCACGCTGCAGCTTGCCTTGACCGGCGTGCGCGAGTTGTCGCTGATCGCTACGCCGCCGGTCGACCGCCTGGCGGTGCGCACCTTCATCTCGCCCTTCGATCCGCTGGTCATCCGCGAGACGCTGCTCAGAGAACGCTACCGCGGCGGCCATTCCTTCTACGTCGTACCGCGCATCAGCGATCTCGCGGAAATCCATGATTTTCTGCGCGAATCTGTACCTGAGCTGAAAGTGGCGGTGGCCCATGGCCAGATGCCGCCCGGCGAGCTCGACGATATCATGAATGCCTTTTATGACGGCCAGTACGACGTGCTTTTGTCGACCACAATCGTCGAATCCGGCCTCGATATACCGACCGCCAACACGCTGATCGTGCATCGCGCCGACATGTTCGGCCTGTCGCAGCTCTATCAGTTGCGTGGCCGCGTCGGCCGTTCGAAGGTGCGCGCCTATGCGCTGTTCACGCTGCCCGCCAACCGCAAGCTAACCGATACAGCCGAGCGTCGGCTGAAAGTGCTGCAGTCGCTCGATACGCTAGGCGCCGGTTTCCAGCTGGCCAGCCACGACCTCGACATCCGCGGCGCCGGCAATCTGCTTGGCGAAGAGCAGTCGGGCCACATCAAGGAGGTCGGTTTCGAGCTCTACCAGCAGATGCTGGAGGAGGCGGTGGCCGAAGTGAAGGATTCCGGCGAGGTGCAGGACGGCGGCTGGTCGCCGCAGATCGCCGTCGGCACGGCGGTGATGATCCCGGAAAGCTACGTCCCGGATCTGCAGCTCAGGCTGGCGCTCTATCGCCGTCTTGGCGATCTCGAAAATACGGAAGAGATCGATGCTTTCGGCGCCGAGCTGATCGACCGGTTCGGGCCGCTGCCGGAAGAGGTTGAACATCTGTTGAAGATCGTCTTCATCAAGGCGCTTTGCCGCAAGGCCAACGTGGAGAAGCTCGACGCCGGGCCGAAAGGCGTCGTCATCCATTTCCGCAAGCGGGAATTCCCCAATCCGGTCGGGCTGGTCAAGCTCATCGGCGAACAAGGCTCGCTGGCCAAGATCCGACCCGACCAGAGCGTCGTCTTCAGCCGTGACTGGGCGACGCCCGAGAAGCGGCTGGCTGGCTCAGCGGTTGTCATGACGCAGCTGGCGCGGCTGGTGGAGAAGGCGGCGTAGCAGCGCGTCGGTGGTGCTCTGGGCACAACCGCACCGGCACTTTCGCAGTGCCGTGCTCATTCGCCACGCGACCACTTCCGGTCTAGAATAGGAAATCGGCTTCGTGTATGGAGCCGCGACCCCATATGGGGCGGATTGGCGGGCGATGGCGTCCGTGTGAAAGAGCGTTAGGTGCTTCGATGACGAAATGGTCGCCGAATTCGTGGAGAGCTAAGCCGATCCAGCAGGTTCCTGCCTATCCGGATCTTGCCGCGCTGAGGAACACGGAAGCCCAGCTTGCCACGTTTCCGCCGTTGGTTTTTGCAGGTGAGGCACGCAAGCTGAAGAAGCAGCTTGCAGCCGTCGCTGCCGGTGACGCATTCCTTCTGCAGGGCGGCGATTGCGCCGAGAGCTTCGCCGAACATGGCGCCGACAATATCCGCGACTTCTTCCGCGTCTTCTTGCAGATGTCGGTGGTGCTGACCTTCGCCGGCGCCCAGCCGGTGGTGAAGGTCGGCCGTGTCGCCGGCCAGTTCGCCAAGCCGCGCTCGTCCGACAATGAGACCAAGGGCGGCGTGACGCTGCCGAGCTATCGCGGCGACATCATTAACGGCATCGAGTTCGACGCCAAGTCGCGCATTCCCGATCCTGCAAGACAGGAGATGGCGTACCGCCAGTCGGCGGCCACGCTCAACCTTTTGCGTGCCTTCGCCCAAGGTGGCTATGCCAGCCTGGAGAACGTGCATCAATGGATGCTTGGCTTCGTGTCCGACAGCCCGCAGGGGGAGAAATACGAGTCGCTCGCCAACCGCATCACCGAGACGATGGACTTCATGAAGGCCGTCGGCATCACCTCGGAGACCAATTACGCGCTGCGCGAGACCGACTTCTATACCAGTCATGAGGCGCTGCTGCTCGGTTATGAAGAGGCGCTGACTCGCGTCGATTCGACTTCGGGCGACTGGTACGCCACCTCTGGCCACATGATCTGGATCGGTGATCGCACGCGCCAACCCGACCATGCGCATGTCGAATATTGCCGCGGCATCAAGAACCCGCTCGGGCTGAAATGCGGTCCGTCGCTGACGCCGGATGGCCTCTTGCAGCTCATCGACCTGCTCAATCCGGAGAACGAGCCCGGCCGGCTGACGCTGATCGCGCGCTTCGGTTCCGACAAGGTCGCCGATCATTTGCCGAAGCTGGTGCGCGCGGTGCAGAAGGAAGGCCGCAGCGTGGTGTGGTCGTCGGACCCGATGCATGGCAACACCATCGAGGCCGCCGGATACAAGACACGGCCATTCGACCGCATCCTGAAGGAGGTGCAGACCTTCTTCGAGGTGCATCGCGCCGAAGGCACGCATCCGGGCGGCATCCATGTCGAGATGACCGGCAAGAACGTCACGGAATGCACCGGTGGCGCCCGCGCCATCACCGCCGAAGAGCTGCAGGATCGCTACCACACCCATTGCGATCCGCGCCTCAACGCTGACCAGGCGATCGAGTTGGCGTTCCTGGTCTCCGATCTGCTCAAGAAGACCCATCCGGTCCAGCACAAGCAGGCCGTCAATGGCTGATACGATCTGAACTGTGATGTCATTGAAGAAGCGCCGGGCGAAAACCGGCGCTTTTTCTATTCAATCCCGCCGGTGTCGCATTTGCTCGTGCCTAACGCGCGCAAAACTGGAATCCTGCCAGGCGATGGCAATTGCATCGGGAGGCCGACATGGCTGACAGTCACAGCGGATCATGCTTGTGCGGGGCAGTGCGGTTCCAGACACGAGGACCGCTACGCGGTGTCGTCTACTGCCATTGCTCGCAGTGCCGGAAGCAGAGCGGGCATTTTTATGCGGCGGCCAACGTTGCCGACCGCGACATCACAATCACCGGCGCGGAGAGCATCACCTGGTACGAGGCCTCTTCGTTCGCCAGGCGCGGCTTCTGCAAGACATGCGGCTCTCTGCTGTTCTGGAAGCCGAGCGATGACGGCTATGTTTCGGTCATGGCAGGGCTGTTCGACGCGCCAACCGGGCTTCAAGGAGAATGCCATATCTTCGTCGGCGACAAGGGCGATTATTACGCCATCGATGACGGGCTGCCGCAGTTCGAGAAGTCGACGCCGTCGATCAAGGTGGCAGGCGACTGATTTTTGAAGAGGTCGCCTTATTCCCTTGGTCCAGCCATTGCGCTAATCCCCTGCCGGTGATTCCGAAGGGTTTTGGCATGCAGCGGCTGATCGACGCTTTTTACAACTCGGTGCGGGCGTTTCGCAAACTGGCCGCCAGCGAGGAGGCCTTCCAGCTGGAGCTGACGCTGCTTGTGCTTGCCTTGCCGCTCGGCTGGTTCCTTTCGGAATCGTGGCGCGGCTATGCGCTGCTTATCGGCGCGGTGCTGCTCATGATCATGATCGAGGTGTTGAACACCGGCATCGAGGCGGCATGCGACGCGTTCAGCCGCGAATTCAACATCGATATCCAACTGGCCAAGGATTGCGGTTCGCTGGCGGTGCTTATTTCGGTGGTAATCGCTGCAGGCGTCTGGGGCGTCGCCATCGTCGAGCGGATCCTCGGGGTACCGATCTGACGTTTCAAACACTACATGCCGGTCAATTGAGGGAACCGACATGACCGATACCGCCGGATTTCTGCTGCTCGAACGTGAGGGCCTGCCGGACGATCTGCGCTGGCTGGCCGAAAAATATCCGCGCGAGATCTGGCAGGCGCATGCCAACATCCACGGCGTGGCCAATATGTGGCTGCAGCGGCACGATATGTTCCGCGAGCTTGGCGGCATGCTCACCAATGGTATCGGCGATTATCGAGAAGGTAGGCTGAACGCGCCGGAATTCGCGCGCTGGTTCGCGCCGCGCCTCAACCATTTCCTCGGCAATCTCGACGGCCATCACAATGTCGAGGGACCATCATTATTTCCCGGTCTTCGCCAGGGCCGAGACCCGTCTGAAGCGCGGCTTCGAGATTCTCGATGCCGATCACCACACAATCCATGAGGGACTGGAGCGCAATGCCGAGGCGGCAAATGCCTTCATCCGCACGCTTCAGGAGAGCGAAGACAAACAGCGTTTCGCCGCCGATGCCTATGCCGACGAGAACAGCCGGCTGATCGCCATGCTGACCAGGCATCTTGCCGACGAGGAAGACCTGATCATCCCGCTGATCCTGGAAAAGGGTGACCGTGCGCTCGGCATAGATTGACGATCAGCTTCCCTTGCGAAGCTCCTTCTTGGCGAGGAAGTGCGACGCCAGCCAGCCGAGGATAGCCACAACGAGGCCGATTGCCAGAGCGATCAGCAACCGCTCGTGGCGGGCCAGCGCCTGGCCGACGATGTGCTCCGCGCCCAGCCCGAAGACATAACCGACAGTGCAGAACAGTGCCGCCCAGACTACCGACGAGATGGCGTTGAGGATGATGAAGCGCGCCGCGGCGATGCCCGACAGCCCGGCCGCGATTCCGCCGACCAGTCGCAGGCCATAGATGTAACGGTTCGACAGCACGAAAATGTTGGGATGAGAGGTGACAAGGCGGTAGGCGTGGCTGAAGCCCGGCCGGGCTCGGAGCCTGATCACGAATTTATGGTCGGCGAAGCTCCGTCCCAAGATGAAGAACAACGTGTCGCCACCGAAGGCGCCGAGCGCGGCTGCGAGAAACGCCTGCCACGGGACGAAGACATGCTGATGCGCAAAAAAACCGCCAAGAATTGCGGCGCTTTCGCCCTCGGCGACGCAGCCCAGAAAAACCGCGACCAATCCATATTGCTCAATGAGACGATGGATGACTTCCGTCATGAAGACGTTCGCTGCTTCGACAGAATGTCGTCGATGCGCTTCACCTGCTCGGCCAGCCGGGCGATCTCGTCTCGCATGCCGATGATCTGGCTGTGGCGCAGTTCGTCGAGCTTTTCGTGTAACGCCATGATCTCGATCTCGGCCTTGAGATTAACCTCATAGTCGTGGGCGGCGTCGATTCGATCGCGCTCCGTCTGGCGGTTCTGCGCCATCATGATCACTGGCGCCTGCAGGGCGGCAACCATGGAAAGCACGAGATTGAGGAAGATGAAGGGATAGGGATCGAAGGCGGCGCGCGACAAGAGCCAGACATTGCCTGCCGTCCACAGGATCAGGAAGCCAATGAATGCCAGGATGAAGGACCACGAGCCGCCGATCCGGGCGATGGTGTCGGCCAGGCGATCTCCAAACGTCTGGTGAAAGGCGACGGCCTTGTTGGTGTCCTTGGAGATCGTGGTGCGCTCGAGCGTAGATTGCAGTACCCGGCTTTCGAGCGCGCTCAGGCCGTCCGGCTTTCGCTTCAGCCAGCGGCTTGCCAGGTCCTCGATCGTTTTGTTCATCGTCGCCTCCGTCGTCAGCGATGAGGTAGAAGCTGCCGGTTCATACGGGAAGTGGTAGATTGACGCGATGGGGTCAGGAAACAATGGTGGATTTTCAGAAAATTCGCGCCCGTGCAGCGAAGCGCAAAGGCGGTGAGGCAGCGCTGACGTCGCTGCTGGGTCCTATGCCCGACAATGCCGCGGTGGCAAAGATTGCGGACGACCGGATCCTGTCGACCATGGCCGAGCGGGTTTTTGCCGCCGGCTTTGTCTGGCGCGTCATCGAGCAGAAATGGCCGGGTTTCGAGGAAGCATTTCTTGGCTTCGAGCCGAAGCGGCTGCTGTTCCAGCCTGACGATTTCTGGCACGATCTCACAGCCGACAAGCGCATCGTCCGCAATCCGCAGAAGATCAAATCCGTACGCGACAACGCAGCCTTCGTCGAGCGCGTGTCGAAGGAGCATGGCAGCTTCGGCAAGTTCCTGGCCAATTGGCCGGCGGATGACCAGGTCGGATTGATGGCCTATCTCGGCAAGCATGGCAGCCGGCTCGGCGGCAATACCGGCCAGTATTTTCTGCGCTGGCTGGAGTGGGACGCCTTCATCGTCTCGGCCGACATGGCGGCAGCGCTGCGCGACGCCGGGCTCGACCTCGCGCAGAGCCCAACATCGAAGAAGGACCTGGGCAAGATCCAAGTGCAGATAAACGCCTGGGCGGCGGAAACCCGGCTGCCGCGCCGGCACATTTCGCGCATTCTGGCAATGTCGATCGGCGAGAACCATCCGCCGGAAGCCTTGCGCGAATATATGTGCGAATAGGATCGACTGTTTGGTCCAAACGAACGCCATTGCTCGACGAATTTTGCCGCGCTAAACCCACGGGCATGACAGAAAAGACCGCTCCAGACATATTGCGCATCGCCGTCGCCCAGCTCAATCCGACGGTCGGCGACGTCGCCGGCAATCTTGCCAAGGCACGCGAGGCGAGGGCGGATGCCGCCCGCCAAGGCGCCGACCTCGTGCTGTTTACCGAGCTTTTCCTTGCCGGCTATCCGCCTGAGGATCTGGTGCTGAAGCCCGCCTTCCTGAAGGCCTGCGAGCGGGCGGCGGAGGATTTCGCCGGCGATACCGCCGACGGCGGCCCGGGTTTCGTCATCGGCACGCCGTTGAAGCGCAAGACCGGCACGCACAATTCGATCATCTTTGCCGATGGCGGCAAGATCCTTGCCGAACGCTACAAGCTCGATCTGCCGAATTACGGTGAGTTCGACGAGAAGCGCGTCTTCCAGGCCGGCCCCGAGATCCAGGGGCCGGTCAATTTCCGCGGCGTGCGCGTGGGAGTGCCGATCTGCGAAGATATCTGGGGCGAGGTTGCTGTCTGCGAGACGCTGGCCGAAAGCGGCGCGGAAATCCTGCTGGTCCCGAACGGCTCGCCCTATTACCGCGGCAAGGTCGACGTCCGCCACCAGATCGTCATCCGCCAGGTCATCGAATGCGGACTGCCGATTATCTATGCCAACCAGCTTGGCGGCCAGGACGAGCTGGTTTTCGATGGCGCATCGTTTGCCATAGGTTCTGACAAGACGCTGGCCTTCCAGATGAGCCAGTTCGAGGAGACGGTCAACGTCACCACCTGGAAGCGAAAGAATGACATCTGGTTCTGCTCTGACGGACCGATGTCGAAAATCCCGGAGAAGGAGGAGGCCGACTACCGCGCCTGCATGTTGGGCCTGCGCGATTACGTCAACAAGAACGGCTTCAAGAATGTCGTGCTCGGCCTTTCCGGCGGCATCGATTCGGCGATCTGCGCGGCACTTGCCGTCGATGCGCTGGGCGAGGAACGGCTGCGCGCCGTGATGATGCCTTACCGCTACACTTCGAAGGACTCGCTGAAGGATGCCGAGGACTGCGCCCGCGCACTCGGCTGCCGCTACGATATCGTGCCGATCTTCGAGCCGGTCGAGGGCTTCCTGCACACGTTGACACAGCTTTTCGAGGGCACCAACGAAGGCATCACCGAGGAAAACCTGCAGAGCCGGGCCCGCGGCACCATCCTGATGGCGATTTCCAACAAGTTCGGCTCGATGGTGGTCACCACCGGCAACAAAAGCGAGATGTCGGTCGGCTACGCGACGCTCTATGGCGACATGAATGGCGGCTTCAATCCGATCAAGGACCTCTACAAGATGCAGGTCTATGCGCTGTCGCGCTGGCGCAACGCGCATGTGCCGCCGGGTGCGCTCGGTCCGTCCGGCGAGGTGATCCCGACCAACATCATCGACAAGGCGCCCTCGGCGGAACTGCGAGAGAACCAGACGGACCAGGATTCGCTGCCGCCCTATCCGGTGCTCGACGACATATTGGAGTGCCTAGTCGAAAACGAGATGGGTGTCGACGACATCGTCGCGCGCGGCCATGACCGGGCGACGGTGACGCGCGTCGAGCACCTGCTTTACGTCGCCGAATACAAGCGCCGGCAGGCGGCACCCGGTGTGAAGATCACCAGGAAGAATTTCGGCCGCGACCGCCGCTATCCCATTACCAACCGGTTCAGGGATGGCGGGTAGGCGATTGGCCTGTTTAACGGTTTAGCCATGGCCAACCTTGAAATCAGCTTCGACCCGTCGCGGATCGACTTCCGGGCGACGTCCGACATTTTGAAGGAGAGCTATTGGGGCAGCGGCCGCAGCGATGAACTGCACCGCCGCGCCTTCGCCAACTCACTGTGCGTCGGCGCCTATGTCGGCGGCAATCAGGTCGGCTTCGGCCGGGCGATCACCGACCGTACGGTATTTGCCTATCTCGCAGACATAATTGTCTGGCCCGGGTATCGCGGACAAGGCATCGGAACCCGGCTTGTCCAGGCGCTTATCGACCACTCGGACGTCAAGACGGTCACGCATTGGAGCCTGTCGACCAACGACGCCCATGCGGTTTACGAAAAGCTCGGCTTCAGGCCTTCCACCGACGGCCGCTATATGCGCTTCGACCGTATCCCGGCAACCTGAACAGAGGCAGCGCACAACCCGCGATTGTTGCAAAATCGTCTCACTGCTTGGACCAGATGCGCTTTTGGCTATCTACTGACTTGGCGCGGCGTTGAGGCGTCTCTATAAACACCTCTCCGCGATTCCCCTTCAGGAGGAACCGAATGCCAGGATTTGACATCGTTATGCGAGGCCGCGAAGCCTAGGTCTTGGTCAGTGCGCCGCGAGATAGCCTCGCGGCAAGGCTGAACCGAGGCAGGTATTTCGCCGCTGCCGGTCGCCGCCCCTCTACAGGGCCGCCAAATACGCCAAACCTCCGCATCTCCGGGCGCCAAACGGCGCCGACGCGGTTTTTCAATTTCTACTTTCGTGGGATCGGGCTCGTTTGCGCCCGAATGACATCATGACTCGTTTTCGAATAGATTTGCGCGCGGGCGCCTTTCGCAGCGTTCTTGGCTTCACGCTCAGCCATTGGCGGCGTCAGCCGTGGCGACTTGCCGGCATTATGGGCACGTTCCTGCTGTCGACCTTGGCCGACGTGCTGACGCCGCTCTATTCCGGCCGGCTGGTGGATGCCGTCGCCAGCAGTGCTGCGGCCGACGATGTTGCGTGGAACGCGGCGACAGCGGCCTTTTCGATGCTGGTGGCCCTGGCGCTCACCGGTGTCGTGCTGCGCAATCTCGCCTTCATGGCCATTGTCGAGCTGACGTTGAAGATGATGGCGGATATCGCCGCCGACGCCTTCCACCGCGTCCAGCGCTTCTCCACCGACTGGCACGCCAACAGCTTCGCCGGATCGACGGTGCGCAAGATAACGCGCGGCATGTGGGCGCTCGACCTGCTCAACGACACGATCCTGATCGCGCTGCTGCCATCGGTCGTCATGCTCGTCGGCTCGACGCTGCTGCTTGGCTGGTTCTGGCCGCTGATGGGTGCTGTCGTCGCCACCGGTTCGGTTCTGTTCATCGCGGTGACGACGATGCTGTCGCTTGGCTATGTCGCGCCCGCGGCAAGGCTTGCCAATGCGTGGGATACACGGCTCGGCGGCTCGCTGGCCGACGCGGTGAGCTGCAATGCCGTGGTCAAGGGTTTTGGCGCCGAGGAACGCGAGGAGACACGGCTTGCCGAGGTCGTCGCTAAATGGCGCGGTCGCACGCGCCGCACCTGGATGCGCGGCACCGTCAACGGCACCACGCAAGGGACGATGCTGCTGCTTTTGAGGGCAGCGGTTATCGGATTCTCCCTGCTGTTGTGGTCGTGGGGGCAGGCGAGCGCCGGCGATGTCGCCTTCGTGTTGACCTCATTCTTCGTGCTGCAAGGCTATCTGCGCGACATCGGCACACATATCCGCAATCTGCAGCGCTCGATCAACGACATGGAGGAACTGGTCGACTTCCAGTCCGAACCACTCGGCATCGAGGATCGGCCCGGAGCCAAACCGATCCGGATCACCGATGGCCGTATCACCTTCGACAAGGTCACGTTCCATTATGGCAGCCACCGCCTGCCGCTCTATCGCGACTTTTCGGTGGACATCGCGCCGGGCGAACGGGTTGGGCTGGTTGGCCATTCGGGCTCCGGCAAGACGACATTCGTCAAGCTGATCCAGCGCCTCTACGACGTGACTGCGGGCAATATCCTGATCGACGGCCAGGATATTGCCAATGTGGCGCAGGCGTCGCTGCGCGCACAGATCGCGATTGTCCAGCAGGAGCCGATCCTGTTTCACCGGTCGCTGGCCGAAAACATCGCCTATGCCCGGCCGGCCGCCATGCAGGCCGAGATCGAGCACGCGGCGCGATTGGCCAGCGCGCATGACTTCATCGCCAATTTGCCGAAAGGCTATGGCACGCTGGTCGGCGAGCGTGGCGTAAAGCTATCGGGTGGTGAGCGTCAACGCGTTGCAATCGCACGCGCCTTTCTTGCCGATGCGCGCATTCTCATCCTGGATGAGGCAACGTCGAGCCTCGATTCGGAATCGGAGGTGCTGATCCAGCAGGCGATGGAGCGCTTGATGGTCGGCCGCACGACGCTGGTCATTGCCCACCGGCTGTCGACGGTGCGGGCGCTGGACAGGCTTTTGGTGTTCGATCGCGGCCGCATCGTCGAAGAGGGCTCGCATGACCAGCTGATCCGGCTGCAAGGCGGCATCTACCGCCGGCTGTTCGAACGCCAGGCGCTTGAGCTGACCAAAGGCATGGTGATCTGACGGTTGCGGCGCCGCGCGTCCTGATGGACGCGTGGCGCTGCAGTCTTTTCTTCGCCTTCGTCATGTTCTATGTCTGCCGCCGAGCGCGGGGGCGCGTCTTGTCAATAGCAAAACCATCCGGTACGCCCCGCTCATGACAGTTACCGTCCGTTTCGCCCCGTCACCGACCGGCCGCATCCATATCGGCAATGCGCGCACCGCTCTGTTCAACTGGCTGTTCGCCATCAAGAACAAGGGCCGCTTCATCCAGCGCTTCGACGACACCGACGTTGCCCGTTCGACGCAGGAATTTTCCGACGCCATCCTTTATGACCTGCATTGGCTGGGCATCTTCCCCGACGCCACGGAGTATCAGTCGCGGCGGGTCGAAATCTATGATGCCGCACTGCAGAAGCTGAAGGAGGCGCGCCTCGTCTATGCCTGCTATGAGACGCCTGAAGAGCTCGACCTGAGGCGCAAGGTGCGCCGCACGCGTGGCCTGCCGCCAGTCTATGGCCGCGAGGCGCTGACGCTGGCACCCGAGCAGGTGGCGGAATATGAGGCCGATGGCCGGCGGCCGCACTGGCGCTTTCTGCTGCCCAACTTCAGCAGCGATCCGCTGCAGCCGGAGCGCACCGAAATCCAGTGGAACGACCTGGTGCGCGGCGAAGAGACCGTCGACCTCGCCTCGCTTTCAGACCCGGTTCTGCGGCGTGAGGACGGCACCTACCTCTATACATTGCCTTCGGTTGTCGACGACATCGACATGGGCGTCAGCCATGTCATTCGCGGCGACGACCACGTCACCAATACCGGCGTCCAGATAGCCCTGTTCCGAGCACTTGGCGCGGAGCCGCCGGTGTTCGGCCACCACAATCTCCTGACAACGGCATCAGGCGAGGGACTTTCGAAGCGCACCGGCGCGCTGTCCATCCAGAGCCTGCGTGAGAGCGGCATCGAGCCGATGGCGATCGCTTCGCTGGCGGTGCTCGTCGGCACCTCGGAAAACGTCGTGGCGGTGCCAACGATGGCCGAGCTAGCCGAGCGCTTCGATCCGGCTGCAACATCGAAATCCGCCGCCAAATTCGACCCGGACGAGCTCTTCGTGCTCAACCGCACGCTGCTGCATCACATGCCGTTTTCCGAGGCGCGCGACCGGCTGATCGTGCTCGGCATCTCCGGCGAACAGGCCGAGCCTTTCTGGCTGGCCGTGCGCGGCAATCTCGACAGGCTGGCCGATGCGGCGATCTGGTGGCGTACGCTTCGAGACGGTCCAGAGGAGCCGGCGGAGTTTTCCGACGATGACCGCGACTTTCTTCGCCAGGCGTTCGAACTGCTGCCGGAGGAGCCTTGGAACGGCACCGTCTGGAAAGACTGGACCGGCAAGATCCGAGAGGCGAGCGGCCGTAAGGGCAAGGCGCTGTTCATGCCGCTCAGGCTGGCGCTTACGGGACAGCCTTCGGGTCCGGAGCTTGCAGATCTGTTGCCGCTGCTGGGTCGGGAAGGAACGTTGGCCCGACGACCCTGACCTTGCGCTGTTCTGGCGGGGGCAGGGACGTCGGCGAAGGCACGGGCTTGACGGCAAGGCGTCTGATCGCCTCACGGTCGAGACCGTCTTGCGCATTGGCCAAGGACTCCGGGTCGGCGCCCGGATCAGGCCTAGCAACCGGCAGCGGAATGAACGGGGTACTCTCTACATTCGCCTCAGATTGTGCCCGGGTTGGCGGGTTGCCGGCGATGATCTCGAAATTCTGCGCGGCATTGCAGCCGCAGGTCGGCGGCCGCGGCATGTCGGACTGCTTGTAGAGGTAGGCCGTCGGCAGTTCGATATAAGGCCTGCCGGTCACCGAAGACGTCATGGACGCCGAATCGCCATTCATGCCGCGCGTGTAGAAAACCTGCATTTCTGTGCCGGGGCAGCTCGATTCGCAATTCTTCTGGTCGCGCTCGAAATCGCCCAGTGAGGCGGCATTCGACATCGGAAAGAAATAACCGTCGCAGGTCCGCACGCACATGGTGCGGAATTCGCCTCGCGGCTGGCCCAACTCGTCGGCGTTGTTGAGCATGGTGCGAATGTTGCGCGGCTGACTTAGTTCTTCAGCCTGGTCGGGCTCTTCAGGCTGATCGGGCGCACCGGGTTCAGTTGCGTCACTGCCCAAAAGCTGGTCGAGCAGGTTTCGCTTGCCGTTTTCACGGCTGGCTTCGCGGACCGGCGCGGGCGTCCGCGCCGCCCCATCATCGCGGCAGCCATTGGCGTCAAGCAACGTCAATATGCGCGCGCGATCGCGTCGCGAACCACCGCCGGCAAGGTCGGCGCGCTTGGCCTGGAGGGCGTCGAGATTGGCTGCCATGCGATCGATGGTGGCGTCGAGTGCCGCGCATGCATTGGCGTTGCGGCGAGACAGCGAAAAGCCGCAGCCGGCGCTGCTGGCCTGGCTGACGGCCTTTGAAATCTGCTGGCGCTGCCGGACGATTGCGTCGTCATATTTCCTGAGCAAAGCCGGTTTGCCGCCGCCACCACGAGAAGCGGCGGCAAGATCGGCTTCAAGCTGGCGGCAGAGGCGCGGAGCGGCCTGCGCCTGAGTGACGGCAATGCCGCACAGTAGCAGAGCGCCGAGCAGCGCGGCGGCCCGCGTCAGCTTCCAACATGCGCCCGTCATCCCTCCGAAACTCCGCCTGCCTGTCGTTCAGAAAGCTACCGCGCTTGCGGTTAACCGTTTGTTTAGCATACCGCCGATTCCGGCTTCATCCCAAATCGGATGGCTTGCGCCGGTGCGCGGCTTCGACCACGACCAGCGCTGTCATATCGACCACGCCGCACGACATACTCGGACAGAGCCACGACCGAGACATCCTGGCGATGCACGAAAAAGGCGTATTCGCCCAGAAGAATGCCCGGATCCAGAATGCCCGGAGGCTTGGCATGACCGCGATTACCCGTCGAGCCGCAGTGCAGTTTGGTCTTTTGTGCCTGGCGATGCCGGATGCCATGGCGCAGGAAAAGCCCATCACGCCGGATTGGGGTACCAAATTGGTCGAAGCTGCCCGTGAGCAGATCGGCGTCACCATGCTCTACGATCCGACCTATACACGCCTGGCCTATCCGGGCGGGGACGTTGGGCCCGAGCGGGGTGTGTGCACGGATGTCGTGATCCGTGCCTATCGCCGCGCCTTCGATCTCGACCTGCAAGAATTGGTGCATGAGGATATGCGGGCCAATTTTGCCGCCTATCCGAAGGCTTGGGGCTTGAAGGCGCCCGACCGCAACATCGACCACCGCCGTGTGCCCAACCTTGCGGTCTATTTCGAGCGGCGCGGTGCTGCCTTGCCCGTCAGCCAAGACCCGGCCGACTATCGGCCAGGGGATCTCATCGCCCAGATGCTGCCCGGCAATCTGTCGCATATTGCCATCGTGTCGTCCAATCGCTCCACTTTGGTACCGACAAGAAGACTGGTCATTCACAATATCGGCGGCGGCGCCAGGGAAGAGGACACTTTGTTTGCCTTCAGGCAGACAGGACATTTCCGGTTCAGGCCAATCTGAGAAAGCCCGCGGCTATTCCAGATCGACGATGGCTTGCGCCTTGTGCGCGGCTTCGACCACGGCCAGTGCCGTCATATTGACGACGCCGCGCGACGTCACCGACGGCGTCAATATATGCGCCGGGCTGTCGGTGCCGAGCAGGATCGGGCCGACATGCAGCGCGTCCATCATTGTGCGCAGCGCCGTCAGTGTGATGTTCGCCGAATCGAGATTGGGGAACACCAGCAGATTGGCTTCGCCTTTCAGCCGCGAATGCGGATAGACGCGTTGGCGCAGCTGCTCCGATAGTGCCGAGTCGGCATGCATCTCGCCGTCGCATTGCAGGTCGGGCGCGATGCGCGCCAGGATTGCCGCTGCCTGCCGCATCTTCATGGCGCTTGGCGAATCGCGAGAGCCGAAATCAGAATGCGAAAGCAGGGCTGCCTTGGGCTCGATGCCGAAACGCTGAATTTCCTCGGCCGCCAAAACGGTCATTTCCGCTATTTCTTCGGCGGTCGGGTCGACGGAGACATGGGTGTCGGTGAGGAAAATGATGCCGCGCTGCGAGATCAGCATGGAGAGCGTCGACAGGTCGCGATCCCTAATGCCGGCGCGTGGCCCGATGATCAACGTCACGTTGCGCAGATGGCGCTCGAATCGGCCTTCGAGGCCGCAGACCATGGCGTCGGCGTCGCCGCGCTTCAGGGCAAGGGCCGCGATCACCGTATTATCGGTGCGCACCATGGTGCGCGCGGCTTCCGTCGTCACCCCACGCCGGCCGGCAAGCTCGATCAAAAGGTCGACATAGTGGCGGTAACGCGGATCGTCTTCCGGGTTGATCAAGCCGAAATCGATGCCCGGCTTGATGCGCAGCCCGTAGCGCTTCAGCCGCACCTCGATGACATGCGGGCGGCCGATCAGGATCGGTTCGGCAATGCCTTCCTCGAGCACGACCTGCGCGGCGCGAAGCACGCGCTCGTCCTCGCCGTCGGCATAAATGACGCGCTTGGCGCTCGACGTCTTGGCCATCGAGAATACCGGCTTCATGACCAGGCCGGAGCGGAAGACGAAGCGGTTCAGCTTGTCGATATAGGCGGCGAAATCTGTGATCGGCCGGGTCGCGACGCCGGTCTCGCACGCTGCCTTGGCGACAGCAGGGGCAATGCGCAGGATCAGCCGCGGATCGAAAGGCGAGGGGATCAGGAACTCCGGACCAAAGATCGGCGTCTCGCCGGAATAGGCACGCGCGGCAACGTCGGACGGCTCTTCGCGGGCAAGCGCTGCAATCGCTCGCACGGCGGCCATTTTCATCTCTTCGTTGATGGCGCTTGCACCACAATCCAGCGCGCCACGGAAGATGTAGGGAAAACAGAGTACGTTGTTGACTTGGTTGGGGAAATCGGAGCGGCCTGTGCAGATCATCGCGTCGGGCCGTGCTGCCCGCGCCGCTTCCGGCATGATCTCGGGATTGGGGTTGGCCAGCGCGAGGATCAACGGCTTGGGCGCCATGTGGTGGAGCAGTTCCGGTTTCAGTACGCCGGCGGCAGACAGGCCGAGAAACACGTCGGCGCCGGGCAGAACGTCAGCCAGCGCGCGCGCCTCGGTATCCTTCACGTAGGGGTCTTTCCAGCGGTCCATCTCCTCGACGCGGCCCTTATGGGCGACCCCGAACCGGTCGGTGACCCAGATGTTTTCGACCCGCGCGCCGAGCGAGACCAGAAGGTTGAGGCACGCAAGCGCCGCAGCACCTGCGCCCGACGTGACGATCTTGATGTCGGAGATGGACTTGCCGGCGAATTCCAGCCCATTGAGCACAGCGGCGGCGACGATGATGGCGGTGCCGTGCTGGTCGTCATGGAAGACCGGTATGCCCATGCGGGCTTTCAACTGTTCCTCGACTTCGAAGCATTCGGGCGCCTTGATGTCTTCCAGGTTGATGCCGCCGAAGGTTGGTTCCAGCGCCGAGATCGTCTCGACCATGCGCTCGATGCCCGGTGCATCGATCTCGATGTCGAAGACGTCGATGCCGGCGAACTTCTTGAACAGTACGGCCTTGCCTTCCATCACCGGCTTGGAGGCGAGCGGACCGATATTGCCGAGGCCCAGCACCGCCGAACCGTTGGTGACAACGCCGACCAGATTGGCGCGGGCTGTATAGTCGGCGGCGGTTGCCGGGTCGTCGCGGATTTCAAGGCAGGGGGCGGCGACCCCCGGCGAATAGGCAAGCGCCAGGTCGCGCTGATTGCCCAGTGGCTTCGTCGCCTGGATTTCCAGCTTTCCGGGACGGGGGTGCTTATGGAAATAGAGCGCTGCTTCGTCGAGGTCGGATCGGGCCGCCTTCTTGCTTTCGCCTGTCATGACGGCCGCCTCCTCAGTTCAGTCCGTTTGGTGTTTTGAGTCTCTTAGCATGCAGCCGCAGCTTTTCGAGGGGTGATATGTCGCAAGCGCGACGCTCTGCCTCGCATTAGCCTAACTTTGCGATCTGCTGTGGAAGATGTTTGCGACGAAGTAGTGCTGCGGCGAGCTATGTCGGCGCCGGTTCGAATGATCATTATGTGTGGAGGGCGGTCGCTTAGTTCTCGACGATAAAGGTGCCGTCCGTGTCTTGGTAGACGAACAACTCGACGGCGTCGTGCTTTTGACGGTCGGTCGAGATCGCGACGAAGTCATCCCCTTCCAAGTGAAAGGTAATCTCTTGATCGGTAGATGTGACGCGTTCGATGTGCGAACCGCTTGCTGCGTCACTCATGCGCAGCGACACCTCTGAATAGGCGGTAAGGCCGGTGCCGTCGGAGAAAAGAACAGTAATCCCGTACCCTTCTTCACTTCTTCCAACGGACCGTATCGACTTGCCGATCATTCTTTCTGCGAAGGTTTTCACAGTACTCCTCCCGATCCGTCGTTAGGAGAAACAGGATCAGTCGGTGGCAGGCGAACCTTGGCTTTAGCAATCATCCATTCGACTACTTCAACGGAAACCTCGGGCTGACCTAAGGTAATCGTCATCTTTCCATCAATGTCCGAGAAAAAAATCTCGCCCACTATGTGATTGTCCTGGTCGACGAGCTCCAGGTACATGCCATCCCGTTGAACATCACTGCCAATCGTTGCTTCATAATTCCGCCCGGCCAGTTCAACCATGCCGCCAGTATCTGCGAAAGACGCAAGGCCCGCAATGGATGGAAAGCGGACGCTACAGTCCCGTCGAAAGGCGGCTCTGCAGCGCTTGCACCTCTTCTCGCGAAAGGGGCGCGCTCTCGTCTGACAGGAAGAACAGAACCTCCAAGACGCCCTCGTCCGCAAAGTTGAAGTCGTCGCTCATGATCAGCGCATCGGCAACATAGGCGGCGGCTTGGACCGGGAGCGTGCCGTCCGCCAGCCCGTTAACCAGCACGTCCACATGCCGACGGTCAATGATCGTATTTGGCCCCTCAGTGATGATGACATGCCCCACGGAGCCAGGCTTGGATGCGGCGGTCACGCATTCGGTCACTTCGGCTTCAATCTCCTGCCAAAGCTCGTCCGGTAGTTTGTCGCCGTTGAGGAAGGATACGAGGGACGAGTGTTGCATTGGCGGAGCTTATGCTGATGGCTACAACGTCCGCAATGGGTCGTTTCCCGCCGTTCCCAGCGGATACCAAAGCGTCAGATACCCACTAAAACGCGCTGACATAGAGGCCGCCGTCCACCGGTATGTTCTGTCCGGTCAGGTAGCCGGCATGGACCGAGCACAGAAAGGCGCAGATCTGGCCGAATTCCTCCGGTGTACCGAGCCGTTTGGCCGGAACGTTGGCTGCTGCTTGCGCTTTGCGCGCGGCGGCGGCGGCCGGATATTCGGGCGTGCCGGCCTCGTGCGGGCCGCGTAGCCGATCGGTGTCGAGTTTGCCCGGCAGCATGTTATTGATAGTCACGTTGCGGTCGATCACTGTCCGTGCGACGCCGGCCAGGAACGAAGTGAGGCCGGCGCGGGCGCCAGACGACAGGTCGAGGCCGGGGATAGGCACATAGACCGACAGCGAGGTGATGTTGACGATACGGCCGAAGCCGCGCGCCGCCATGCCGTCGATCACGGCCTGAACCAGTTCGACAGGGGTCACCATGTTCTGGGTGACGCCCTCGAGGATCTTTTCGCGGTCGAGCGCGCGGAAATCGCGAAACGGCGGACCGCCATTGTTGTTGACGAGGATGTCGGGATCGGGGCAGGCGGCAAGCAGCGCCTTCTGGACATCGGGCTTGGACACGTCGCCGACGATTTCGGTCACCTTGACGCCGAATTTCTCGCGCAGTTCAGCGGCAGTTTTGGCCAGCACGTCGGCGTTGCGGCCATTGACCACCAGATCGCAACCTGCCTCTGCCAGTGCCATGGCGCAGCCGCGTCCCAAGCCTTTGCTGGAAGCGCAGACGATGGCCTTCTTGCTGCGAATGCCGAGATCCATGGTGATTTTCTCCTCTGATTGCCGCGGCAACCTATCCGGATGGCTGGACCAATCGCAACCGTCATACGGTTGTTGCATGAATCGGGGCATAGGCTCAGGCGAAAGCAACGGTGACAAATGATGTCCGGCGCAGAGCCCCGCACTTTCCGCAGCATGTTCATCTCCGACGTCCATCTCGGATCGAAGGCGGCGAAGGCCGAGTTCCTGATCGATTTCCTGCGCCATCACGATGCCGATATCATCTATCTCGTCGGCGACGTCGTCGACGGCTGGCGCTTGAGACGGAGCTGGCATTGGCCGCAGAGCCACAATGACGTCGTCCAGAAGTTGCTGCGCAAGGCGCGCAAGGGCGCCAGTATCACCTACATCGCCGGAAACCATGACGAGTTCGCGCGCCAGTTCCAGGGCGTTCATTTCGGCGGCATTGTCGTCGCCGACCGCGCCATCCATGAGACCGCCGATGGCAAACGCCTTCTTGTCATCCATGGCGACCAGTTCGACACCGTCGTCCATAATGCGCGCTGGCTGGCCTATCTTGGCGACTACGCCTATGACGCGGCGATGCTGGTCAACCGCGTCATCACGCGCCTGCGCCAGGTGCTCGGCCTGCCTTACTGGTCGTTCTCGTCCTGGGCCAAGGTCAAGGTCAAGAAGGCGGTGAATTTCATCGGCTCGTTCCAGACCGTGCTGACCGAGGAGGCGCGCCGCTCGCATGTCGACGGCGTGATCTGCGGGCACATCCACCATGCCGCGATCGAAAGCTATGAGGACGTGCAATACATCAACACCGGCGATTGGGTGGAGAGCTGCACGGCGGTGGTCGAGCATTTTGACGGCCGGATGGAGATCCTGCACTGGGCGCATGTCCTGCCGGAGACTCCGGTCGGCAGCGAGGTGCTCGTGCCGATCGACATCAAGGGCAGGGCAGTCCAGGCGGCTTGACCAAATCCGGCCGCATCTCGCTTCAATCGGTTAGTCCAGCGGTTTCATCGACTTTTTCGCCGTGTTAAGCAGCGGCAGGTGTGGCGGGCCGACCCGGCTGAGTGCCGTGCCGACGGATCGCCTGTCAATGTCCTCGCTGCCGCCGCTTTCGCCCGAACAGCTCGTCAAGCCACGCCATTTCGAACTGCGCATGAGCTTGATCTTCTTTACGCTCTTCGTTCCGCTCGGGACGCATGTGCCGTATTTCCCGCTGTGGCTGCAGGCGAAGGGGTTCCATGCCGAACAGATAGCCGTGATCCTGGCCGCGCCGATGTTCCTGCGCGTGGCGACGACGCCTTTTCTTACTGCGCTGGCAGACAAAGCGAGCGACCGCGCCAATGTCTATGTTGCGCTGGTCGCCGCATCGCTGATCCTGTCCGCCGGCTACCTCCTGCCGCCGACCTACGCAACGGTACTTGCCGTGTCGCTGGCCCTGACGGTCGTCTGGACGCCGCATTCGCCGATTGCCGATTCGCTCGCCCTTTCAGGTGTTCGCCGCTTCGGCTCGAATTACGCAAGCATGCGCAAATGGGGCTCGATCTCCTATCTCTGCGCCAATCTCGCCGGCGGTTTCATCCTGTCGGCGAGCGGTGCCCAGGCTGTCCCGGTGATCATCTTCGCGGCGCTGTGTGCCGCGCTAGCCGCCGGACTGATTGCGCCGCGCCTCGGCCGTCCACGCCGCGCCTCGCCGCTTTCGGCCGCCGATATCCAGCAATCGGCACCGAAACTCCTCAACCGGTACTTCCTCTATTTTTCGACAGGCGTCGGCGTCATCACCGCCAGCCACGCATTTCTCTACGGTTTCGTGTCGATCTACTGGAAGTCGATCGGCATCAGCGATTCGGTTGTCGGGCTTCTGTGGGGGTGGGGCGTCGTCGCCGAGATATGCATGTTCGTCGTTTTCACCCGCGCTTTCGCCTCCTTCTCGGTCGTCTCGATCATGCTGATTGCCGGGATTGGCGCGATCGTGCGCTGGTTCGCCTTTCCGCTGATCTGGCCGCTTGGGCTTGGCGTTGGCGGGTTTTTCGCGATCCAGACGCTGCACGCGGTTTCGGTGGCGCTGGTGCTGATCGGCCTGCAAAAGATGATCGGTGAGACGGTCGCGGAAGAACGCACCGGGGCGGCGCAAGGCATCGCCTACTTCTCCAATGGCTTCTTCATGGCGGCGGCGACGCTGATTTCCGGTCCTCTTTACGACCGCTTCGGCGCGAATGGCTTCTTTGCGATGATCCCGATCGCCCTGACGGGCCTGGCTCTGATCGGACTTGCCGCGCGTTCAGCCCCACAGCGCCCGCTCGGGCGGTGACACCAGCGAACCTTGGTAGACGAGACCGGGAACGCGGTCGCGGGCCAGCAGCAGCGGACCGTCGAGATCGACGAAATCGGCATCCTGCGCCAACAGCACGGCCGGCGCCATCGCAAGCGATGTGCCGACCATACAGCCGACCATGACACCAAGACCCAGTTCGCGGGCGCGGTCGCGAAGCACGAGTGCAGCGGTCAGGCCACCCGATTTGTCGAGCTTGATGTTGACGGCGTCGTAAAGGCCGACAAGCGCTTCAAGGTCCTTCGCCTCGTGCACGCTTTCGTCGGCACAGATCGGTACCGGATGCGCAATGTGGCGAAGAATACCGTCATGTCCCGCCGGCAGCGGCTGTTCGATCAAGGCGATACCGTGCTCGGCGGCAAAGGCGAGGTTTGCGACGATATTGTCGTCATTCCAGCCCTCATTGGCGTCGAGAATGATTCGGCTGTCGGGTGCTGCCGCCGTCACTGCACGGATGCGCGCGATGTCGTTGTCGCCGCCGATCTTGACCTTGAGTAGCGGGCGCTGGGCGTTAGCGCGGGCCTGCGCCGCCATCGCCTCCGGCTCGTCGAGCGACAATGTATACGCCGTCTCAAGCGGTCGTAACGGAACGGTTCGTATCGTATGCGCCACCGGTGTTCCGCTGATCTTCGCTTCCAGGTCCCAGAGCGCGCAGTCGATGGCACTGCGTGCCGCGCCGGCAGGCATGGCATCGAGCAGGGCGATGCGGCTGATGCCGCGCGCGATCTCGCTGCGCATCGCCTCGATCGCGTCGCGCACACCCTCCATGGTTTCGCCATAGCGCTTGTAAGGAACGCATTCGCCGCGGCCTGTACGGCCGTTTTCGGCAATGGCGCAGGAAATCACCTCCGCTTCGGTCTTCGAGCCGCGCGAAATGGTAAAGGTCCCGGCTATCGGAAAGCGCTCGGCCTCGACCGAAATGACACGCGCCATATTTTTCTGCTCCAGCTGTGCGACAAGGAGGATATCGGCAAATCGACAGGTCGGCCCCGTCAGGCTAAACAGGATGCCATGTTGACCATCCGCAAACGCGACGCAAGCGGCCCTGCCACGGAGCCCGACCACCAGCCGCGCATCGCGATCGGCGAGGAGGGCGACGTTCTCGGCTGCGCTTTCTCGGGAACCTGGACGACACGTACCGTTGCCCTGGTCGATGCCGAGATGCGTAAGATCGAGAAGCGCGGCGGCTTCAAGACGCTGGCGCTCGACCTTTCACAAATCGAGAAGATGGACACTGCCGGGGCGTGGCTGATCGACCGCCTGGTCAGCAGCTTCGAAAAGAAGAGCGTCGAGATCACGATGCAGGGGCAAAGCGAGATTGCCTCGATCCTGCTCGGCGCCGTCGGTGATGCGGTCCGACGCGAGCCCGAATCAGGTCCGGCAAAGCCGCCCAACATCATCATTCGCGGGCTCGAGGCGGTTGGCCGGCGCGTTTATGAGATGCGCGACGATTTCCTGGCCGCAATGAATATCCTCGGCGCCACGATACGCGGCTCGCAGATGAAGCTTGGCCGTGGCCATGCCGTCAACATGGCGGCGATCTTCAACCAGATCGATCGCATGGGTGTCGGCGCCATACCGGTAGTCGTGCTGATGTCGGCCATCGTCGGTGCGATCGTCGCCCAGCAAGGCGCTTATCAGCTCAGCTATTTCGGCGCCGACATCTTCGTCGTCGACCTGGTCGGGGTGCTGATCCTGCGCGAGCTCGGCGTGCTGATGACGGCGATCATGATCGCCGGCCGCTCCGGCAGTGCGATCACCGCCGAGATCGGCTCGATGAAGATGCGCGAGGAGGTCGATGCGCTGAAGGTGATCGGTCTTAATCCAATCGGCGTGCTGGTGTTTCCGCGGCTGGTCGCGCTGGTCATCGCGCTGCCTTGCCTGACGATCGTCGCCAACTTTGCCGCGTTGGGCGGCGGCATTTTGGCTGCATGGCTCTACTCCGATATTGCACCGGCAGCGTTCATCGACCGGCTGCGTGTCGCAATCGACCTCAGCACCATCTTTGCCGGCCTGATCAAGGCGCCGTTCATGGCCATGATCATCGGCATAATTGCCTCGGTCGAGGGCATGAAGGTTGGCGGCAGCGCCGAATCGCTTGGCCAGCATGTGACCGCCTCAGTGGTGAAGTCGATCTTCGTGGTCATTATCCTCGACGGGCTTTTCGCCATGTTCTATGCAGCGATCGAGTTCTGACATGGCGCTGCCGGGCACAAACACGACCAAGGTGGCGGCGAAAGCCAAAGAAGACGAGATCGTGCTGTCGGCGCACGACATCACGGTGTCGTTCGGCGACCAGGTCGTTCTCGACAAATTGTCGCTCGATATCTGGCGCGGGGAGATTCTCGGCTTCGTCGGTGCCTCCGGTGCCGGCAAATCTGTTCTCTTGCGCACCATCCTTGGCTTGACGCGCAAGCAATCGGGAACAATCAAACTGTTCGGCGTTGACGTCGAGAAGGCAACCGAAAGGGAGCGCCTTCGCATCGACATGCGGCTTGGCGTGCTGTTCCAGCATGGCGCCCTTTTTTCGGCGCTGACGGTCCTCGAAAACGTCCAGGTGCCGATGCGCGAATATCTCGATTTGCCGAAGAAGCTGATGGACGAACTTGCCATGCTCAAGGTCGAGCTGGTCGGATTGCCGCCGGATGCGGCGCAGAAATTCCCCTCCGAGCTCTCCGGCGGCATGATCAAGCGTGCTGCGCTGGCGCGCGCCCTGGCACTCGACCCGGATATCGTTTTCCTCGACGAACCGACGTCCGGGCTCGATCCGATCAGCGCGGCTGAGTTCGACGAATTGGTCGTCAAGCTGCGCGATACGATGGATTTGACCGTGTATATGGTCACACACGATCTCGACACGCTGTTTACGGCGTGCGACCGCGTGGCGGTGCTCGGCAACAAGAAAATGCTGGTCGAGGGCACGATCGACGACATGCTCAGGAGCGAGGAACCCTGGGTAAAATCCTATTTCCGCGGAAAACGCGCCCGGCAACTTGATCTTGCGGCGCGCGCATAGCCATAAGTGAGCAATGGAAACCAGGGCCAACTACGTCATTGTCGGCATTTTCACGCTGGCCGCGATCCTCGCGGCTTTCGCTTTCGTCTATTGGACGGCGGCAATCGGCGAAAAGGGTGAGACGACGGTGCTGCGCGTGCGCATTCCAGGCTCCGCTTCGGGGCTCGGCCGTGGCAGCTTCGTGCTGTTCAATGGCGTCAAAGTCGGCGACGTGCGCCGTGTCTATATCGACGTCGACAATCCGACCGCTGCTATCGCCGACACCGAAATAGACCGGAATACGCCTATCACCAAATCGACGCAGGCCGATATCGGGCTTGCCGGCCTCACCGGCCAGGCCAACATCGAGCTCAAGGGCGCCGACCCCAAAGAGCCAAAACTTCTCGACGAGGCGGAAAAGGAAGGCCGTGTCGCCGAGATCGTTGCCAACCCGTCGGCGGTCACCAATCTGCTACAGACAGCGCAGAACATCTTCACCCGCGCCGACAAGGTCCTTTCGGAGCTCGAAGGCTTCACCAAGGATGTTCGCGGGCCGCTGACGCAGACCGTCAACAATGTCCAGACCTTCTCCGATGCACTGGCCAGGAATGCGGACGGCGTCGACAAGTTCCTGGCCAGCGTCAGCTCGCTGGCGGACGAACTGAAGGGTGTTTCGGGCAAGCTCGACGGCACCCTGAAGGCGGCGGAAGGGCTACTCAACGCCGTCGACAAGGACCAGATCAAGAGCATCGTCGCCAATGTCGACACGGTCACTTCCAACCTCAAGGAAACCAGCAAGCAGTTCGACACGGTCATCAAGAACGTGGACACCGCAGTAGGCTCGATCAACGAGTTCGCCCAGAAGACGCAAGGCACGCTGGCCAAGGTCGACGGCGTTCTCGACGGCATCGATCCGGCTGAGGTTCGCACCGCGCTGGCCAATATCCAGAAGGCCAGCGAAAACGCCAATGAAGCTGCCGCCGACATCGCCAAGGTGACCAACAAGTTCGCCAACCGGGCCGACGACATCGACGAAACCATCAAAGACGCGCACCAGCTCGCAGGACGCCTCAACGATGCCTCGGTGCGAGTCGACGGTATCCTTGCCAAGGTCGACAAACTGCTCGGCTCCGGTCAGGCCGACGGCGTCATGGCCGATGCCAGGGCGACGCTCAAATCGTTCAAGCAGGTCGCCGACACGCTGAACGCCCGCCTCGGCACCATCACCGACAATCTGGCGCGGTTCTCGGGACAGGGGCTGCAAAACGTCGAATCGCTGGTCCAGGACAGCCGTCGTTCGATCAACCGCATCGAAGAGGCGGTGACCGACCTCAGCCGCAATCCACAGCGGATCCTGTCCGGCGGCGAGGGTGAGGTCCGGCAGTTCGACGGCAGGGTGCGCCGTTGACTTCGGCCTGCGCCCACCGCAAGAACATAGCTTGCGGATGCGCGTTGTTTCCACGATCCGGGGGGGATCGCGTTTGAAGTCGATCAGTTCAGGCAGCGTCAGATCGAGTGGGTTCAAGGCCGGAGCGGCACTGCTGGCGCTTTCGCTCGCCGGCTGCGCGGCGCTGGGCGGCAAGCCGGCGCCGCTGGATACGTTTGAGCTTTCGGCGCCGTCGCTGGAAGCGCGTGCCCACAGCCGTCGCCAGATACTCATCGCTCAGCCATCGGCGCTCAAGGCGCTGGACAGCCAGAACATCGTCATTAAGCCATCGCCGCGATCGATCCAGTATCTCAAGGGCGCGCAATGGGCCGACCGGCTGCCGATGATCGTACAGGCGCGGCTGGCAGAGACGTTCCAGCGCTCGGGCAGCTTCACCGGCGTCGGCAAGCCAGGCGAGGGGCTGGCGATCGACTATCAGGTGATCGTCGAGATCCGCTCGTTCGAGGTGCGTGTCGACGGTGGCGAACATGCCGAGGTCGAGCTGTTCGTGCGCCTGTTGAACGATCGCAACGGTGAAGTGCGGTCTTCGAAGACGTTTAGCGCAATCGCGCCCGTTTCGGGCAATGGCAACCAGGCCTATGTCGGCGCGCTCGATGCCGCGTTCGGCGATGCGGCAGGGCAAATCGTCCGCTGGACGGACACCGTGATCTGACACAGCCGGAACTGCCGGCACGGCACTCTACAGCGCCAATGGAATTCAGTACGGCATGAAAAAGGCGGGAAATCCCGCCTTTTCGTTTGTTCTCTGTCGCCCGCTTAGTGCAGGCGGCCGCTGGCGTGGGCCAGCATGGTGTAAACCTTGCCGGTATCCGACGTCAGGTAGGTCTGCGCCATGATGTTGTCGCGGTCGTTGCGCGACACGTCCTTGAGCAGCTTTTCGAAATCGTCGCAGTAACGATCGACAGCAGCGCGGAACTCCGCCTCTGACTGATATTTGCGGCGGATCTCGTCGAACGTCTGCTGGCCCTTCAGCGTGTAAAGTCGGCGCGTGAAGACGTCGCGCTCGCCGCGCCGGTAGCGGTTCCACAGCTCGATCGAGGCATCGTGATCGATGGCGCGTGCGATATCGACCGAGAGCGAGTTCAGCGATTCCACGACATGAAGCGGCGAACGCGCAGCGGGAGCCGGGCGCGGCGCTTCGGCAGGCGCTGCCGGCTTGGCGTCGTCTTCGCGTGATGCACCGGTCAGGAGGTCACGCACCCAACCGCCCTGCGGCGTGCGGCCGTTGGGGTCGCGCTGGCGCGGCGCTTGGTCTGCGGGACGTTCGAGGTCGAGCGTGCCGCGCAGCGCCGTCTCGCCCGAAGGCGCCTGCGGTGCACGGCGCTGTTCGGGAGCCGGAGCCGGGCGACGTGGCGGTTCGGCGGGGCGTGCGGCAGGCGCTTGCGGCGCCGGACGCAGGTTGCGCTGTTCCGAACTGTCGGCGCTGCGGCCAGATTTCGCAACGATTTCAGAAAGTTCCTTCAGCGCGTTGATCTGCTCTGAAACGGCACGGCGGATAGCCGTGGTTGATTCCTTTGCCTCTTCCGGCATCTCGATGACGCCTTTCTTAAGCTCGGCCCGGGTGAGGTCGAGCTCGCTCTTGATCGAGCCGGCGGTACGCCGCATCTCCTCGGTCGCATCGGCAAAGCGCTTGGTTGCCGAATCGACCACTTCGGAAATCGCGGTACGGATCTTGTCGGCGGATTCCAGCGTCTTGCCTTCGGCGTTCTGCAGCGTCTGGCCGACCAGATTCTCGAACGAGCGCATGACCCTTTCGAGATCTTCCGACTTCTTGACAAGGCCGACGGCAAGGTCCTCCAGCGACGATTGCCTTTCGAGCGTGTGCTCAAGATTGCTCTGGGCCGAGCTCAACAGGTCCGAGGCACTGGAAAGCAACCGGCTGTGCTCGTCGAACTTGGTGGCGATTGAAGCAACCTCGCGCAAGGTCGACGACGACAGCTCGGTGAGCCGCGTCGTGTTCGAATCGACCAGACGCGCCGAACTGGCGAAGGTCTGCGCGGTCTTTTCCGTGGTCGCCGCGAAGCTTTGCGTGCTCCCGGTCAGGCGTTCGTCGACCTGGCCGAGATTGGTCGCCGCCTGCTCGATCAATTGACCGAGCTGCGAGCTGGAGGTGGTCATGCGGCCGATGAGGTCGGCAACGCTGTCGGCAAGCGTCGAGCGCGCGCCTTCGACGGCCGACAGGGTTTCGGCCGTGCGGCTGGCGATGGCATCGACGAGGGCGGCGTTTTGATTGCGCAGCTTCTCGGTCGCACGTTCGGTGACCTCTTCCATGCTCTTTTGCAGCTCGGAGCCGCCCTGGGCGAAGCGCTCGACCAGAGGCCGTGCCGTCTCGTCCAGGATTTTCGATATTTCGGCCGAACGTGCCGCAAGCATCGTATTGAGTTCGCGAGTATTGGCACCGATGGTCTTTGCAGCGTCGTTGGTGCTCTGGCCGATATGCTGGCCGACCGCGGTAAAGGTCTCGGCGATCGAGTTGGCACGCGAGACCAACTGCGCCTCGGCACCCGAGACTTGTTCGTTGAGCTTTTGGCCCATTGTCTCGGCGGAGTAGGCGAGGCGGTTCTCGACGCTGGCGACCTGCTCCTCGACGCGGGCCGCAGTGGCGGCAGCACTCGATGCCAGGCGTTCGTCGGCACCGGCAAGCAGCTGCTCGATTTCACGGGCATGGACGGCGAGTTCCTGGCCAGTCTGCCTGGCGCGTTCGGCAACCCGCTGCTCGGTGCTGGTGAAGGCACCGACAATGGTGTCGGCATGTTCGCCGATTGCGGTGCTGCTGTCAGCGATACGGGACACCAGGCGATGATCCGCCTCCTCGAAGATGCGGCCGATCTCGGACGCACGGGCCGAAAGTGCTTCGGAGCCTTCGGCAATGCGCGAAATAAGTTGCTGGTCGGCGGCATCGAAAATGCGGCCGAGATCCGACGCACGTGCCGCGAGCGCTTCGGCGGATTCGCCGATGCGCACGCCCAGCCGCTCGTCGGCTGTTTCGAAATTGCGCAGGATGTCGCCGGCACGTGCCGCCAGCGACTGGGCCGTTTCGATGGCGCGAGAGACCAGCCGGTGGTCCGCCGCGTCGAAGGTACCGGCAATCTCACTTGCTCTGGCTGCCAGCTGATCGGCCGTTTCCTGGGCACGCGCGAGCAAGCTGTTCGACGTGTCGTCGACGCGGGCAATCAGTGCGCTCGACGTGTCCTCGGCGCGGGCGGCGAGGCGACGATCCGCCTCCTCGAAGGTGCGGGCGATGTCCTCCGCCCTGGCGAGCAGGGCGGCCGAGGTCTGCTCGGCGCGCTCGGCGATCTTGCGGTCGGCATCGCTGAATGCCGCGCCCGCCTGCTCATGCAGCGCGCTCGTAACTTCCATGACCTTCTCGCGCAGCGCGCCGGCGACGAAGACCGCGCTTCTTTCGAGCACACTGCGCACGTTGTCGACACCCGTCGACAGCGCCCGCTCCATTGTGCTGGCGCGCTCTTCAATGATGCCTGTCTGCCGGCTGAACGCCTGCTCGATCTTTTCTACGTCCGCAGCGATCGCATCGGAGATGTCGGTGCTCCTGGCGGCGATCTGGTCGATATGGCCGGACAGCGAACGGTCGACATCCTTACGCGTTTCGGCGAGCCTGGAGAGATCGTCCTGCAATGCGCGGGTCAGCATGTCGCGGCCCTCGCTCAGCTTGCCGACATGACCGGCGACGATCTCGTCGACTTCGCTGCGGCTCATTGCAAGCCTCTCCAGATCGGCTTCCAACGCGCGCCTGAGTATGTCGCGGCCTTCCGCCAGTTTCTCAACCTGGCCGGCAACCAGCCCATCGATGCTCGAGCGGCTTTCGGCCAGCTTGGCGAGATCGTCCTCGAGCGCCTTCGACAGGGTCGAGCGGTCCTGGACGAGCTTCTCTGCGTGGGTTGCGACAAGGCTGTTGACGTTGCCGAGATCGGCTTCCAGCGCACGCGAAAACTGCGCGCGATTATCGGTCAATAGCTGCGACTGATCGGCGATGGCGCCCCTGATCGTGCTGAGATCGGCCTCCAAGGCGCGCTTGAGGATGTCGCGGCCTTCGGCCAGCTTCTCGACCTGGCCGGAAACCAGTCCGTCGATGCTCGAGCGGCTTTCGGCCAGCTTGGCAAGATCGTCTTCCAAGGCGCGCTTGAGGATGTCGCGACCCTCGGCCAGCTTCTCGACCTGGCCGGCGACCAGCCCGTCGATGCTCGACCGGCTCTCTGCCAGCCTGGCAAGATCGTCCTCGAGCGCCTTCGAGAGGGCCGAACGGTCCTCGGCGAGCTTGTTCATATGTTCGGAGACGACGCCCCGCACGGTCTCGAGATCGGTCTCCAGTGCCCGCGACAGCTGACCGCGATCCTCCGCCAGCTTCTCGGATTGGCCGGCGATGACATCCTTGACAGTGCTCAGATCGGCTTCGAGCGCACGCTTGAGGATGTCGCGGCCCTCTGCCAGCTTTTCGACCTGGCCGGCAACCATCACATCGATGCTCGAGCGGCTTTCGGCCAACTTGCCGAGATCGTCTTCGAGCGCCTTCGACAGGGTCGAGCGGTCTTCGGCGAGCTTGTTCATGTGATCGGAGACAACGCCCCGCACGGCCTGCAGGTCGCTCTCCAGTGCCCGCGACAGCTGGCCACGGTCTTCCGCCAGCTTTTCGGACTGGCCGGCGATGACGCCCTTGATCGCGTTCAGGTCCGATTCCAGCGCGCGCTTGAGGATGTCGCGGCCTTCGGCCAGCTTCTCGACCTGGCCGGCAACCAGCCCATCGATGCTCGACCGGCTTTCGGCCAGCTTGGCAAGATCGTCTTCAAGCGTCTTCGAAAGCAGGCTGCGGTCATCGGCGAGCCTGCCAGAATGATCGGCGATCAGGCTCCTGATGTCGGACAGGTCGTTATCGAGTGACTGGGAAAGGCCGCTGCGGTCTTGCGCCAATTTCGCCGAATGCGCCTCGATGAGGCCATTGATGCCGGCGATGTCGGCTTCCAGCGCACTGGCGAGTATGGCGCGACCCTCGGCGATCTTTTCGACCTGACCGGCGACGAGGCCGTCGATGCTGGCGCGACTCTCTGCCAGCTTGCCGAGGTCGGCCTCGAGCGCGCGCGAAAGGATGCTGCGGCCTTCGGCGAGCTTGCCGACGTGCCCGGCAACCATTTCATCAATTATCGTACGAGCTTGCACGAGTTTTCCGGAGTCTTCGTTCAAGGCCTGGGCAAGCCTGTTGCGACCCTCTTCAAGGCTTTCGAGATGGCTGCCCAGCGAAGCGTCGATCGCTGCGCGCGATTCGTTGACCTTGCGCAGATCCTCTTCAAGGGCGCGCGAGATCAGGCCGCGGCCTTCGGCTAGCTTCTGCACCTGGTTAGCCACCGCTGCGTCGACTTCGGCGCGACCTTCGGCGAACTTCGCCAGATCGGCCTGCATTGCCGCCGCCATCCGGTCGCGGCTTTCGGAAAGCTTGCGGCTGTGGTTCTCGACGGCTTCCTCGATGCCGGCGCGAGCATCGGCAAGCCGCTGGATGTCCGTATCGAACGAACGCGATACGACATGGCGCGCCGCTTCCATGCGCCCGGCGAAATCGCCGGCGCGGGCTTCAAGCATGGTCGAGGTCGATGAAATGATGTCGGCCATGTCGGCGCCGATCTGGGTCTTGCCCTGATCGATCATCGCCGACAGCGTCTCCTTGCTATCCTGGAAGGTGTGGGCGATTTCGCGCGCGCGCTCGACCAGCGTCTCGTTGATCTGGCGTGCGCGAGCCTCCAGCGCGGCGTTGAGCTTCTGCGTGCCGGTGTCGAGCGCCTCGGCGCGGGTCTGGAACTCGCTGATCAGCGCCTGGCCACGTTCAGCAAGCGTCCGCTCGATGCCGTTGAGGCTGGCTTCGAATTCCGAATTGAGTGTGCGGGCGGCACCGCCGAGCAGCGACACCATGCCGCTCGTGCGGTCGTCGAGCAGGTCGGTCAGTGACCGCGTCAGGCCATCGGTGGTGTCCGTCAGCTTGGCGATCCGGGTGTCGAGCAGGCTGGCGAAGGCCTCGCCCGACGTCGACAGCCGATCGGTGATCGACTCGAGCCGGCCTTCCACCGAATCGAAGATCGACAACGAGCTTCCGTTGATCCTGTCGATCAGCGTATCGCCGGATTCGTTGATCGTCATCGACAGCTTGGTCGAGGCGTTGAGAATGCTGTCGCGAATGATATCGCTGGCGGCGTTGATCTCGTCTTTCAGTGTCTCGTGGGCGCCGGTGATCGAGGCGCGCACGCGCTCGGCATGGGTGACGACCGCTTCGCGCTCGCTGCCCAGCCCGTCGACCAGCGAGCGGATGCGGGACTCGTTCTCTGAATAGGAGCGCTCGATCTGGTTCACCTCGCTGTGGACCAGCGTTTCGAGCTCGACGGCACGCGCAAGCGTGCGTTCGATGCCTTCGCCCATGGCTGCCACCTCGCGGCGAACCGCTTGGCCGATCATCATGACGCGATCCTGGGCAAGATTTTCCGGCTCGGCCAGACGGAAGGCCACCTCGGTCATCGACTGCGCGGCAAGGCGCATCTCCTGAGCGCGGCGAATCATCACTGCGAATGCCCAGAACAGGATGACGGGCACGATTGCCGCGACCGCCAGGCCGATCAGCTCCGGACGGGCGAAAAACTGATCGAAGGTGCGGATGTTCCAGATGCCAGGTCCGAACAACAGGTTCGCAAGGCCGCCAGCGCCGGCGATCCAGGCCAGCGAAACGAAAGCCACGACCCAGTAGATCGTGTTCGAGGCGCGCCGATTGAGGGTGTGCAGGAGCGTCTTATAGTCTTTTTGACGATCGTCGTTGGCCGGCGAGAAAGCTGCCGGCTGCGAGCCATTGCGCGTTGCGACAGGACGCAACTCAGCCGGCTTGGCCTTTGGCGTGGGATTTGCGATCTGGCTTTGATTGGCGGCAGGTGCCGCGTTCTGGGTCTGGTCCGGGGCAGGCGCTTGGTTCTGGCTGCGACCTTCGCGCGCCAGCTCGTCGGCGGCTTGCGATATTTGCGCTTCGAGATCTTCCATGGATGCAGCCATGTCGAAGTCGCCGCCGGCATCGCCGCTCAGATCGATATCAAGTGCCTTTTCAAGTTCCCTGGCTACGTCGCTGTCGAGCGTTCTTGTCGTCGTTGGTTTCTTCGCCATGCCTTCGCTACCCTGTACAAGCTGCCGCGGGACTTATGGTTCTGCTTATTGATTCTGCCTAGCGTGTCCCGCGCAGGAGGCTGAAAATGGACCTGTCGTATCGTAATGACACAGCCGGGTAAAGAAAACATGCATTCCGCCCGATACGTAAAACTTTAAATATAAGGTTAACACAGCCGTGATTCCGGCGCCGTTATCGCGACATTTTTCCGGGCCAATCATTAACCCGTTGTCCACCGGATACGCCTAGTTTTTGCGGCGGTCGAAGAACGGAGTCTCAAAGTGATACGTGGCGAAAACGGCATTGCCTTCTCGATGCCCGGCGGCGACGTGTCGGGGACAGCCGGGGCGCGGCCGATCGACCTGGCGCATCTTGCGCGCCAGACGATGGGCGATCGGAGCCTCGAGCAGGAGGTGCTGGCTCTGTTCGTGCAGCAGGCGCTGTCGGTGCGCGACAAGATCGTCGATGCGGATGTCAGGCAGCGGCTGCTATTGGCACACGGGCTCAAAGGCTCGGCGCGCGGGGTCGGCGCCTTCGCCATTGCCGATTGCGCCAGCGCGATCGAATGCCGGCCCGAAGACGCCAGCACGCTGAAGCGGCTTGGCTCGCTGATCGAAGAAGTGCGCGACTTCGTCGCCGCCATCAGCCGATAGGACTTATCCCAAAGACGCCACGCACGGGCGCTTTCGCGCCGCAGTTGACTTGTCCGGCAGAGTGATTATGTCGGCTCAGACTCCCTTCAGGTGACAAATGACCAAGCTGACCTTCATCGCCCATGACGGCACGCATTTTGACGTGGATGCCGAAAACGGCTCGACCGTCATGGAAAATGCGATCCGCAATGCGGTGCCGGGAATAGAAGCGGAATGCGGCGGCGCCTGCGCCTGCGCGACCTGCCATGTTTATGTCGACGAAGCCTGGACGGCGGAGGTCGGCGAGCCGGAAGCCATGGAAGAGGACATGCTGGATTTCGCCTACGAGGTCCAGCCGAACTCGCGGCTGTCATGCCAGATCAAGGTGCGCGACGCCCTCGACGGGCTGGTCGTGCGCGTGCCGGCCCGCCAGGGCTGAAGCCGATTTTTGCGGCTGCCGCTTGGCAGCGGACCAATGGTCATGCAGTGTCGCGCCGTTTTCCCATAGAGGCGCATGCTTCATGACCGCTATCACCAAGACGGACGTACTCATTGTCGGGGCAGGGCCTGTCGGCCTGTTTGCCGTATTCGAGCTCGGCCTCTTCGACATGAAGTGCCATCTGATCGACATACTCGACCGGCCCGGCGGGCAATGCGCCGAACTCTACCCGGAAAAGCCGATCTACGACATTCCGGCTTGGCCCTCGATCTCGGCGCAAGGCCTGGTCGACAAGCTGCTTGAGCAGATCGCGCCGTTCAAGCCCGAATTCACCTATAGCCGCATGGTTTCGAGCCTGGAAAGATTGGAGGACGGCAGCTTCCGCGTCATTACCGACGAAAACGAGGTGTTCGAAGCCAAAATTGTGGTGATTGCCGCCGGCGGCGGTTCGTTCCAGCCGAAGCGCCCGCCGATTCCAGGCATCGAACCCTATGAAGGCAAGAGCGTGTTCTACTCGGTGCGCCGGATGGAGGACTTTCGCGGCCACGACCTCGTCATCGTCGGCGGCGGCGATTCGGCGCTCGACTGGACGCTGAACCTGCAGCCGGTTGCCAAGAGCGTGACGCTGGTGCACCGGCGGCCCGAATTCCGTGCAGCGCCCGACAGCGTCAACAAGATGTATGCCATGCAGGAGATGAAGCAGCTGGAATTCCAGGTCGGACAGGTGACTGGCCTGACCGGCGCCGACGGCCAGCTCGCCTCCGCCACCATCAAGGGGCCGGAGGGCGATATCGAAGTGCCGTGTACGCGGATGCTGCCGTTCTTCGGCCTGACGATGAAGCTCGGCCCAATCGCCGAATGGGGCCTCAACCTCCACGAGAACCTGATCCCGGTCGACACCGAAAAATTCCAGACGTCGGTGCCCGGCATCTTCGCCGTCGGCGACATCAACTGGTACCCCGGCAAGCTGAAGCTGATCCTGTCGGGCTTCCACGAGGTCGCCTTGATGGCGCAAGCGGCCAAGCGCATCGTCAGCCCCGGCGAGCGCATCGTTTTTCAGTATACGACCTCGTCAACCAGTCTGCAGAAGAAGCTCGGCGTGGTCGACTGAACCTCGCCATATTTTCGTCGGGCCGGTCTACTCCGCCAGGGCTGGAGCCACAGCCTCGGCATGGCCGCGAAGCGTTTTCTCCGGCATCAGCCAGAGCGTGATGAGCGACAACAGCAAGATCGCGGCCGCGGCAAGAAAGATCATCACGAACGGCATGGCCGAAGCGATATGGCCGGCCGGCTGCGTGCCTTCGCTGGCCAGCGGCAGCCCGTAACCAAGGGCGACGGCACCCAGCATAGCGACGCCAAGCGCGCTGCCCAGCGAGCGCAGGAAGGTGAGAACGCCGGTCGCTACGCCAAGGTGCATGCGATCGACGGCGTTCTGGACCGAGACGGTGGCAACCGGAAAGGTCGTGCCTGTACCCAGGCCTACGCAGGTCGTCAACACCTCGACGAGCAAAAGTGAGGCATGCCCGGCGACCAGGCTGAGCACGCCGAGGCACAGGATCGAGAAAACAGTTCCGATCATGGCAATGCGCTTATAGTGGAAAAAGCGCGGGATCATTCGCGCGCTGAATGTCGCACCGGCCACCGTGCCGAGCATCAGCCCAAGCAACGCGGTGCCCGATTGACTGACCGACAGGCCGACGACCGATTGCAGGTAGACCGGCAGATAGACTGACAAGCCGACATTGGCGGCCTGCAGCAGGAACATCGACAATGTGCCGGCGAGAACGATCGGATTGCCGAGCACTTCGAGCGAGATCAGCGGTTCGGCCGCGCGCATGAGCCGCAGCGCGAACGCGCTCCAGAACACCGCCGAGCAGGCGAGCAGTCCAAGGATTTCAGGCGACAGCCACGGATACTCGCTGCCGCCCCAGTTCAAGGCAAGCAGCAGCAGCGAGGTGGCCGCGACCAGAAGCAGCGCGCCGAGGCCGTCGATGCGGTGATGTTTTGCGGCGATCGGCAGCTTCTTGAGCGGGTTGTTGATGATCGCCATGGCCAGCAGGCCGAGCGGAATGTTGATCCAGAAGATCAGCGACCAATGCAGATGTTCGGCGAAGGTGCCGCCGAGGAGCGGCCCGGCGATGCTGGCGACGGCCCATGTGCCCGAGATCCAGGCGGCGTATCGGGCCCGCTCGCGCGGCGGCACGAGGTCGCCGATCACGGTCTGCGTCAGGGCGAACAGGCCGCCGCCACCGGCGCCCTGGATCGCCCGGCCGACAACCAGGACCAGCATGTTAGGGGCCGTGGCGCTGACCAGCGAGCCGGCGAGAAAGATCAGGATTGCAGCATAGACGGTCGGCCGGCGACCATAAATATCGGAGATCTTGCCGTAGAGCGGCGCCACGGCGGTCGCGGTCAGAAGATAGCCGGTCACGATCCATGGCAGATATTCGGCATGCCCGAGCAGACGGGCCATCGTCGGCATCGCCGGCGCGACGATGGTCTGGTCGAGCGCCGCCAGCAGCATCGACAAAAGCACGCCGCCGATGATGGCGTTTTTCTCGGTTTCGGTCAGCGGCGCGCTGGTTTCCACCATCGTTTGCTTGTCGACAGCCTGGTCCATATCCGTTCATCCATTATGCCTGCGTGCACGTCCGCGACGGGCTGGGAAGCATCTAGGTACGCCGATTGGCGTTTGCCGGAGGCTGATCCCTGCGAACCTGGCATATGTCGTTCGCTATAGGCCGATTTCGACAGCGGCTCGAAAGTTTTCCGAAGCTGGCACTATGTTTCGGCAAAATTGGCTTTGTCCGACGACGCGGAGTCAGCCGGGAGCGAGCCGGCCGTTCTCAATGCGCTCGATGCGATAGTGCAAGAGCCGCAGGATGCGGCTTTGGAAATTGGCGCTTTCGACGCGATCGAAGCGCATCTGGTCCTGGTCGTGTTTGGCAAGCATGGCCGCAGTGATTTTTGCGGCCTTGGCCTTTGCCAGTTCGCAGGTCTTTTCCGGGTAGCTCGCCTTCAAGGCGTCTTCTAGTTCGCGGCCGTGGTTCTTGGCAATCTCGACGTGGCGTTCCTCATGGCGCTTGATGTCGGCGGACAACGTATCCCAGAACAGCCTGACGCCGGCATCGGCTTTGCGCGGGCGGCGCCACTCAGGAAGGATGACCTTGACCTTGACGGTGACGACAGCGTCGGCAATCCAGCACGAGCCCGGCTTTTGCGCATAGCTGACGCGGGTGGTGAACGCCATCTGGGTAGCTCCCGGATGCCGCGACCCGGTGCTTTTCACCTGAGGCCCGAGTTTCGACAGCTGGGTCTCGATGTCGTCGAGCGTCCTGCCGCCGATCGGGAAATAACTATATGTCTTGACGAGAGTTGCAGCGCCGGCCGGGAATGCGGTCAGAGCGAGCATCAGGGCGCAGAGGAGGGATCGTTTCATCGTGTTGCCTCTTTCCCCACCTTGCTTTACCGCCGTCCTCGGCGCAACGGAATTGATCCCCCGCCACGCCGCGAGATCGAACATGGTTGATGGGCAATGATGACAGGGCGATGGCAATTGGCGCACGGACGCCATCTCGACCTTGGCGGCAAGGCCGTGGTCGTCGGCATCCTCAACATCACGCCGGACAGTTTTTCCGACGGCGGCCTGTTCGATGCGCCGGAAAAAGCAGTGGCTCAGGCGCGCCGCATGGTCGAGGAGGGGGCCTCCGTCATCGACATCGGCGGAGAATCGACACGTCCCGGGGCGTCTGCGGTCTCCGCAAAGGAAGAGCAGGCTCGCATATTGCCGGTCATCGAGGCGCTCGCGACGTCTGGCGGAACGCTGATCTCGGTCGATACCTATCGCGAGGATACGGCCCGGCTTGCCGTCCAAGCCGGCGCGCATATCGTCAATGACGTCTGGGGCCTGCAGCGCGAACCGGGCATTGCCCGGGTCGCGGCCGAAACCGGCGCTGGCCTTGTCGTCATGCACACTGGACGGGACCGGCAGAAACTGCCCGACGTGATTGCCGATCAGCTCTTCTTCCTCAGGAAGTCGCTGGAAATCGCGCGGCGGAGCGGTGTTGCCGACGACCATATCGTGCTCGATCCGGGCTTCGGCTTTGCCAAGGAGACGGCAGCGGAAAATCTTGACCTGATGGCACGGTTTTCCGAGCTTCATGCGCTGGGTTTTCCACTGATGGCCGGCACATCGCGAAAGCGCTTTATCGGCACCGTCACCGGCCGCGACGCAGCCGCAAGAGGCGCCGGGACCGCGGCCACCAGCGTTATCCTGAGGCTCAAAGGCGCGCATCTCTTTCGCGTCCACGATGTCGCAATCAACGTGGATGCGCTGGCCATCGCCGATGCTATGCTGGCACGTGAGATCGGGGAAAGCTGAGCCATGTATGTCATCCGCATGAAGAACTGCGCCTTCTTTGCCCGGCACGGTGTGCTGGACGAAGAAGAGACGCTCGGCCAGCGCTTTTATGTCGATGCGGCACTCACGGTGGATCCCGGGCAGGCGCTGGTCGAGGATTCCATCGAGGACACCGTCAATTACGGCATCGCCTTTGCGGTCATCGAGAAGATCATTACCGGCGAACGGCGCTTTCTGATCGAAGCGCTGGCGCTCGAAGTGGCGAGGGCGCTGACGGCGCGGTTTCCGCAGATCAAAAAGGCCGAAATCACCGTGCGCAAGCCGAACGCCCCGGTGCCGGGTGTGCTCGATCATGTCGAGGTGACCGTTGTCTGGCCAGAATAGTAACAACAACAACACCGTCTATCTCAGCCTTGGCGGCAATCTCGGCGATCCGGCGAAGTCGATGGCTGCGGCACTGGGCATTCTGGATGCCAACGAGAGAACGCGCGTCGTTGCCGTTTCGTCGCTCTACCGCACGCCCCCCTGGGGCAAGCTCGATCAGCCGGATTTCCTCAACGCGACGGCCGAAATCTCGACCGCGCTCGCGCCACGGGCTTTGCTCGACCTTTGCCTCGACGCCGAGCGAAAACTGAAGCGGGTGCGCGAGGAGCGCTGGGGTCCACGCCTGATCGATATCGACATTCTGGTGTTCGGCGACCGCATCATCCACGAGACCGGACTGGAGGTGCCGCATCCGCGCATGCTGGAGCGCGCCTTCGTGCTGGCGCCGCTGGCAGAAATTGCGCCGGAGCTTGTGGTCGACGGCAAGAGCGTATCGGAGCGGCTGGCCGCCGTCGACACATCGGGCATTGAACGGCTGCCGTCAGGCCGGGATTGGTGGAAAACCTGATGCTGCCGCCATCGGTGCCTGAAATCAGCCGGAGAACCCACCTCCGTCGAGGAACATTTGTTCGTCCGGTGTCGTCTCGCGGCCAAGCATCCTGTTTCGATGCGGAAAGCGGCCGAAGCGCTGGATGATGTCGCGATGCTCGATCGCATATTTCAGATAGATCGGGGCTTTGGCGGCGGTAAGCTCTGCCGATTTGAGCTGATCGGCGAGGTCCTCCGAATGCTCATAGGGCAGATAGAGAAAAACGCGGAGCTCTTCGTCGAGTGCCAGGTCATGGCCGGCAGCGATCGCTTTCCCGGCGAAATGCCGCGCCAGCGGGTCCGTGGCGTACATGTGGCCGGTGGCGCGAAAGCAGTTTCGCGGAAACTGGTCGAGCAGGATCATCAGTGCCAGCGACCCTTCGGCGTGTTCGGACCAGCCGTCGCATTCGCGGCGGGCGGCGGCAAAGTGCAGATCGAGAAACCGGGTGCGGAAGTCGGCATCAAAGGCGTCGTTCTTCTCGAACCACGCGTCCTCCCCGGCGTCGCGCCAGAATCTGGTGATGGAGACAGCGCGCTCGTCCAGTTCGTTCATCATTCGCGTCTTTCCAACGTTTAATCGGCCGGTTCGGATTTCTGCAGCACGCCGGCGGTCTCCTCGTTGAGCGCCTGGCCCACGCGCCGTGGCGTGCTGAGCGGCGTCGGGATGGGGGTGCCGATATTGCCTTTGAGGAAACGCCGCCCGGCGCGTATGCCTTCGGCCTGTTGAAGCTCGAAACGGGCAGCATCGCGGCGGCGGACGTCCTCGACTACCTCGGCGACCTCTTCCGGATCGACGCCGAGAGCTTCCAGTGTCGAGCCGCCGAAGACAAGCGCCGATTCGAACGTCTCGCGGAGCTGATAGTCGACGCCGGCACGAATGAGCTGCAACGCCGTGCCGCGGTCGAAAGCCCGCGCCAGCACCGTCAGCAACGGAAACTCCGCCTTGATGAGCTCGGCGATGCGCACGGCGGCATCGGGCTTGTCAACGCAGATCAGCACGGCGCGTGCGCGCCCGGCTCCCGCGGCACGCAGGATGTCCAGCCGCGTGCCGTCGCCGTAATAGACCTTGAAGCCGAAATCGGCCGCCGCCTGGATCATTTCGACCTCATTGTCGATGATCGATACGTCGATCCCGCGCAACAAAAGCGGCTGGCTGGCGATCTGGCCGAACCGGCCAAAGCCGATGATCAGCACGCTGCCGGTCAGGCCGTTGGCGACATCGACGCCTTCAAGCGACTGCTCGTCGCGCGGCGTCAGATACCGCAGGGCTATGATTGCCAACGGCGTCAGCACCATGGAAATGATGACGATGGCGGTTAGCATCGCATTGGCCTGGCTATCGATGATCCCGACTGCCGCTGCTGCGGAATAGAGGACGAAGGCGAATTCGCCGCCTTGCGCCATGAAGACCGCGCGCTCGAGCCCTTCCCGGTGGCCGGTTTTGAGAATGCGGGCGACGATATAGATGCCGATCGCCTTCATCATCATGTAGGCGACGACATAGATGGCAATGAGCTGCCAGTTGACGACGACCACATGCAGGTCGAGCGACATGCCGACGGCGAGGAAGAACAGTCCGAGCAGAATGCCGCGGAACGGTTCGATGTCGGCCTCCAGCTGGTGGCGGAAGGTCGATTCCGACAAAAGCACGCCGGCCAGGAAGGCGCCCATCGCCATCGACAGGCCGGAAAGCTGCATGGCGAGCGCCGATCCGAGAACGACCAGAAGGGCGGCTGCGGTCATCACCTCGCGGGCGCGCGCATCCGCCAGGATACGGAAGAACGGATTGAGCAGATAGCGTCCTGCAAGCACCAGCCCGACGATCGCGGCAAGGCCGATGCCGACCTCCATCAACCGATCCGACAGGCTCATATCGGCGCCGCCCGGCGCGAGGAAGGCGATCAGCGCCAGCAGCGGCACGATGGCCAGGTCTTCCAAAAGCAGGACCGAAACGATGCGCTGGCCCTTGGGCGTGGCCAGTTCGCCGCGTTCTTCCAGCAATTGCATGACGATGGCCGTCGAGGTGAGCACGAAACCGGCGCCGGCGACGAAGGATTGCGCGATAGGAAAACCTCCCGCCAGCCCGACGCCGGTCAGCAGGACCGCGCAGACGCCGACCTGCAGCGCGCCAAGCCCGAAAATCTCGCGGCGCATGCCCCATAGCCGTGACGGCTGCATCTCCAGCCCGATGATGAACAGAAACATGACGACGCCGAGTTCGGCGACATGAAGAATGGCTTCCGATTCGGAAAAGATGCGCAGCCCGAACGGACCGATCACGACGCCGGCCGTCAAATAGCCGAGGATGGAGCCAAGTCCGATGCGCCTGAAGATCGGCACCGCAACGACGCCGGCGGCGAGCAGCGCCACCACCTGGATCAGATCGCCGTTCGATGCCTCTGCCGCCATGCCTGCCGTTCCGCTCTCTTGCAACAAGCGGCCAAGATAGGGGCTTCGGGGCGGATCGAACAGTGCGAATCCGGCGTGTTGTGAAGGCGATATTGCAGGCGCACTGAACAGGATAATGGGCTCCCGCGCGTTGCTTGTTCCAGCAATCCGGCGCTAAGGACGCCCGGCTTCGGCCAGTGAAGGGCGAGCGACGATCAAGTCGCGGCCCTTTTTTGAGGAGATGACTGACATGAAGAAGTTCTTGCTGCTTGCCGTTGGCATCGCGGCACTTGCCGGTTCTGCCTGTTCGAAGGCGCCGGAGTGCACGACCGAGATGCTGACCAAGAAGGCCCAGGACATGACTGCGGCACTTCAGGCTGCGATTACCAAGAATCCGGCCAAGGCAGCCGACCTCGGGGCCAAGGTCCAGGCGGTCACAACCAAATATCAGAGCGGCACGACAGCGGCTGAGGCCTGCAAGGCCTATGACGAAGTGATTGCCGCGATCAAGGACTGAGCGCCCATTTGCAAATCAAAAGAGGGCGGCGCCGTTTGGCCGCCGCCCTTCTCACGCTGAAAGTCAGTTCGGAGTTATGGAGCCGACCTCGAGTGCATCGATCCGCTTCAGCTTCATGCCGATGACCGGGACCAGCTGCTGGTCGACGCGCACGGCAACGGTCACCGTCATTGAATTGTCGTCGGGGACAAGCGCCTGCATAACGCCGCGCAACTGATTGCGATTGATGGTGAAAACCACCTTGTGCGCATCGACGACATTGCCGCCGATAATGTCGAGGCCGGAGCCGGCGGCCCCGCCCATAAAGCTGCCCTTGTAGCCCTGCCGGCCCTTGTGTTCGATCGTTGCCGACATCTGCTGAGTGAACATACCGACCCGGCAGCCGCCGTCGAGCGACATGCCGACCTTGCCGTCAGGCGTCGAGCCGATGAAGCTGCAGGTGAATTTCGTGCCTTTGTATTTGCCGGCAACGATTTCTCCGGGGCCGACCCATTTGCCTTCGACCGATCGAAAGAACTGCTTGTCCGGTTCCGCCGCCGAAGCGTTTCCGGCAATGCCGACGGTTGCGACAAGCGCGAGCGCCACGGGCAGCCCGCTGGACAGAATAACGCTTTTCATCGACGACACCCGGCAACAAAGAGACTGGTTTGGACGCTTCCGACCATGGACAAGATTGGTTAATGCTTTGTCACCCCAAGGCAATAGTCACGTTCCGGAAGCGGATGTTTCTTTTTCTTTCTTTGCTGCAAAGGAGGTCAGCGCGGAGAGGAAATCGCCCAATCCGGGCCGCCTGACCGCGTAAAAGGGCAGGGGCCTTGCGGTTTCCATCGCTGCAATGCCGATGCGCGCAGTCATCATGCCGTTGACGACGCCTTCGCCGAGCTTGGCCGAGAGCCGGGCGGCAAGGCCGTGGCCGACGATCTGCTGGACGAAACTGTCGCCGACGGCGATCGACCCGGTGACCGCGAGATGGGCCAGAACGCTGCGCGCCAGGCGAAAAAAGCCAAGCGTGCCGGGGCGGCCGCCATAAAGCTCCGACAGCCGGCGAATCAACCGGCCGGCTTCGAACACGACATAAGCGACGTCGACCAGCGCGCGGGGGCTGACCGCGGTCACCAGCGAGACGCGCTTCGCCGCTTCGAGGATCATCACCCTGGCGCGGGCATCGAGCGGGCCGAGTATCTCGGTCTCGGCCAGCCGCACCAGATTGCCGCCGTCAATGATCTCGCCGCGCAATTCGGCCAGCGAGCGCCTGCCGGCCGCGGTTTCAGGCTTGGCCGAGACAAAGACCGACAACTCGTCGACCACGGCGCGGGCGGCCTTCGGATCGTCACGGGCAATCGCATCGAGCGCCCGCTTCTGCAACTTTTCGACCTCGGCAAGGCGGGCAATCGCCATGAATTCGCGCACCAGGATGATCAGAAGCGCCAGGATGGCGATCGCGGCCATAGCGGCAGCCAGCCAGCCCAGCCACTCGGCGCGCTCGAACAGGTCGCGAATCAGCTGGTCGGTCCAGAGGCCGACGGCGAGCGAAACCAGAACGCCCAGCGCGCCGAAGAACAGGCTGCCAAGCGGCGAACGTTTTCGCGGCGCAATCGCCGGCGGCGGTTCGGCAGCGACGATATCAGGCTCGTCGAAGACGTCGATCTCCGCCGGTGTGACCACGGCAAGATCCGCCGTCACGGTACGCGGCTTTCGCGCCGGCGCGGCCTCGGACGCAGCATGGTGAGCCGTCGAATCTTCCTTCTGCTGGGGCTCCGGCTCTATGCGAAAGGCCGCCGGTCTGCGGGGCGCACTCATGCGAGATGATCTCCGATCAGGAACTGCAGCGCGCGGTCGAGCCTGATATGCGGCAGCGACAGCGTCACACCCTCGGCGGTGCGCTCGAGTTTCGGCGGGCGAAAGCGCACGAAGCGGATCGCGGGGTCGTCATTGTTCTGCCGGCGGGTCGATTCGGAAACGTCGAACACCGCATCAACTTTCTCCGGCAAGTCACCGGGAAATATGGCTGTTTCGGTCTTTCCGTCAAAGGTTTCGCCATCGATTTTTTCGCCGCGCAATGGCGTGCCGATAATGACCGGCAAAGTCTCGCGGCCCTGCTTGACCGTGCCTTCCCGGGTCGCGCGCATGGCAGCCATAGCGACGACGTCGACGTCGGCGCCGGTGAAATTCGCCCGCGCCACGGCTCGGTCGGCTAGCCGCCGCACGATCGCCTGCAGCCGGTCGTGGCTTTCGTGGTGCAGATGGTCGGCCTTGGTCGCGGCCACCAATATGCGGTCGATACGCCTCGAAAACAGGTCGGTCAGGAAGTTGCCCCGGCCGGGCCGGAAACAGGACAGGATTTCGGTGACCGCGCGCTCCAGATCGGCCATCGCACCGGGGCCGGCATTCAATGCCTGCAATGCGTCGATGAGCACGATCTGGCGGTCGAGACGCGTGATGTGTTCGCGAAAGAACGGTTTGACGACATGCGTCTTGTAAGCCTCGTAGCGCCGCTCCATCATAGCCTGCAGCGATCCCGAGCGGGCGCGCCGGCCGCCCAGATTCGGCAGCGGCGCGAAGGTGAGAGCGGGCGAGCCTTCAAGATCGCCGGGCATCAGGAAGCGGCCGGGCGGCAAGGTCGAAAGCGCCCGCTCGTCGAGTTTGCAGGCCTTGAGATAGGCCGCGAAGCTCTCAGCGAGACGGCGCGCCGTCATCTCGTCGGCCTCGGCGTTGGGGTCGACCGGATTGGAGAGCGCCCGCCATTCCCGCGAAAGGTCGACACGCACCGGCAACACGGCCATCTCGAAGGCCTCACGCGAAAAATCGGCGTAGGACTTGCCGAGCAGCGGCAGGTCGAGCAGCCATTCGCCGGGATAATCGACGATGTCGACCGACAATTTGCCGGCGGAAAACATGCGGCTCCAGCCAGAGGCCGATTCGTATTCGATGGTGAGCCTCAGTTCGGAAATCGCACGCGTCGAATCCGGCCAGACGCGATCGTCGACAAGAGCCGCGATGTGATCCTCGTACTGGAAGCGTGGTACCGCGTCGTCCGGCTGCTCTTCGAGAAAAGCCCGGGCGATGCGCCCCGATTTTTGTGCCTCAAACAGCGGCAAGCGTCCGCCATGGACCAGATTGTGCACAAGGGCCGAGATGAACACCGTCTTGCCGGCGCGGGACAGCCCGGTCACGCCAAGACGCAGTGACGGAGCGAAAAGCCCGGCAGCGCGGCCTGACAACGTATCCAAGGCAATCTTCGCCTCGTCGGTAAAAGTCGTCAGCGATGATGCCAAATCTGTTCTCGCGGGCCGGTCAGGATCCGATATAGGCTTTGATGCGCGGCTTTGAAATGGCCTCAGATATCGGCAGGTGTCAGGAAGGCTTCGAGATAGCCGGTGCCTGGCGCAGCCTCGGCAAGTCTGCCGTTGAACCGGACCACCGCAAGTGCGGAGGTCGGGAAGCCGTGGTTCAGCATGGCCCGCGCGGTCTCGTTGCCGTCGCCTGAGAGCGCCATGGCGAGATCCTCGATCATCGGATTGTGGCCGATGACGAGCAAGGCATCCAGCCCGCCATTCTGCCGGATGGCAGTGAGGTACGCGGCGGCATCGTCGCTGTAGAAGGTGTCACAGAACAGCACCCGGCCCGTGTCCGTATGGCCAGCCAAGCTTTCCAGCGTCTGGCGGGCGCGCTTGGCGCTTGAGCAAAGGGTGCGGGCCGGTGCGTATTTGCGGGAACGCATCAGCACGCCCATCGCTTCGGCATCGGCGAAGCCGGATGGATCGAGCGGGCGGTCGAAGTCAGCCACGCCAGGCAGCGCCCAGCCGGCCTTCGCATGCCTCAGCAGGTAAAGTCTGGTCACCGGATCCCCGTTGTGCCGGGCACCGAACCCGTCAGCACGCCGCAGGATTTGCCATCAGAAGAGCTCCGTGCGCAATGGCAAGCGCCCCTCAAGCATAGCGAATCATGTACGGATTCGGTCGTATTCTTCGCAAAAAGGGCATCGCAGATGCTGATTTGTCCGAGACTAACAATTGCGTGAAACTGTCGTCGATTGACCTTGTGCAGCTTTCGGTCCGCGAATATATAGGCGCCAAATTTGGGGTTTGTTGGGTGAGTCGAATGAACGACATCGTTACCGCCGATTACGTACCCTCCGAAGACGAGCCGTTCATGAACGAGCGGCAGAAATCCTACTTTCGCATGAAGCTCGTCACCTGGAAGAACGACATCTTGCGCGAAGCGCGCGAAACTCTCGAAATCCTGCAGCAGGAAAACGCCAACCACCCCGACCTCGCCGATCGCGCCTCCTCCGAAACCGACCGCGCCATCGAACTTCGCGCCCGCGATCGCCAGCGAAAACTCATCTCCAAGATCGATTCGGCCCTCCAGCGCCTTGACGAAGGCACTTACGGCTATTGCGAGGAGACGGGCGAGCCGATCGCGCTGAAGCGGCTCGACGCGCGCCCGATCGCCACCTTGTCGATCGAGGCACAGGAGCGCCATGAGCGGCGCGAGAAGGTCTACCGCGACGACTGAGTCGCCGGGAAAAACAGCGGCATCAGTAAAGCGTTCACAATGGCCGGTTTTCCGGCCATTTTCATTGGCCGTTCGCTATCGGCCTATCTTTTCTGATTGGACAACTCGCCGAGGAGCTTCGTCATCTCGTCGTCGAGAGAGGGCGATGCCTTCGCCACCGGCTTGCTCGGCGTTTGGCTGAAGCGTGGCTCGTCGAGGGAAACCTCCAGCTCCTTCATCAGCGCATCGTCAATCGACTCGTGCTGTGCAGGCGGCTCGTATCTTGCCGGGGAGTCCTGTCTTGCCGGCGGCTGCGCATGCCGCGAGGCATTGGCGTTGACGGATCCATAACTTGGCAACGGTGTGACGTTCGATGCCGGTTTCGGCGCCGGCGCCGGCATTGTTGCCGGCATCGTCGCCGTCTGGCGGGCTCGGACAGGGGTCGCGGTTACGCTTGCCGGCTGCGGTGGCGCTTGCCTCACCGGCGCGGCGGTGGTCGAAGCAGACCTTGCTGCCGGCTGGTGGCCGTTGTCTCCGGTCAATGCCGGGCGCCGCAGCGCCGAGAGCCTGATGTCGCGCTCGACGACGACGTCGGTCGGACCACCGATCAAGAGCAGGTGCTCGATATCGTCACGGCGCACCAGCACCAGCCGCCGGTGACTGTCGACCGCTGTGGCATCCATGACAGCCAGCCGCGTCTTGCGGTTCCTGCCGCCGGCGACGAATGTCCCGAACGTCAGGCTGCGGACCAGCCTGATGATAAGAAGAATGATGAGCAGAAGGACAAGTACTGCAAACGTCCATAGGATTGCTGCGGCATAACCAGGACCCGCCACGCCATCCAGCCATTGCAGCATTGGTTCCCCCAAAATCAGCTTTCGAAGAGAGGCGACACTAGACTGTTGCGGCAGGCCACCGCAAGTTGCCTTTCACGCTTCGTGAACAGCTTGAAACGCCGGGAGCCGAACGGCGTCATTTTTAACGGACATCTGCAGCCGGGCCTTTTCCCAACCCTGAGAATATGATTCAACCGACACCGGAATTCACGAGCAGGGGGCACATGGCCAAGGAAGCGCGCGGCGATTTCTATCCGGTACCTATCGTCGACCAGAACACGCGGCCGGGAGCGGTCACCCGGCTCATCGTCTTCATCGTCGTCCTGACTGGGGCAGCGATCGTCTTCGGCCTTTTCCGCGAGCGCCTTGGCGATCCATTCCTGCTCGGCATGCTTGGCGTGCTGGCGATGATCGGCGTCGGCTTTCTATTCGCCACTGCGATCGGCTTCGTGCACATCACGCCGCGCTCGACAAGCGACGAACTGTCGAAAGCTTTCGTCGATTCGATGTCGCAAGGTCTCCTGGTCACCGACACCAAAGGCCGTATCATCTACGCCAACCGGACCTATGCCGATATGACGGGTGCCGAGTCGGCCGCCGACCTCAAGACCGTCGAAGGTTTGCTTTCAGACGTTCCCGAGGCCTCGGTGACCATATACCGGCTGGCGTCCGGCCTGCGTGATGGCCAGCCTGGCGACGGCGAGTTTCGGCTCGCGCAGTCCATTCGGCCAGGCGCCGAACCGGGCGCTCGCTGGTACCGCGTTCGGGCCCGCGCCTTCAGCGTTCCCGGCCAGCGGCTGCCCATGCTTGCCTGGCAGCTTGCCGACATCTCGCAGGAACGGGCCGAGCAGGAGCGGTTCTTTCTCGACCTGCAAAAGGCGATCGATCACCTCGACCATGCGCCGGCCGGTTTCTTTTCGGCCGACCAGGAAGGCCGCGTCACCTATATCAACGCGACCCTTGCGGAGTGGCTGGGCATCGACCTGGCCAGCTTCACTCCCGGCGCCATCACGCTGCCGGAGATCGTCGCCGGCGACGGCATGGCGCTGGTCCGTTCGGTCAAGGCCGACGCTGGTACCACGCGCAATGCCGTTATCGACCTCGATCTGACGACGATGACCGGCGAGGCGCTGCCGGTGCGCTTCATGCATCGTGTCTCGGCCAGCCGAGAGGGGCTCAACGGCCCGACTCGCACCATCGTGCTCAACCGGACGCAAGGCGAGGACGCTTCGGCCGACCTCCGCGCATCGGAAATACGCTTCACGCGGTTCTTCAACTCGACGCCGATGGCGATAGCCGGCGTCGACCATGCCGGCCGCATCCTGCGCACCAATGCGCCGTTCCTGTCGCTGTTTTCCTCGGTCGTCGACCGCGATGCGGTCGATCGGCGTGTGCGGCTGGATACGGTGATCCACGAGCGCGACCGGCCGGCTTTCGCCGCGGCCTTTGAAAAGGCACGCCAGCAACAGGCTGACATCGAGCCGATCGATACGGTGCTGCCCGGCAATGAGGAGCGCCACATACGCTTCTACGTCAACGCGGTCGCAGACGGTACCGGTGGCGAGGGCGCCGAGGAATCGGCCATCGTCTATGCCGTGGAGACCACTGAGCAAAAAGCCCTCGAGGGCCAGATGGCGCAGAGCCAGAAGATGCAGGCGGTCGGCCAACTCGCCGGCGGCATCGCGCATGATTTCAACAATGTGCTGACCGCCATCATCATGGCCTCGGACCTGCTTTTGACCAACCACCGGCCGTCCGATCCGTCGTTCCCGGACATCATGAACATCAAGCAGAATGCCAACCGGGCGGCCTCGCTGGTGCGGCAGTTGCTGGCCTTCTCGCGCAAGCAGACGCTGCGGCCGGAGGTGCTCAACCTGACCGACGTGCTCGCAGATCTAAGGATGCTGCTTGCCCGGCTGGTCGGCAACGACATCAAGCTCAAAATCGACCATGGCCGCGACCTGTGGCCGGTCAGGGTCGATATCGGGCAATTCGAGCAAGTGGTGGTCAATCTGGCGGTCAATGCACGCGATGCGATGCCGGCCGGCGGCGAGCTCACCGTACGCACCCGCAACGTCAGCGCCGGAGAGTGCAAGACCTTTTCCTACCGCGAACTTACTCCGGCCGACTATGTGCTGGTCGAGGTCGAGGACAGCGGCAGCGGCATCGCGCCTGATGTGCTGAAAAAGATCTTCGAGCCCTTCTTCACGACAAAGGAGGTTGGCAAGGGAACCGGCCTCGGCCTGTCCATGGTCTATGGCATCATCAAGCAAACAGGCGGCTTCATCTTCTGCGATTCCGAAGTCGGCAAGGGATCCGTGTTCCGCATCTTCCTGCCGCGGCACATTGCGGAGGCAAGGAAGGCGGGCGAGGCTGGAGAAGTGCCGGCCGCCCCTGCCAAGATCGCCGACTCAGCCAAGGATCTGTCGGGCTCGGCCACGGTGCTGCTGGTCGAGGACGAGGACGCCGTGCGCATGGGCGGCATGCGGGCGCTGAAATCGCGCGGCTACACCGTCCACGAGGCGTCGTCGGGCGTCGAGGCGCTTGAAGTCTACGAAGCGCTCGGCGGCAAGGTCGACGTCGTGGTGTCGGACGTGGTGATGCCGGAAATGGATGGCCCGACGCTGCTTGGCGAATTGCGCAAACGGCAGCCCGACATCAAGTTTATCTTCGTGTCCGGCTATGCCGAAGACGCGTTCGCCAAGAACTTGCCGGCCGACGCGCATTTCGGCTTCTTGCCGAAGCCGTTTTCGCTCAAGCAATTGGCCACGATCGTAAAGGACATGCTGGAATCCTGACCCTTCCAACGCTCCGCTTGCGCAATGTCGTGAGACTGCCATGATTGCAGGCGAAACGGGCGACGGGTTTTGGAAGCATGCCGTGACGCCACACAACGAGGCTAGCAAAGGCGACTACGCAAGCACGGTGCTGCTGCCGGGCGACCCGCAGCGCGCTGAATGGATGGCGGAGACCTTTCTGGAAGCGTCGCGCTGCGTCAACCGCCGCCGCGGCGCGCTCGGCTTTACCGGGTTGTTTCGCGGCAAGCCTGTCAGCGTCCAGTCCACCGGCATCGGCGTCCCGTCATTCCTGGTCTACGTGCACGAGCTGCTGGATTTCTACGGTGCGAAAACGTTGATCCGCACCGGCACCTGCGGCGGCCTGACCGCCGAGATGGCGCTGCGCAGCCTGGTGATCGCACAATCGGTGCGCGGCGAAAATGCGGAGAGCGGCCAGGTTTTTGGTCTCTATCGTGCCGATGCCGGCCCCGATCCTGCATTGTTGGCCCAGGCGTTGGCCCGGGCTTCGGAACTCGGGATCGACCATCGGGCCGGGCTGACGATCTGCAGCGACATTTTTTATCATCCGCTGGGGCGCGAACGCTTTGCCGAAGCACAGGCACAGGGGGCGCTCGCCGTGGATATGGAAACCAGCGCACTCTACCGCATTGCGGCCGATTTCGGCGCCCGGGCGCTGTCGATCCTGACCGTCGTCGACAATGTGGCAACCGGCGAGCAGACCGACTATTCCGAACGCCAGGGCCTTTTCACCGATATGACCCGGCTGGCGCTCGACATGGCGGCGGAGAGCTAGGCGGCTTCTACTTCGGAGTACGGAACCTCGCCAGGTTCCGTACTTTTCAACGCTTCGTGCAGGTCGAGGCGGTAAAGGCGCCGTCTGGCTGCTTCATGATGATATCGAAGGACGGGGTGGTTCCGCTTTCCAGCGTCGCCTGCGTAAGCGAGATCGAGTTGCCGCCACTGGTGTAGCCGCCCAGCGGACCCAGCCAGGTGATCACGCCGTCTGCATCCATCTGGTAATTGTAGCTTTGCGGCGCGATGCCGAAGCTCACCGGACCGCTATAGACGTTTCCCTTGATGGTGATGTCGCCGAGGCTGAGGAACATGCCAAGCAGATAGACTTCGCAATGATAGGAGCCGTCCGGCAGCTTGCCGTCGCTGAAGCCGGCGCGCGCTACGGTCGTCGCCGCCAGCAGAAGCATGGCGGTGAAAATGCAAGAAGCTCTGAAGGCCATGGAGTCCCCCGTTAAGGGTTCGAACTTGCCTCATTTCGCTGCGGCGCTGCAATCCTCGCCAGCGCTCATATGATGCTGCTCAAAATTCGGGCATTGGCCTATATGTGAGTAAAACTTAGGCTGATACGAGTGATCTTTTCTCATTTCAAACCTGGCAGGGGAGGTTCATCTCCTGCGGCTAATACATTAACCGACTGACAGGGCTGGGAAATCTCAAACACTCCGATCTTTCGCCGGTGATTGGCACAGCCGTTGCATGGTCCTGTTCCGATGCAGTTAACCAGCTTGGGAGTTTAAAAGTATGAGGGGCAGTTTCTCGACAATAACAAAAATGTTTTCGGCCGGCGTGGTCACCGCCGGCCTGCTGATGAGCATTCCCGCCAGGGCGGCCGACGACACCATCAAGGTCGGCATCCTCCATTCGCTGTCGGGAACCATGGCGATCTCGGAGACGACGCTGAAGGACGCCATGCTGATGCTCATCGAAGAGCAGAATGCCAAGGGCGGCCTGCTCGGCAAGAAGCTCGAGGCGGTGGTCGTCGATCCGGCTTCCAACTGGCCGCTGTTCGCAGAAAAAGCGCGCGAGCTGATCTCGAAGGACAAGGTCGCCGCGGTGTTCGGCTGCTGGACCTCGGTGTCGCGCAAATCGGTGCTGCCGGTGTTCAGCGAGCTCGACAACATCCTGTTCTACCCCGTCCAGTACGAAGGCGAGGAAAGCGAGCGCAACGTGTTCTACACCGGTGCGGCGCCGAACCAGCAGGCCATTCCGGCCGTCGATTATCTGATGAGCGAGGATGGCGGTTCGGTGAAGCGCTGGGTGCTCGAAGGCACCGACTACGTCTACCCGCGCACCACCAACAAGATCCTCGAAGCCTACCTGAAGGCGAAAGGCGTTGCCGCCGAAGACATCATGGTCAACTACACGCCGTTCGGCTTCTCCGACTGGCAGACCGAAGTCTCGGCGATCAAGAAATTCGGTTCGGCCGGCAAGAAGACCGCCGTCGTCTCGACCGTCAACGGTGACGCCAATGTGCCGTTCTACAAGGAACTCGGCAACCAGGGCATCAAGGCCGAGGACATTCCGGTCATGGCCTTCTCGGTTGGTGAGGAAGAGCTTGCCGGTCTCGACACCGCGCCGCTGGTCGGCCATCTCGCCGCCTGGAATTATTTTGAGAGCGTCGACACGCCCGAGAACGCGAAGTTCATCGCCGACTGGCACAAATTCATCAAGAACGACAAGCGCACCACCAACGACCCGATGGAAGCCCATTATATCGGCTTCAACATGTGGGTGAAGGCGGTCGAGAAGGCCGGCACCACCGATCCGGACAAGGTCATCGACGCCATGGTCGGCGTCTCGGTGCCGAACCTGACCGGCGGTTATTCGACGATGATGCCGAACCATCACATCACCAAGCCGGTGCTGATCGGCGAAATCCAGGCCGACGGCCAGTTCGAAACCGTCTCGCAGACGCCGGGCCTGGTGATGGGCGACGAGTGGTCCGACTATCTGCCTGACTCCAAGGACCTGATCTCCGATTGGCGCGCGCCTCTGTCCTGCGGCAACTTCAACGTTGCCACCGGCAAATGCGGCGGCAAGGGAACCAACTGATCCTCCCGGTCTGTCCTCCCAGACCCGCAAGCCTCCGGGCAGGCTCCTCCTCCAGCCTGCCCGGAGGCGACATTCAATCTTCAAGAGCCACCAGAAACCAATGATCCTGATCCGCGCGATTGGCCTGATGCTGCTCCTTCTCCAGGGGACGCTGCTGCCGTCGAACGCCAGCGAAGCAGATCTGCGCGTGGTCATCGCCAAATTCGCCACCGCCGCCAATTTTCCGGCGATAGAAGCCGTGGTGCGGGAGCTTGCGGCTTCCGGCGATCCGGCCGTAGAACGGCCGCTTGCCGCGCTTGCGGAGGGCAGCCTTTACGTGCGCAAGGCCGATTCACTGGTCTTTGTCGGCAAGGAGAGCGGCGACGGCATCGAGCTGCTCGATGCGCTTACCGGCGAAAGATCGGGCGAAGCTGCCAAGGCCGACATCAGCAAGATCAAGGTCAACAACACGCTGCGCCGCGTCATTCGCGATGCATTGGGCACGCTGACGCTTGGCTCAAAGGATCCGGCCGTGCGCATTGCCGCCGCCGACACCATGTTCAAAACGCCCGACGCGGCAAACATCGAGCCGCTCGACACCGCCATCGCCAATGAGAGCGTGGCAAGCGTCAAGGCGCTGCTAGAACAGGCCCGCGCCGCGTCGGTTCTCGTTTCCGACAGGCCGGAGGCCGACAAACTGGCGGCAATCGCGCTCATCGGTGCGCGCAGCGACCGCGATGCGGTGTCGCTGCTCACGTCGGTCGAGGCCAGTTCCGAAGGTGCGGTGAAAGACGCGGCGACGGCTGCGATCGCCAACATCAATTCGACGCTGGCGCTGTGGGATGCCGGCCAGAATATCTGGTACGGCATATCGCTTGGATCGGTGCTGCTGCTGGCGGCGATTGGCCTTGCCATCACTTTCGGCGTCATGGGCGTCATCAACATGGCGCATGGCGAGATGGTCATGCTCGGCGCCTACACGACCTTCGTCGTGCAGGAGGTTATCCGTAATTCCTTTCCCGGTCTGTTCGACTGGTCGCTGGTCATCGCCCTGCCGCTGGCCTTCCTGGTGGCGGCGCTCGTCGGCCTTGTCATCGAGCGCGGGCTGATCCGCTTCCTCTATGGACGGCCGCTGGAGACGCTGCTGGCGACATGGGGTGTGTCGCTGATCCTGCAGCAGGCCGTACGCACCATCTTCGGGCCGACCAACCAGGAGGTCGGCAACCCGTCCTGGATGTCCGGCTCGTTCAATATCGGCCAGCTTGCCGTGACCTGGAACCGGCTCTGGATCCTCGTATTCGCGCTCGGCGTGTTCGCTGTGCTGCTCTACGTGATGAAACGCACGCCCTGGGGGCTGCAGATGCGTGCCGTCACCGCCAATCGCCGCATGGCCGCCTCGATGGGCATCAGGACGCCTTGGGTCGATGCGCTAACGTTTGCACTCGGCTCCGGCATTGCCGGCATCGCTGGTGTCGCGCTCAGCCAGATCGACAACGTCTCGCCCAATCTCGGCCGCGGCTACATCATCGACAGTTTCATGGTCGTCGTTTTCGGCGGTGTCGGCAATCTCTGGGGCACGCTGGTCGGCGCTTTCTCGCTCGGCATCGTCAACAAGTTCCTCGAACCTTATGCCGGAGCAGTGCTCGGCAAGATCGTCGTCCTGGTGCTGATCATCCTGTTCATCCAGAAACGCCCGCGCGGTCTGTTCGCGCTAAAGGGCAGGTCGGTGGAAGCATGATCACGGGACGCTTCTTTGCCGCCGGCGCCGACCGCCGCGTCGCCATCACCATCTTCATCCTGCTGGCGGTTGCAATCGTCGTGCCGCTGCTCAATCTTGCGGTCTCGCCGACAAGTGCGTTTTACGTGCCGTCCTATATCGTCGCGCTCACCGGCAAATACCTCTGCTACGCACTGCTCGCCTTGGCGCTCGATCTCGTCTGGGGCTATTGCGGCATCCTCTCGCTCGGCCACGGCGCCTTCTTCGCACTCGGCGGCTATTCGATGGGCATGTATCTGATGCGCCAGATCGGCTCGCGCGGCGTCTACGGCAATCCGCTGCTGCCGGATTTCATGGTGTTCCTTAACTACAAGGAATTGCCATGGTTCTGGTATGGTTTCGACCATTTCTGGTTTGCCGCGATCATGGTGCTTGCGGTGCCCGGCCTGCTCGCCTTCGTCTTCGGCTGGTTTGCCTTCCGCAGCCGCGTCACCGGCGTCTACCTGTCGATCATCACCCAGGCGATGACCTATGCGCTGCTGCTTGCGTTTTTCCGCAACGACATGGGTTTCGGCGGCAACAACGGCCTAACTGATTTCAAGGACATTCTAGGGTTCAACGTGCAGGCCGACATGACGCGGTCGGCGCTGTTCGCGGCCAGCGCCGTCATGCTGGCGTTTGCCGTCTTCGTCACCTGGGCAATCGTCGGTTCCAAGTACGGCAAGCTTTTAATGGCGGTGCGCGATGCCGAGAGCCGCACGCGCTTTCTCGGCTGGCGGGCGGAGAACGTCAAACTGTTCGCCTTCACCGTGTCGGCGGTGATGGCCGGCATCGCCGGTGCGCTTTACGTGCCGCAGGTCGGCATCATCAACCCTGGCGAATTCGAGCCGTCCAATTCGATCGAGGTGGTGGTGTGGGCGGCCGTCGGCGGGCGCGGCACCATCGTCGGGCCGATCATCGGCGCGCTTCTGGTCAATGCCGGTAAATCCTGGTTCACCGGCGTGCTGCCGGAATTCTGGCTGTTTGCGCTGGGCGGACTGTTTGTCGCCGTCACGCTGTTCCTGCCCAAGGGCATCATCGGCATGTGGGATTCCTGGCGCGGCAACGCCAAGGCGCTGCGGGCGGCCTCGGTTGCCGAGGAAGTCGGCATCGATCCCGATGCGCCGGTGCCGCCGAAAACCGACCGCTCGGCGGCGAGAAGGCCGGGCGACTGGTCGGCCTCCGGCGCCGAACCGCAGCCGGCGGAGTGATGGCCTGATGTCGAAGAGCAACACCATCCTCTATCTCGACGGCGTGTCGGTTTCCTTCGACGGGTTTCGCGCTATCAACAACCTTTCGCTGGTGCTCGACAAGGGCGAGATGCGGGCGATCATCGGCCCCAACGGCGCCGGAAAGACGACGATGATGGACATCGTCACCGGCAAGACGCGGCCCGACGCGGGTGAAGTTTTCTTCAACGGTGAGGTCGACCTAACCAAACACGACGAGGCCGAAATCGCCATGATGGGCATCGGCCGTAAATTCCAGAAGCCAACGGTCTTCGAAAGCCACACGATCGAGGACAATCTGATGCTGGCGCTGAAAGGCCCGCGCTCGATCTTCCCGGCACTGTTCCATCGTCGCTCGGCCGCGGACGTGCGGCAGATCGACGACATCCTCGGCATCATTCGGCTTGGCGACAAGCGTGACGAACTCGCCGCCAATCTGAGCCACGGCCAAAAGCAATGGCTCGAGATCGGCATGCTTCTGGCGCAGGATCCGAAGCTGCTGCTGGTCGACGAACCGGTTGCCGGCATGACCGACGCCGAGACCGAGGAAACCGCGCGGCTGCTCAGGGACATCGCGCGCGACCATTCTGTCATCGTCGTCGAGCACGACATGCATTTCGTGCGCGAGCTCGGCGTCAAGGTCACCTGCCTGCACGAAGGCTCGGTGCTTTCCGAGGGCAGTCTCGACTTCGTTTCGGCCGACGAGCGCGTCGTCGAAGTCTATCTGGGGAGATGAACATGGTCTGGCGCGTTCCGTTCCATCATTTCGACCTTTCGTTCTTCACGCGTTGGAGAAAGCGCTGACCATGCTCGAAGTCTCCAATGCCACGCTGCACTACGGGGCTGCCCAGGCGCTGCGCGGCGTCTCGCTGAAGGCCGGCGCCAGCAAGATCACCTGCGTGCTCGGCCGCAACGGCGTCGGCAAGACCAGTTTGATGAGATCGATCGTCGGCCATCACCGGCTGACGAGCGGAAGCGTTGCCTTCGAGGGGAAGGCGCTCGACCGGAGCGCGGCGTATGATCGCGCCCGGTCGGGCATCGCATTCGTGCCGCAGGGCAGGGAGATATTTCCGCTGCTTACGGTGCGGGAAAACCTCGAATCGGGTTTTGCGCCGTTGAAGCGCGCCGATCGCAACATTCCCGGTCACGTCTTCGAATTGTTTCCGGTGCTGAAGCAGATGCTCGCGCGCCGCGGCGGCGATCTTTCCGGCGGCCAGCAGCAGCAGCTTGCCATCGGCAGGGCACTGGTGATGCGGCCGAAGCTGCTGGTGCTCGACGAGCCGACCGAAGGCATCCAGCCGTCGATCATCAAGGACATCGGCCGCGCCATCCGCTATCTGCGCGACCAGGCCGGTATCGCCGTGCTTCTGGTCGAACAATATCTCGACTTCTGCCGGGAATTGGCCGACGAGGTCAACATCATGGACCGCGGTCAGATCGTCCATACCGGCCCCGCCGAGGATCTCGACCGGGCGGACGTCCGCAAATTCCTGACTGTCTGAATTCTTATTGATTCCATTATTTTGCAACTCTGGCGCGCTGCAGATTGCGTGCTAGATTTTGCTTGGCCTTGGTGAGTCGGCCGCTTTCCGTACCAGTTTCAACTTGGCAGATCAGGGGAAGGCGCGGCCCGCGTCGGCACGCTTGCGCGCAAGCCCTTCCAGCGATCTGTTGTCGTCCAACATTTCGGGTGCTTGGGAGCCAGGGCCAGTCGATGGAGCGCTATGTCGAGGACTACCAGAAACGACGGCTCACGGAGCGCGTCGATATCCTGACAGCCATCAACATTCTGAAATCGCAGGGGTATGACCACGACGAACTCATCGCGGAGATCACCAAGGTCTTCTATGTCGATCTCGATGCTTTCAACGAGATCGTCAGGGTTGATCGGCGTCCGGACGAGCGCGCCGCATAGCCGGTAATTGAGGACCCGGCCAGGCGGACCACCGACAGCGGGGCGTCAGCCTGCGACCCGCTTCATCAGCGCGATGGCGCCGAATGGAGCGCGGACCTTGCCCTCTGTGATGAAGTAGACGAACACATCGCGTGGCTTGACCGGCGCGTCGGTTGAAGGATCGGCGCGCGACAGGTCGGCCGGCACCTTGCCTTCCGCCCAGGTTTTTGCGCGCGCCGCCCATTCGTCGAGCGCCTTTGGCGTGTAGCAATCGGAATTGTCGTCGCTGCCGGTCTGCAGCCGCGCATAGATGAAATCGCCGGTAACGTCGGCAATCCCCGGATATTTGGCGTGGTCGGCATAAACGATGGCGGCCTTGTGCTTTCGCGCCAAGGCGGCGAACTCCGGCACGACGAAGCTGTCGTTGCGCACCTCGACCGCGTGGCGCAGCGCAACGCCGTCCTGCTTTTCCGGCAACAGCTTGAGGAAGGCCTCGAAATCGTCCGGGTCGAATTTCTTGGTCGGCGCGAACTGCCACAGGATCGGCCCGAGCTTGTCGCCAAGTGTCGCGACGCCCGACCCGAGGAAGCGCATGATCGATTCCCCGGCCTCGCCGAGCACGCGGCGGTTGGTGACGAAGCGGTTGCCCTTCAGCGAATAGACGAAACCATCCGGCGCCTCGTTGGCCCATTTGACGAAGGTCGGCTCCTTGAAGCTCGAATAATAGGTGCCGTTGACCTCGATAGTGGGCACCTGCCGGCTGGCATAATGCAGTTGCTTGGCCTTCGACAATTTGTCCGGGTAGAAGGACGTGTCCCACGGCTCGAAGGTCCAGCCGCCCATGCCGGCGCGGATTGTTCCTGATTGAGTCATGGTCGTCCTCCCGGTTTGCAGAAAAGGATCACGCGATGGCGGTCGTCTCGACGGCTTTCGCCATGTCGACGATCGTCCATCCTGGCCGATATGGATTGGGCCGGCGACCCGTTTCGCGAAAGCCGTAGGCCTTATACAACGAAACGTTCCGTTCCATTCTGGCATTGGTGTAGAGTCGGATTTCAGGCAAGCTCCACAAGCGCGTCTGTTGCTCGGCCCAATCGAGCAGCCCGATGCCGAAACCCTTGCCCTGAAAGGCGGGCGCAACGGCGACGCTGAAGATCATTGTATGGTCCGCATGTCGTTCCAGAACGATCAAGCCGGCCGGCTGTCCGTCCTGCTCCGAAAGCCAGACCTCGCCGCGTTCTATGCGCGGCGCATAGTCCTCGGTGACGGGGATCGGCGGCGCTCCGAACAGGGCAGTGTAGGGCGCGTAGGCGTCGGTGGTGAGCGAGATCACCGTGGGGAGATCATCGGCCCGAGCGGCTCTCATGATCAAAACTGGCCCGCGCCGGCAGCGGCCGCAATCACCTTGTCCATGCCGGCCGCTATCGCGGCGACGGCATTGCGACTGGCGTCGCCCAAGCCGTGGCGCTCAGCGAGCCAGTGCGCGTCATTGTAGGAGAGCCAGACCTTGCCTTGCTCGTCCTCCCAAGCCAGTGCCTTGACCGGCAGATCGATGCCGGCAAGCTGCCGGTCCTGCATCAGCGGCGTGCCGCCTTTCGGGTTGCCAAAAATCAGAAGCTGGGTCGGACGCAGAGAAGCTTCGACACTGCGCGCACCGGCGGCGTGGTCAATGCGGGCGAAGACTAGCAATCCTGCACCTTCCACAGTCCCGACCAGGCGATCGATCGTCTCGGCCACGCCGAAGCGGCTTTGGACCGTGATGAGACCGTTCTTTGCCATCACTCCGCCGCTTCGCGCTTGCCTCCGGGGCGCCGCTCCAGCAATTCCCTCAGGAACTGCCCGGTATAGCTGCGTTTTTCGCGAACGATGTCCTCAGGCGTGCCGGACGCTACCAGCTCGCCGCCGCCGTCACCACCTTCGGGGCCAAGATCGAGCACCCAGTCAGCGGTCTTGATCACCTCTAGATTGTGCTCGATGACAACGACCGTGTTGCCCTGGTCGACCAGCTCGTGCAGCACTTCAAGCAGCTTGGCGACGTCGTGGAAATGCAGGCCGGTGGTTGGCTCATCGAGAATGTAGAGCGTCTTGCCGGTCGCCTTGCGCGACAGTTCCTTGGCAAGCTTGATGCGCTGCGCCTCGCCGCCCGACAAAGTCGTTGCCTGCTGGCCAACATGGATGTAGCCGAGGCCGACCCGTTTCAGCGTCTCCAGCTTGTCGCGCACACCGGGCACGGCGGCGAAGAAATCGACGCCTTCCTCGACCGTCATGTCGAGAACGTCGGCGATTGATTTGCCCTTGAACAGGACGTCGAGCGTCTCGCGGTTGTAGCGCTTGCCGTGGCAGACGTCGCAGGTGACGTAGACGTCGGGCAGGAAGTGCATCTCGATTTTGATGACGCCGTCGCCCTGGCAGGCCTCGCAGCGGCCGCCCTTGACGTTGAACGAGAAGCGGCCCGGCTGGTAGCCGCGCGCCTTGGCCTCCGGCAGGCCGGCGAACCAGTCGCGGATCGGCGTGAAGGCGCCGGTATAGGTGGCAGGGTTGGAGCGCGGGGTGCGCCCGATCGGCGACTGGTCGATATCGATGACCTTGTCGAGGAATTCCAGCCCCTCGATTCGGTCATGCTCGGCCGGATGCTCGCGCGAGCCCATGATGCGGCGCGACGCCGCCTTGAACAGGGTCTCGATCAGGAAGGTCGACTTGCCGCCGCCGGATACGCCGGTGACGGCGGTAAAGGTGCCGAGCGGGATTTCGGCGGTGACGTTCTTCAGGTTGTTGCCGCGCGCGCCGACGACCTTCAGCCGGCGGTTCTTCTTGGCCTCGCGCCGAACCGCCGGCGTCGCCACTTCGAGCTCGCCCGACAGATACTTGCCGGTGATCGAGGCGGGGGTCGCCATGATCTGCTGCGGCGTGCCCTGCGCGATGATGTGGCCGCCATGGATGCCGGCCGCCGGGCCGATATCGACGACGTAGTCGGCATGCAGGATGGCGTCCTCGTCATGCTCGACGACGATGACCGTGTTGCCGATGTCGCGCAGATGCTTCAGCGTGTCGAGCAGGCGGGCATTGTCGCGCTGGTGCAGGCCGATCGACGGCTCGTCGAGCACATAGAGCACGCCGGTCAGGCCGGAGCCGATCTGCGAAGCCAGCCGGATGCGCTGGCTCTCGCCGCCCGACAACGTGCCGGAGTTGCGCGACAGCGTCAGATAGTCGAGACCGACATCGTTGAGGAAGCGCAGCCGCTCGCGGATTTCCTTGAGCACGCGCACCGCGATCTCATTCTGCTTGTCGTTGAGCGATGCAGGCAGGTCGGTGAACCACTGGTCGGCCTTGCGGATCGACAGCTCGGTGACCTCGCCAATGTGCTTGCCGGCGATTTTGACCGCGAGCGCCTCGGGCTTCAGCCGATAGCCGCGGCAGGCCGGGCAGGGCGTGGCCGACATGAAGCGCTCGATCTCCTCGCGCATCCAGGCGGATTCCGTTTCCTTCCAGCGGCGCTCGAGGTTGGGGATGACGCCCTCGAAGGTTTTCGTCGTCTTGTAGGAGCGCAGGCCGTCATCGTAATGGAAGGTGATTTCGCGCTCGCCGGTGCCGTGCAGGACGGCTTGCTTTGCCTCCTCGCTCAAATCCTTGAACTTGTCGCCGAGCTTGAAGCCATAGGCAACGCCCAGCGCTTCCAGCGTCTGCGCATAGTAGGGCGAACTCGACTTCGCCCAAGGGCTGACGGCGCCGGCCCGCAGCGAGACATTCTCGTCGGGCACGACCAGGCTGGCATCAATGGCGCGTTGGCTGCCGAGCCCGTCGCAGGTCGGGCAGGCGCCGAACGGATTGTTGAAGGAGAATAGCCTGGGCTCGATCTCGGGAATGGTGAAGCCGGATACCGGGCAGGCGAACTTTTCCGAGAACAGCATGCGTTCATGCGTCTCGTTCTTCGATTTGTTGACCGAATCCTCGCCGGTCTGGCTGGCGTCGAGCGGCTTGTCGGCAAATTCCGCCACCGCCAGCCCGTCGGCCAGCTTCAGCGCGGTCTCGATGGAATCGGCGAGCCGCGTCGCCAGATCGCCGCGCACGACGATGCGGTCGACGACGACGTCGATGTCGTGCTTGTACTTCTTGTCCAGCGCCGGCACGTCGGCGATCTCATAGAAGACGCCATCGACCTTGACGCGCTGAAAACCCTTCTTCTGCAGCTCCAGCAGCTCCTTGCGGTACTCGCCTTTGCGGCCGCGCACCATCGGCGCCAGGATGAACAGCCGGGTGCCTTCCACGACTGCAAGCACCCGGTCGACCATCTGCGAGACCGTCTGGCTCTCGATCGGCAGGCCGGTGGCCGGCGAATAGGGTACACCGACGCGGGCGAACAAAAGCCGCATATAATCGTAGATCTCGGTGACGGTGCCGACCGTCGAACGTGGGTTCTTCGAGGTGGTCTTCTGCTCGATGGAGATGGCTGGCGACAGGCCGTCGATCTGGTCGACGTCCGGCTTCTGCATCATTTCGAGGAATTGCCGTGCATAGGCCGAAAGGCTCTCGACATAGCGGCGCTGGCCCTCGGCGTAGATGGTGTCGAAGGCAAGCGACGACTTGCCCGACCCCGACAGGCCGGTCATGACGATCAGGCTGTCACGCGGCAGGTCGAGATCGACATTCTTCAGATTGTGTTCGCGTGCCCCGCGAATGGAGAGATATTTATGGTCGGCCATCGCCGGTCGCCGCCTCAGAATCTGGAATTCGTGGGATGGGCGGGTTTTCCCGACCACCCCCTATGTAGGCAATTTCGCCGCCTTTTCGAGAGACGCCACAACTCTCGACCAAAGCGTTTAACCGCCTTTCGCGCGAACGGGCAAGCGGAAAGAACAAAGGCCGAACACGCTCCTGACAAAAGCTGCCCGTGGGGCCGGCTTCCCAAAACGTCTCGCGATCACATTTTTCGGTAATCGGCTATTCAAGGTTGACGTCCCTGCACCGTGGGGGCAGACTCCAGACGTCAACGAAGCCGGCCGTCTTTCGATGGCCTCGCGGCCTGGGGCTAGCCTGCGAGACGCCGCGGGTTATGCGATGAGCGCTTCGACGACGACAGTCGCAACCAACAGAAGGAGAGCAGAGGCATGACTCCACCGGATTGTTCGTTGAGGCTCCACGTGTCGCTGGAGCCGCGGCAGGTATAAGTGGCCAGGGTCAGGCGTTTTCGCTGCCCGCCAAACGGACCTGCTGATCCCCATAAAATCAGAGACTGCTAGTCGGATCGTCGGCTGAATGCCGCGAAGCATCCGAAATAAAATGCCGGCAGTACACTCCCGGCAATTTGGATTTCAGATCCAAGAAGCCCCGTCAGTTGCAAACGCAATGGCGGGGCTGTTCGTTTGAAGCGCAATATTTGTGGTTCACACCAGGCGAGCTTAGCGGCTGGAGGGCCTGATCCCGCCGGTAGCGACATCGATGGTGATGCTACCGGAAATCCGAACGTCGGTATCGCCAATCTTGAAGGTGCCGTTGCCGCTGCCTGGAGCCATATCGTCAGGCTCAGGCCGCGGCGCTGGCTCGGCGATGCGATAATCGCTGGTCACACCGGGCAGGGCGCCCTTTTGCGAAGACATCGAATTATCTTGGGCAAGTGCCATACCCACCAGCATGTTCGTGCCGGCTACGGTAGCGATAGCAAGGCATAACAGGCTGGACGAGCGGCTGGCGGTCATCGCCGGACTATAGTGCCGCGATAGCGGCAAGACCAGACCGATGTCGCTGAAATTGCGGGCGCTCAATCGCGTCAGTTCCGTCCGCCGGCCCGGCTCGTTCATGCGGCCTGCTTGCGAGTGTCGAAAACATGGTCGACGAGGCCCCAATCCTTGGCCTCCTGCGCGGTCATGAAAAAGTCGCGGTCGAGCGTGCGTTCCACTTCTTCGTAGGTGCGGCCGCAATGGCGGGCGTAAAGATCGGTCATGCGCCGCTTGGTGCGAAGGATGCCCTCGGCATGGCGCTGGATATCGGAGGCTTGGCCCTGGAAACCGCCGAGAGGCTGATGCAGCACGATGCTGGTGTTGGGTAGCGCGATCCGCCGCCCCGGTGTGCCGGCCATCAAAAGGAACGAGGCCATCGAGGCGGCGAAGCCCATACAAACCGTGGAGACCGGGCAGCTGATATACTGCATCGTATCGTAGATCGCGAAACCGCTGGTCACCACGCCACCCGGCGAGTTGATGTAGAGCGAGACCTCCTTGTCGGGATTGTCGGATTCCAACGACAGAAGCTGGGCGCAGACCAGCGCCGAGGTGCCGTCGTCGATCGCCCCGTTGATGAAGACGATGCGCTCGCGCAGCAGCCGCGAAAAAATGTCGAAGGCGCGTTCGCCGCGGCTCGACTGCTCGATCACCATTGGCACCAGATTGGCAAGGCCGCTCATCGGTTCTCTCCGTTGACTGTTGTCGTTCAGGCCGCGCGCAGGAAGAGGCGCGGCGTGTTTGCGGCGATCTGCTTGTGTCTGGGAGTGCGCGCTTCAAACGAAAGCCGGCAACCGGCGCCTGCCATCGCGATCTCCGGCACTGCTGCCCGAGCAAAACCATCATGGACGATGCGCAGATGCGTGCCGCCGGAAACGGTGCGGTCGAGCGTAAAGGTGACGATGCTGTCCACTGGGCTGTCGTTCATTGCGCTGTCCAGGGGGCTGCCGGGCGGCACCTGCGTATCGCCGGGCGCCGGCCGCTCCCGCCAGGAATAGCGCAGCAGCCGTCCGGGATCCGCGTCGAGGATTTCGCACTCGATCGGCGCATTCGGCGCTTTAAAGGCAAAGCGGTTGCCGATTTCGGGCTTGATGTCGTTCGGCATCATCCAGGCCGCGAGCAGGTCCGGCACCGTCAGCGCCCGCCACACCTTTTCCGGCGGTTCGGGCAGCTCGCACTCGAACTCGATCTTGTCTGCGGCCATTTCGGCGCGTTCTGTGCCTCGGCTGGTCATTGGTCCATGTCCTTCAAAACCGTCTTGAGTCTTTCGATGCGCTCTGGCCAGAACGCACGGTAGCGTTCGATCCAGCCGAGCAGTGGCGCAAGCCCCTTCGGATCGACGCGGTAATAGGCATTGCGACCGGCCCGGCGCTCGACCACGAGGCCGGCGCCGCGCAGCACTGCGAGATGTTGCGATACCGCCGGCTGCGATACCGGTATGCCAGTGCGCAGTTCCGACACCGTCATCTCGCCGTCGGCGAGCCGCTCATAGACGGCGCGACGCGTTGGATCCGCTAGTGCCCGAAAAATGTCTGCTTCGATCATGCCGAAAGCATAAGTCAATACTTATCGGTTTGGCAAGCCGTGTTTTTTAAGACAGGCGGTGTTTTTTAAGACAGGCGAGGTTTTACAAACTCGCTGGAGGCCAGCGTCTCACCATGTCGGGGGATCCGTTGAACGTCGCCTCGAAAACTGGTGACGCGAGCACAGCATGAATATGAAGCAATTCGGAGCCGACGTTTCGGAAGCCATGTTGCCTGTGCGCGGCAACAACAAGCGACTGTCCGGCAGTCAAGACGAGATGCTCTTCGTCGATCCACATCTCGGCCCTGCCAGCGATGACGGTAAGCACTTCCTCGACCGGGTGCCAATGTGTCGGGGCGCCAACCGCGGGTTCGACCCATTGTTCGAATATGCAAAGTTGAGTTGCGCCGTTGCAGGCCGAGACATGCATGCGGGTCTTTACTCCCGTCCGCCATTCTTCTTGCGGCTGATCGTCGTGCGCAACCATCTTCATGCGTTCGCCTCGATCCCATGGTCTGTGGAAATTCGACGCCAAGACACTACTTCTTACTGACAACTATTGACAGTGCAGGGCCTCTCCTATAGAACGAAAAGAGAACAAAAACCTTGTGGGAAAAGGCAGCGACGACAGGCAGGGATTGTCCATAGCCTGTAAGGTGCGGCGACAAAAATTCGGTTTCGGATGAGCGCGGAGAAGTATCATGGCGGGTAGCGTCAACAAGGTCATTCTGGTGGGCAACCTCGGGGCGGACCCTGAAATCCGCCGCTTGAATTCGGGTGACCCGGTCGTCAACATCCGCATCGCGACGTCGGAAAGCTGGCGCGACAAGACATCCGGAGAGCGCAAGGAAAAGACCGAGTGGCACAATGTCGTGATCTTCAACGACCAGATCGCCAAGGTGGCCGAGCAGTATCTGAAGAAGGGCATGAAGGTCTATGTCGAGGGCCAGCTGCAGACGCGCAAATGGCAGGACCAGACCGGCAATGACCGCTATACGACCGAAGTCGTGTTGCAGAAATTCCGCGGCGAGCTGCAGATGCTCGATGCGCGGGGCGAGGGCGGCGGCCAGGTCGGCAACTATGCCGGTGGTGGTGCGAGCCGCGGTTCCGATTTCGGCCAGTCCGGCCCGGGCGAAAGTTTCAATCGCGGTGGCGCCAACAAGGGCGGCGGCGGTGGTTCGTCGCGCGAGCTGGACGACGAAATCCCGTTCTGATTTCTCGGGGCGGACTGCCCTTGCGACGAAAAGCGCCGGCACCTTGGCCACGAAATGGCGTCCCGAAAATCTGTCTTGGATTTTCGGGACGTTGTGCGTTTGAGCGGTGAAAGGACGTATCAGGTGAAGGCAAGGGTCAAATGGGTCGAGGAGCGCACTTTCGTTGGCGAGTCCGCCAGTGGGCACAAGCTGGTGCTAGGCACTGCGTTCGGGCCGGAGGGCAAGACGCCGGGGCCGAGCCCAATGGAACTGGTGCTGATCGGCACTGGCGGCTGCTCGGCCTATGACGTGGTCCATATCCTCGAAAAGGGGCGCGAGGCGGTCGAAGATTGCGTGGTCGAACTCGATGCCGACCGTGCAGAAGCCGATCCCAGGGTGTTCACCCGCATTCACATGCATTTTGTCGTCAAGGGCCGGGCGCTATCACACGACAAGGTGAAGCGGGCGATCGGGCTTTCGATCGACAAATACTGCTCGGCCTCGGCAATGATGGCCAAGACTGCCGAGATTACCCACGACTTCGAAGTCATTGAAACGACAGCGAAGTAGGGTTGTCCCTACGTCGCCATCAGCGCCTTGATGCCGTCGGCGACGAACTGTACGGCGAGCGCCGCCAGGATGACGCCGAGCAGCCTTGTCAGGATCGAACGGCCGGTTTGGCCGAGGATACGGTCGATGCGCTCTGACAGCACGAACACCAGGTAGGTGATGACGAGGCAGATGGCGATGATGCCGACAAGGGCTGTCTGCGCCCCCAAACCCTGAAACGAGCTTGAGAGCAGGACGGTCGCCGAAATCGCGCCGGGACCGGCAATAAGCGGGATCGCCAGCGGAAAGGCGGCGATGTTGTGGATCATGTCCCTGGTGATGGCGACGTCGCCGATCTTCTCCTTGCGGTCCTGCCGGCGCTCGAACACCATTTCGAAGGCGATGAAGAACAGCAGAAAGCCGCCGGCGACGCGGAAGGCCGGCAGAGTGATGCCGAAGACTGACAGGATCGACGCGCCGGCGATTGCGAACAACGCCATTACCAGGAAGGCGATGACCGAGGCGCGCACGGAGACCTGGTTGCGCTCCTCGCGGTTCATGCCGCGGGTCACGGCGAGGAAGAGCGGCGCCAGGCCGGGCGGATCGATCGTCACCAGTATGGTGACGAAGGCGTTGAACAGGCTGTCGAAGCTCGGCATGCTGACCCTCCCCGCCGGCAAAGCCGGATAACGGGATTGGTAGAGCAAAGCGGAGCCAGTGGAAACCGTGCGGATCAGGGGCTGACGGCCCGGCGCGCCAGAAACTCGACTTCGAGACGCCAGGTGGCGCCGTCGTCCTGTGAGCGTTCGCCCAGCCAGCGGAACGAATTTTCGGTGATGCGCGAAAAGCTCCAGCGCACAGCAGATCCGGTGCCGTCTGCGCCTTGCTGGATGATGGTGTCGCCCTCGGCACGGCCGAGCTGGCGGCTGTAGTACTGATTGCGCGGATCGCTCCAGAAGATGTGCCAGGCGTCAACGCCGGGATCGTAGACGCGCAACGTCGTGCCATAGAAGGTCCATTTGCCGAGCGAGGGCGAGGGGCCGGCGTCACGGGCAGGCAGGATCCATACGTCCTGGATCGCGCGGCCTTCGAGCACCCAGCCGAAATGCACTTCGCCGCGCCCGGTCAGCACCTGACCGTCCTCGAGATGGCGCGTGGCGTCGAACGTCCAGGCGCCGATGAAGCGGCCATAAAGATTCAGTTTCTCGGCAAGGGCCGGTACGGGCCCACCGCTGTGCAGGGCCTTGGCAAAGGAATTGGACATGGCTTCGCTCTCATCTTGTCAGGAGACCGGCAAGCATAGAGGCTCACAGGGGTTCTGCGCTTGGGAAAAGTTGCTATGTTTCGGCGATGACGACGAGCGCGCACAGGCTGGCGTCGGGCCGAGGCTGGCAGGTGTCGGATGTCATCTGCACCGCCAGCGCCGCCGACAGGCCATTCGAGGAGGAGCATCGGGATTTCTGCGTTGCCGCCGTAACCAACGGCACCTTCCGCTATCGTGCGCGCGAGGGCACGGCGATGCTGGCGCCGGGCGCGCTCCTGCTCGGCAATCCCGGCACATGCTATGAATGCGGTCACGAGCATGGCGCCGGCGACCGCTGCCTCTCCTTCCATTTCGGACCGGCCTATATGGAGCGGATCGTCGCCGACGTGCCGGGCACGAAGACGCTCGATTTCGGCACGCCGCGCCTGCCGCCCTTGCCGGCGCTGGTGCCGCTGCTTGCCGAAGCGGAGGCGGCGCGCGAGATGGCCGACACCGGCGCGTTCGAGGAACTCGCCCTGCGCATTGCCGGTGCCGCGGTGACAGCGGCTTGCAGCGCCACGGATCGGGGACGGACGCCGAGCCGCCGTGACCAGAAGCGTGTTGCCGAAGCGGTGCGGCGCATCGAAGTCGATGCCGACCGGCCGATCTCGCTTGCCGAACTCGCCGACGAGACCGCCACCAGCCCTTACCATTTCCTGCGCACCTTCCGGCACGTCGCCGGTATGACGCCCTACCAATTCCTGCTGAGAGCGCGGCTGCACAGGGCAGCCGTGCGGCTCCGGACGTCGGATCAGACGATTTCGGCGATTGCCTTTTCGGCGGGATTCAACGATCTATCAACCTTCAATCGTCGTTTCCGGCGGCTGATGGGCGAGGCGCCGGGTACTTATCGCGCCCGCCGGCGACGCCCGTGAAAGGGTGCCACGGCCATATCGTCGCAATTGGTTTATCCTTTTGAATTTGCCGCTAAAAACCACACTGGAAAACTGCCGCGATTGTTGGAGTTTCAGGCTGGCTTCCTATATAAGCACCAAGTGATTCCTGATTAGATTGTGATCCGATTTGACCGACCAAAAGACACCGCGCGGCGCCGACGGCGGCCCCACCGGCATCGAGCCGATATCCATCATCGAGGAGATGCAGCGCTCCTATCTCGATTACGCCATGAGCGTGATCGTCAGCCGCGCGCTGCCGGACGTGCGCGATGGCCTCAAGCCGGTGCATCGCCGCATCCTCTACGCCGCCTATGAGAGCGGCTATCACTGGAACCGCAAATATGTGAAATCGGCACGCCCGGTCGCCGACGTGATGGGTAAATACCATCCGCATGGCGACGCCTCGATCTACGACGCTTTGGTGCGCATGGCGCAGGATTGGTCGCTGCGCGTGCCGCTGATCGACGGGCAGGGCAATTTCGGCTCGATCGACGGCGATCCGCCGGCGGCGATGCGCTACACGGAATCGCGGCTGACCAAGGTCGCGCATGAGTTGCTGGAAGACATCGACAAGGACACAGTCGATTTCCAGGACACTTACGATGCGTCCGGCAGCGAACCGAAAGTCCTGCCGGCGCGCTTCCCGAACCTGTTGGTCAACGGCTCCGGCGGTATCGCCGTCGGCATGGCCACCAACATCCCGCCGCACAATCTGGGCGAGGTCTGCAACGGCGCCATTGCCCTCATCGATAATCCGGCGATCGACCTTCCGGCGCTGATGGAGATCATTCCGGGACCGGATTTCCCGACCGGCGGCATCGTGCTTGGCCGTTCCGGTATCTACAGCGCCTATTCGACCGGCCGCGGCTCCATCGTCATGCGCGGCCGCGTCAACGTCGAGGCGCGCGGCAACGATCGGGAATCGATCGTCATCACCGAGGTTCCCTATCAGGTGAACAAGGCGTCGATGATCGAGAAGATGGCCGAGCTGGTGCGCGACAAGCGCATCGAGGGCATTTCCGACATTCGCGACGAGAGCGACCGGCAGGGCTACCGCGTCGTCATCGAACTGAAGCGCGACGCGGTCGCCGATGTCATTCTCAACCAGCTTTACCGCTTCACCCCGCTGCAGACATCCTTCGGCGCCAACATGGTGGCACTGAACGGCGGCAAGCCGGAATTGCTGACTCTGACCGACATGCTGAAGGCGTTCGTCGCCTTCCGTGAGGAGGTGATCAGCCGGCGCACAAAATTCCTGCTGCGCAAGGCGCGCGACCGCGCCCATGTGCTGGTCGGCCTTGCCATCGCTGTTGCCAACATCGATGAAGTCATCAAGCTGATCCGCAGCGCTCCGGACCCGCAGACGGCGCGCGAGCAGTTGATGGAGCGGCGCTGGCCTTCGGGCGACGTGGAATCGCTGATTCTTCTGATCGACGACCCGCGCCATCGCATCAACGAGGACGGTACCTACAATCTCTCCGAGGAGCAGGCGCGCGCCATCCTCGAACTGCGCCTGCAGCGCCTGACCGCGCTCGGCCGCGACGAGATCGCCGACGAGCTGAACACGATCGGCGACGAGATCAAGGACTACCTGGACATCCTCTCGTCCCGCGCCCGCGTCCAGCAGATCGTCAAGGACGAGCTCATCGCCGTGCGCGACGAGTTCGGCACGCCGCGCCGCACCGAGCTCGCCGAGGGCGGGGCGGACATGGAAGACGAGGACCTGATCCAGCGCGAGGACATGGTCGTCACGGTCAGCCATTCCGGCTACATCAAGCGCGTGCCGCTGTCGCTCTACCGGGCGCAGCGCCGCGGCGGCAAGGGCCGCTCCGGCATGTCGACCAAGGAAGAGGATTTCGTCACCCGGCTGTTCGTCGCCAACACGCACACGCCGGTGCTGTTCTTCTCCTCGCGCGGCATCGTCTACAAGGAAAAGGTCTGGCGCCTGCCGATCGGCAACCCGCAATCGCGCGGCAAGGCGCTGATCAATATGCTGCCGCTCGAACAGGGCGAGCGCATCACCACGATCATGCCGCTGCCGGAGGATGAGACGAGTTGGGGCGAGCTCGACGTCATGTTTGCCACCACGCGCGGCACCGTACGTCGCAACAAGCTGTCGGACTTCGTCCAGGTCAACCGCAACGGCAAGATCGCCATGAAGCTGGACGAGGAAGGCGACGAGATCCTCGGCGTCGAGACCTGCACAGACAATGACGACGTGCTTTTGACGGCAAGTTCCGGCCAGTGCATCCGCTTTCCGGTCAGCGACGTACGCGTCTTCCAGAGCCGCAATTCGGTCGGCGTGCGCGGCATTGCGATGGCCGATGGCGACCGGGTGATCTCGATGGCGGTGATCGAGCATGTCGATGCGCCGCCGGCGGAGCGTGCCGCCTACCTCAAGCGGGTGGTGGCCGAACGCCGGCTCGCTGCTGACATCGCGGCCGGCGAGGAGGAAGAAATCCAGCTCACCAATGAAGAGGTCGGCGAAGAGGCGGAGCTTTCCGACGACCGCTATGAGTTCCTCAAGGCGCACGAGCAGTTCGTGTTGACGGTGACGGAATATGGCTACGGCAAGCGTTCATCGTCCTACGATTTCCGCCTGACTGGCCGTGGCGGCAAGGGTATTCGCGCCACCGACGTCTCGAAAACGGCCGAAATCGGCCGCCTGGTGGCGACCTTCCCGGTCGGCAATGACGATCAGATCATGCTGGTTTCGGATGGCGGCACCGTTATCCGTGTTCCAGTGAACGGCATTCGTTTCGCCAGCCGCGCCACCAAGGGCGTTACCATCTTCAATACCGCAGAGGGCGAGAAGGTCGTTTCGGTGGAGCGAATTTCAGAACCGCAAGCGGATGAAGAGATCGAAGAGAGTGTCGATGCTGAAAGCGGCGCTGCTGCCGATGCCGAAGGTAGGGAGCCCGATACTTCCGTCGAGTGAGTTTGGCACGACGACGCCAGCCCTATGGGCCGGCGTGTGAAGACACCCGCAATCTAGAAGTGGCGATAAGGCTTGCGGTTGCCGAAGCCTTCGAACCGCTTGGTATTGGCCTTGGCGCGGACGCGCTGTGCTTCCTGATGCAAGCCGAATACGGTAGCGATCAGCATGGCGACGGTCATTGCGGTGGCGAGCATGTAGATCAGCATGTGCGTGTTCTCCTGCGCCTAACAACGATTAGATGGGTGTTTGGTTTCATCTTCTGCAGCTGCAACTTAGTGAACACTGCGTGAAGCTGTTGTGAGCGGCACATTCATCTGTCGTTCACGTCGGCCAAAAGGTTCGTGGGGCGGGCTGGCGATCGGATTTGCCTTTAGGGGAGAGGCTCGCTAGAAGCACCTGCCATGACCGAACGCATCGCCCTTTATGCCGGCTCTTTCGACCCGCTGACCAACGGCCATCTCGACGTGCTGAAGGCGTCGCTGGCCGTGGCGGATACAATCTATGCGGCGATCGGCATCCATCCCGGGAAGAAGCCGTTGTTTTCCTTCGAGGAACGGGTTGGCCTGATCGAAACGGCCGCGAAGGCGGAATTCGGCAGCGACGGTGCGCGTATCAAAGTAGTCGCCTTCGACGGGTTGGTCATCGATGCGGCCAGGAAGCATGGCGCCTCGATCATGATCCGCGGTCTGCGCGACGGCACCGACCTTGACTATGAGATGCAGATGGCCGGCATGAACGAGACCATGGCGCCGGAGCTGCAGACGGTGTTCCTGCCCGCCAGCCCTTCAGTGCGCACCATTACCGCCACACTTGTGCGCCAGATAGCTTCGATGGGAGGCGACATCCGCCCCTTCGTGCCGGCGGCCGTGGCCGGCGCGCTCACCGCCAAATTCGCGAAATAAATGCATGTCACCCAAAAGTGGAACCCGGCTTTGGGTAACGACATGCATGAACGAAGATATTCGGAGAAAGATCCCATGCAGCTGAAAAAGCTTGCCTTCTTGCTTGCCGTGCTTGCCGGTCTTGTGACCGCATCCGTGTCGGCCTTTGCCGCCGATCCGGAAAACACCATGATCGTAACGCTGAAGGACGGCGACGTGACCATCGCGCTGAGGCCCGACCTTGCGCCGAAGCACGTCGCGCAGATCAAAAAGCTGGTGCGCCAGGGCGCCTACGACAACGTCGCCTTTCACCGCGTCATCGACGGCTTCATGGCGCAGACCGGCGACGTCAAGTTCGGCAACATGAAGAGCGGCTTCAATGCCGACGCTGTCGGCACCGGCGGCTCCGATCTTCCTGACCTGCCGGCCGAATTCTCCAGCACCGAACACTACCAGCGCGGCGTGGTCGGCATGGCCCGCTCCGACGATCCGAATTCCGCCAATTCGCAATTCTTCATCATGTTCGCGCCGGCACCGCCGCTCGATGGCCAGTACACCATCGTTGGCAACGTCGTCAGCGGCATGGAGCTGGTGGACCACATCAAGAAAGGCGACGAGGCGCAGAACGGGACGGTGACCGACCCCGATCGCATGATCAAGGTGCGCATCGCCGCGGACGGCAAGTAACCCCAATTGTTCAAAAGGATATTTCTGACATGGCCGAAATCAAGGACCGCGAGAACGCGCTTATCATGGACACGACCAAGGGCAAGGTCGTCATCGAATTGTTTCCAGATCTGGCGCCCGGCCATGTCGGCCGTATCAAGGAGCTGGCGCGCGAAGGCGCCTATGACGGCGTGGTCTTCCACCGCGTCATCGACGGCTTCATGGCGCAGACCGGCGACGTGAAGTTCGGCAATTCCAACAAGCCGTCTTTCGCGCCATCGCGCGCCGGCACTGGCGGTTCCGACAAACCCGATCTGAAGGCCGAGTTCTCCAACACCAACCACGGCCGCGGCACCTGCTCGATGGCGCGCTCGCAGAACCCGAACTCGGCCAATTCGCAGTTCTTCATCTGCTTCGACGATGCCGCCTTCCTCAACCGCCAGTACACGGTATGGGGCCAGGTCATCGAAGGCATGGACAACGTCGACAAGATCAAGCGCGGCGAACCGGTGCAGGATCCTGACAAGATCGTGTCGCTCAAGGTCGCGGCCGACGTGAAATGACCGGCCGGGCTGTCGCGGCCATCGCATTTGTGCTCGTCGCGGCGGCCACTCCGGCGCTGGCAACGGAATCGATCGTCTGCAGCGCCGACGGCGGCGCGGCATCGATTGATGTTTTGATGGGACACACGGCCGTCATTGCGGTGGCTCGTGTGTGGCTGGATGCCGGCGGCAAGACATGGACCACGGACGGACAGGCAGGCTCAACGAAAGTCATCGTTGGACAGGCATTCGAAGACGACGAGCGCATGCTGATCGATCTCACTGATGAGGGCCTCAGCTCGATCGTCGCCAAATTGCGGCTGGTCAAGGCCAGCGAGCAGTCCAGCTTCGCAATGGGCGGTACGCTGAGCATAGACAGTGTCGGCGCCTGGGCGGTGACCTGCCCGGAACCTTGAGGCGGGGATTTCTTGCGCGTCGATCTTTTCGACTTCGATCTGCCGGAGGAGCGCATCGCGCTTCGCCCAGCCGAGCCGCGCGACAGTGCCAGGATGCTGGTGGTCAGGCCGGGTGAGGGGCTCGAAGACCGGACGGTGCGCGACCTGCCGGCCCTGCTCAAGGCCGGTGATGTGCTGGTCTTCAACGACACCAAGGTCATTCCGGCACAATTGAAGGGCATCAGGCGGCGCGGCGAAGCAGCAGCGCAGGTCGAAGCCACGCTGCATATGCGGATGGCGCCCGACCGGTGGCTCGCCTTCATGCGTCCGGGCAAGCGCATCGCCGCCGGCGATCGCATCCATTTCGGTCATGACGCCAATTCCTGCTTTCTCGGCCAGCTCGACGCGACAGTGATCGAGAAGGGAGAAGGTGGCGAGGTGCTGCTCGGCTTCGACCTGTCAGGTCCGTTCCTCGACGAGGCGCTGCATGCCGTCGGCCACATCCCGCTGCCGCCCTACATCGCTTCCAAGCGTGACGACGACGGACGCGACCGCAGCGATTACCAGACCATTTATGCCAAGGAGGAGGGCGCCGTGGCCGCGCCGACGGCAGGGCTGCATTTCACGCCGGAGCTGTTTGCGACGCTCGACGCCAAGGGCATAGAGCGCCGTTTCGTCACGCTGCATGTCGGCGCCGGTACGTTCCTGCCGGTGAAGGCGGACGACACCGCCGACCACAAGATGCACGCCGAAACCGGTTCGGTCAGCCCGGAAACCGCCGAGGCGCTGAATGCGGCGAAAGCAAAAGGAGGGCGCATTATCGCCGTCGGCACGACATCGCTGCGCTTGTTGGAGAGCGCGGCTGGCGAGGACGGCAGGCTGGCAGCATGGTCAGGCCCGACCGACATCTTCATCACGCCCGGCTATCGCTTCAAGACCGCAGACATGCTGATGACCAATTTCCATCTGCCGCGTTCGACGCTGTTCATGCTGGTTTCGGCCTTCTGCGGTTTGCAGACGATGCGCGCGGCCTATGCGCATGCGATCGAGAACCGCTACAGGTTTTATTCCTATGGAGACGCAAGTCTTCTGTTCAGGGAGGATAGTAATGGACGATGACCTGGAAACCTTCGGCCGCGAAGCCTTGATCGCCGAGGTCAGGAAACTGCGCGCCGGAATCCGCCAACACCGCGACGCCACCGGCCATGATCTGTGCTGGCATCATCCCGACCTCTGGTCGCTTTTGCCCGAAAAGACCGAGCCGGCGATTGCCGTGCCACCGTGGCCGAAATTCATGCGCGGCTGCATCCGCTACCGGCAATCACTCGATAAGCAGGCTCCGGACGCGCCGGTATTCGACAAAGAGTTCGATGGCTAGGGAATTCAATGACTAACGCATTCAATGACTAACGCATTCACCTTCAAGGTGCTGGCGACCGACGGCAGGGCGCGGCGTGGTGTAATCACCATGCCGCGCGGCGAAATCCGCACGCCTGCCTTCATGCCGGTCGGCACCGGCGGCACGGTGAAGGCCATGTATATGGATCAGGTGCGCGGCGTCGGCTCGGACATTATCCTCGGCAACACCTACCACCTGATGCTGAGACCCGGCGCCGAGCGCGTGGCGCGGCTCGGCGGCCTGCATGAATTCGCCCGCTGGCCGCATCCAATCCTGACCGACAGCGGCGGCTTCCAGGTGATGTCGCTGTCGAAGCTGCGGAAACTGACCGAGAACGGCGTTACCTTCCGTTCGCATATCGACGGCGGCGCCTACGAGATGTCGCCGGAGCGTTCGATAGAGATCCAGGGGCTGCTCGATTCCGACATCCAGATGCAGCTCGACGAATGCACAGCGCTGCCGGCCAAGCAGAACGAGATCGAGCGTGCCATGGAGTTGTCGTTGCGCTGGGCCGAGCGTTGCAAGACGGCATTCGGCGAGCAGCCCGGCAAGGCGATGTTCGGCATTGTGCAAGGCGGCGACGTGCCGGATCTGCGGCTGCGCTCGGCGCAGGCGCTGAAGGCAATGGAGCTGAAGGGCTACGCGATCGGCGGGCTGGCTGTCGGCGAGCCGCAAGCGGTGATGCTGGAGATGCTCGACATCACTTGCCCGGAGCTGCCGGCTGACCGGCCGCGCTACCTGATGGGCGTCGGCACCCCGGACGACATTTTGAAGTCGGTGGCGCGCGGCATCGACATGTTCGACTGCGTGATGCCGACGCGGGCAGGGCGCCACGGCCTTGCATACACACGGCGCGGCAAGGTCAATCTGCGCAACGCCCGCCATGCCGACGATCCGCGTCCGCTCGATGAGGAAAGCGACTGCCCGGCCGCACGCGACTATTCGCGGGCCTATTTGCACCATCTGGTGCGCTCGCAAGAGGCGCTTGGGGCGATGCTCCTGACCTGGAACAATCTGTCCTATTACCAGCAGCTGATGCGCGACATTCGTGAAGCGATCGAGGCTGGCAGGTTCGCCGAACAAGCCGAGATCATCACGCAGCAATGGGCAAACGGTGACCTCGCCGTCCGGTAGGCATGCTCGCCAGGAATCCGGCTCCAGGGAGGAGTTGCCCCTTCCATGAACTGTTTTGAAACGACTGCCTAATAAGCATTGCCGGACGACATCGGGCGAGGATCAAGAACCTGTTCGTTTCGGGGCAAGTTTCAGTTCCTGGCACGACGGTGCGGACGAACGGCATCGCCGAGCCTTCGCCTTCCGTGGCTGTCCAGCAATGGACGGCGGGGTCGTTGCTTGCCGCTCTGGCGATCGCAGTGACCGGCCTGGTCTTGCGCTTACTTGGCGCGCGCGGCGACCTTTGGCTGGACGAGATCTGGAGCTTTGCGCTGATCGAGCCGCTGACCTCGATCGACCAGATATTCTGGCGCGTCAATCACGACAACAATCATTTCCTCAACTCGGTCTATCTCTATCTCATTGGCCCCGATGCTTCGCCGCTGATCCAGCGAGGTCTGTCGATAGCATTAGGTGTTGCCACGATCGGTGCGGCGGCAGCGAGCGCCGCATCGCGCGGACGACAGGCGATGATTGCCACAAGCCTGTTGTTTGCCGTGAGCTACCCAATGATCCATTACGGCTCGGAGGCGCGCGGCTATGCCGGCCTTGTGCTGTTCACGCTGCTTTCGGTCATTTTTCTGGAGCGCCGGCTCGACAGTAGACGGTGGTCTGGCGTGGCCTTGGCAGCGGCGATCCTTTTCGGCTTCCTGTGCCACCTCACCATGATCGGAATGGTGGCGGTCCTCGCAATATGGACCGCCTGGCTCGCCTGGCAGCGTACGGCGAAGGTCGGCCGTGTCGTTGCGGACCTGGCGTCGATCTTCCTGCCGGGCTTGCTTGCCGTGCTGCCGCTGGCTGTCGGCGTGTTTGTCGGCGGCAGGCTGTTCGGCTTCAGTGTCGGTGGTGTTTCGCCGTTCTCGATTGCCGCCTTCGCGCAGGGCTATGGCGGGATGATCCGCTCTCTGTTCGGGCTGCCACCCTGGTTCGGTGACGGGCCCTACATCGTTGCCGCCTGCTGTCTTGTCGGCCTCTCCGCCGGTGTCTGGCGCGGTCGCCGAGCCAGCCTTTATGCGATCGGGATTATCGGACTGCCTTTGCTCATGGCGGCGGCGCATCTGCCCAACCTCGAGTTCCCACGCTATTTCATCATTAGCGGAACATTGCTGCTGCTCTGGGCCGGCGAGATGATTGGCCGCGGCCTGGATGCTCGCGGGACTGCAAGGCTACTTGCGATGGGAGCGCTGGCGATCGTGGTGAGTGGAAGCATTTCGTCGCTGCTTCAGTTCTATCAATATGGACGCGGCTCCTACGCCGCTATCGTTGATGAAATGACCAGGAACGGCGCAACCACCTATGCCAGCGACGGCAATTTCCGCACCCCCATTGTCGTCGACTATTTTGCGGCGCGAATGGATCGTCGGGCATTGCTGGTTCCAGACGACGGGATGTGCACCGAACGGCCCGCCTGGCTGGTCCTCGAGGGGGACGTGGACAAACAAGCCGAACATGTCGAACCGACGGCCGCATGCGCTCTGGCCTATGAACGGGCCGATGCGTCGAGGCATTGGGGGTTTTCAGGCCTGAGCTGGACGCTCTACCGGCGACAGGATTGAAACACCCCTTTAGGTGCTGAGCGACGTGGACGCACGCAGGCTGCAGCCGGTGATCCGAAAGCTGCCGTCAGGCTGTAGTTCGAGCGTGTAGACCGCCTCGTAGTCCTTGCCATCCGGGCCGACGATCAGCACTTGCTGGATGATCGAGGTCGGGCTCGTCTCGCGAACCTTGCCGAAGGAGTAGGTCTGCGGTTGGCGCACCGGCAGATAGCCTTTTGTCACCATGTTCATGAAGGTATCGACGGTCGGAAAGATGCGTTTCACATTCGGTGCGGCAAAGCTGTAGGCCGTCATTCCGTCATTGGCGATGAAGGCCCTCAACTGCCCATCGATGACCGTCTGCGCCGCTTTGACTTCGGCGTCGCCAGCAAAGGCCTGGGATGCGAAAATGAATGGAACGACTGCGAATGCGAAAAACGCGCGGCGCATGGCCTGTCTCCGTTGTCCCTGAGAAATCGCTGCCTGAAGGTACATAATACCATACGCTTTGCAGTGCTTCAGGGTTTCAGCCGAGCGCAAACATTCGGCGTGGCAGTCCGTGTCCGAGCCGAGAAAGCATTGTCGAGGCGAGAACAGCCTGAGCGATTGCCGATGCTTGAAAGGCGAACGGCAGTCTGCCACAAGGGCCGCTCGATTATACCTAGAGCGTGCGATGTGAGCAGGACCAGGCAATGAAGGCATTTTTCGTGCAGATAAAGTGCGATCTGGGCAAGGCCTACGACGTTGCCAGCGCCCTGGCCGATGCCGAGATTGCTTCGGAAATCTACTCGACAGCCGGAAACTACGACCTGCTCGCCAAATTCTATGTCGACGACGAGGAAGACATCGGCCACTTCGTCAACGAGAAAGTGCAGATTCTCCCGGGCATCAAGGACACGTTCACGGTCGTCACCTTTCGCGCTTTTTGATCCGCATCCGGCATCTGCCCGGACACCAGGCAAAGCCTGATCAAGGCCCTATTGGTGCTGCCTTAATTTTAGGCAAGTGCGATATACTGATCGCCGGCGCCCAACAAATCACCGATTGCGCTTGATTTTCTCCAGCGAGGCCAGTGAAATGGCGCCACAGGGGAGTATGCGATTGGCAGCGTTCGATGAAATGCTTCCGGAAGTTTCCGGGCTGAGAAAACCGTATTCGGCTTACGATCGCTGGCTGAAGGAACAGGACCCGGCCAGACTTACCGAGAAGATGCAGGACGCCGAACGCGTCTTTCGCAAGACAGGCATCACTTTCGCCGTCTACGGCGAGCAGGAAGCATCGGAGCGGCTGATACCCTTCGATATCGTTCCGCGCATCATTTCGGGCAATGAATGGCGACGGCTGACGCAAGGCATCGAGCAGCGCGTCCAGGCGCTGAACGCCTTTCTCGACGACATCTACCATCGCCAGGAGATCTTGCGCGCCGGCCGGGTGCCGAAGGAGTTGATCGCCAAGAACGAGGCGTTCCTGCCCGAGATGATCGGGGTGCGGCCGCCGGCCGGCGTCTATACCCACATCATCGGCGTCGACATCGTACGCATCAGCGAGAACGAGTTCTACGTGCTGGAGGACAATGCGCGCACGCCGTCCGGCGTCTCCTACATGCTGGAGAATCGCGAGACGATGATGCAGCTCTTCCCCGAGCTGTTCCAGCAGATCAAGGTGCGGCCGGTTGAGAATTACCCGCAGCTCTTGCGCCAGTCGCTGGCGGCAGTGCGGCCGCAAAGCACCAAGGGGGCGCCGACCATTGCCGTGCTGACGCCGGGCAGCTTCAACTCGGCGTATTTCGAACATGCTTTCCTTGCCGACCAGATGGGCGTGCAGCTTGTCGAGGGGCAGGATCTGCGCGTCGTCGATGGCCATGTCGCGATGCGCACCACCGAGGGCTACAAGCAGATCGACGTGCTTTACCGGCGTGTCGACGACTCGTTCCTCGATCCGCTGACCTTCCGCCCCGACTCGGCACTTGGCGTGCCGGGCATTATGGACGTCTACCGCGCCGGCAACATCACGATCGCCAATGCGCCGGGAACCGGCATCGCCGACGACAAGGCGATCTATTCGTACATGCCCGAGATCGTCGAATTCTACACCGGCCGCAAGGCGATGCTCGGCAACATCCCGACCTGGCGCTGCTCGGAGCCGGACAGCCTGAAATACGTGCTCGAGCACATCGATGAATTGGTTATCAAGGAGGTCCACGGGTCCGGCGGTTACGGCATGCTGGTCGGTCCGGCGGCGACCAAGAAGGAATGCGAGGATTTTTCCAAAAAGCTCGCGGCGAAACCGTCGAACTACATTGCTCAGCCGACGCTGGCGCTGTCGACCTGTCCGATCCTGACGGACAAGGGGCTGGCGCCGCGCCATGTCGATCTGCGCCCCTATGTGCTGGTTTCCGACCGTATCCAGATCGTGCCCGGCGGGCTGACCCGAGTAGCGCTCAAGGAAGGCTCGCTGGTCGTCAATTCCTCGCAAGGCGGGGGCACGAAGGATACGTGGGTGTTGGATGATTAGAGTGGAAGTAGCGAGTAGGGAATAGCGAATAGCGAATAGTGAATAGTGAATAGTGAATAGTGAATAGTGAATAGTGAATAGTGAATAGTGAATAGTGAATAGATAAGGATATGGGGTCGTTGATGTTGGTGAAATGCCCTGAAGTGAAGCGCGCGGAATCGTGCCCTGGAATCTGGATAGTCACCATTCACCATTCACCTTTCACTATTCACCACAGGACCGCCTGACATGCTTCTCGGCCGCACCGCCAACGGGCTCTACTGGATGAACCGCTACATCGAGCGGGCGGAAAACATGGCGCGATTGGTGGATGCCGGCCTGCGCATGGCGCTGACTCGTACCCAGAACGCTTCGGAGGAGTGGAATTCGGTGCTGCTCAGCGCCGGTTCAGACGCCAGCTTCACGCAGAAATATTCCGACTACACCGCCGCCAATGTCGCCGACTATCTGCTGCGCGACACATCGAACCCGTCGAGCACGATGTCGTCTATCGAAACGGCCCGTAACAATGCCCGCATGGTGCGCACGGCACTGACGCGTGAAACCTGGGAAAGCATCAACGAAGCCTGGATGTCGCTGAAGCGGATGCTGGCCAAGCCGATCGACGAGCGCGACCTGCCCAACGCACTCGACGCAATCAAGCGCGAGACGGCGCTGATCCGCGGCTCGTTCTACGGCACGATGCTGCGCAACGAGATTTTCGATTTCTCGCAGCTCGGCACTTATGTCGAACGCGCCGACAACACCGCGCGTATCCTGGATGTGAAATACTACGTGCTGTTGCCGTCGATCTCCTGGGTCGGCTCGACGCTCGACAACTACCAGTGGGAATCGATCCTGCGCTCGGTGTCGGCGCACCGTTCCTATCGCTGGGTCTATGATGCCGACTACAAGCCGAGCAACATCGCCGATTATCTGATCCTCAACGTCCGCATGCCGCGCTCGCTGACCTTTTGCTACCGCTTCCTGACGGAGCATCTCAAATTCCTGGGTGACGACTATGGGGAGCGCCACGCCTGTCATGCAACGGCTTCCAAGACTCAGGCCATGCTGACGGCCGGGTCGATCAAGGATATTTTCGACGCCGGCCTGCACGAATTCCTGGCCAATTTCATCCGCGACAACACCAGGCTCGGCGACGAGATCGCGCAGGATTACAGGTTCTATTGAGCATGATCCAAAAAAGCGGAGATCGGTTTTCGGAAAAGCTCATGCTCCAGGGACGAGAGCGATGCGGCTGAAGATCACCCACCGAACCGAATACCGCTACGATGCGCCGGTGCACTATCTGTTGCAGCGTTTGCGGCTGCTCCCGGTGAACGGGCGCACCCAGACGGTACTGTCCTGGGCGCTGAAGATCGAAGGCGCACGCGAGGAAGTGCGCTTCACCGACCATTTCGGCAATGATACCCGGCTGTTGAGCGTCGAGGGCGAGCGCGACTTCATCACCGTCGAAGCAGCCGGCGAAGTGGTGACGCGCGACACCGCTGGCGTCTGCGGACCGCACCAGGGTTTCGCGCCGCTCTGGCTGTTCGGCCAGGAAACGCCGCTGACGACGATCGGCAGCGGCATTCGCGAGCTTGCTGCCTCCGTCGGCAAGGGTACCGACATCGAAAGGCTGCACCGGTTGATGGCGGTGATCGGCGAGCGCGTCGCTTATACGCCGGACACCACCAACGTGACGACGCCGGCCGAAGAGGCCCTGGCGCTCAAGACCGGCGTTTGCCAGGACCACAGCCACATCTTCGTTGCCGCGGCGCGTGCCATGGATTTTCCGGCCCGCTATATCAGCGGCTACCTGATGATGGATGCGGCCATCGAGCAGGCGGCAAGCCACGCTTGGGCCGAGGCGCATGTCTCGGGCCTCGGCTGGGTCGCCTTCGATGTCGCCAACGGCATTTCTCCGGACGAGCGTTATGTGAAGGTGGCGACCGGCCGCGATTATCGCGACGCCACGCCGGTATCTGGAATTCGGCTGGGACAGGCGGAAGAACAGCTTGCGGTCACCGTCACCGTGGAGCAGTAATCCCCGGCAAGATTGTTGCCAAAGAGATTCGATGACCTATTGCGTCGGCCTGAAGATCGATCGCGGGCTCGTGTTCATGTCGGACACGCGCACCAACGCCGGCATGGATTCGATCTCGACCTTCAGGAAGATGCATGTCTGGGAAGAGCCGGGCGAGCGCGTCATCGTTTTGATGTCGGCCGGCAATCTGGCGACGACGCAGGCCGTGGTCAGCCTGCTCGACGAACGCACCAAGGCAGTGGCGGAGCGCCGTGCCACGCTGCTCGAAACGCCCTCCATGTACCAGACAGTCCGGTTGGTCGGAGACACCGTCAAGGAGGTCATCGCCAGTTCGTCGCCGGCTGGCGAAAAGGCGGATTCCTACTTCAACGCCTCCTTCATCCTCGGCGGTCAGATCAAGGGCAGCGCGCCGCGCCTGTTCATGATCTATCCGGAAGGCAATTTCATCGAATCGACCGACGACACGCCGTTCTTCCAGATCGGTGAGACCAAATACGGCAAGCCGATCATTATCCGCGCTTATGAAAGGACGATGAGTTTCGCCGAGACGGTGAAATTGCTGCTAGTGTCGTTCGACTCGACGCTGAAGTCGAACCTGTCGGTCGGCCTGCCGCTCGACCTGCTGTTCTATGAAAAGGACACTTTCAAGGTCGGCCTCAAAAAGCGAATAACCCAGGACGATCAATATTATCGTACGATCTCGGATAGCTGGTCGAACGCGCTGAAGACCGCCTTTGCCAGTCTGCCTGATTTTCCCGAATGAAAACCTTCGTTTTTCGTGCTCTTTGATCGCGGCTCGATGAGGCGCCACGGAGGCGAAGAAGATGAATAGCAACGAATTCCGCGAGTGGTCGCTGCGAGCGGCTGAATGGGGCGTCGACTACAGAAACAGCCTTCGCGAGAGACCGGTGCGGCCGCTTGTCGAGCCGGGCGAAATCTTCAAAAGCGTCGATGCCGCGCCGCCGGAAGACGGTGAAACGATGCAGGCAATCTTCGCCGATTTCGAACAAAAGATCCTGCCTGGCATGACGCACTGGCAGCATCCGCGTTTCTTCGCATATTTCCCGGCCAATGCGGCACCGGTCTCAGTCGTGGCCGAGTATCTGGTTTCCGCGATGGCCGCGCAATGCATGCTCTGGCAGACCTCGCCGGCGGCAACCGAGCTCGAGACGCGGGTCGTCGACTGGATGCGGCAGGCGCTTGGTTTGCCGGAGGGATTTTCCGGCGTCATGCAGGATTCGGCTTCATCGGCGACGCTTGCCGCCGTGCTGACCATGCGCGAGCGCGCGCTCGACTGGCAAGGCAACAAGAACGGCTTGCAAGGGCAGCCGGTCGTGCGGATCTATTCTTCCGACCAGGTCCATACTTCCATCGACCGGGCGATCTGGGTGTCGGGGATCGGCGAGGCGAACCTCGTTCGCATTCCGGTCGCCGGACGCTTCCGCGCCATGCAGACGGCGGCTCTGGAAGCCGCGATCGTTACCGACCGCGAAAACGGCATGCTGCCGGCGGGCATCATCGCCAGCGTCGGCGGCACAAGTACCGGCGGCACCGACAATGTGGCGGCTGTTGCCGAGGTGGCGAAGCGGCACGGGCTCTACCTGCATGTCGATGCCGCATGGGCCGGCTCCGCCATGATCTGCCCCGAGTTCCGGCATTTCTGGACCGGCGCCGAAAATGCCGATTCCATCGTCTTCAACCCGCATAAATGGTTGGGGGCACAGTTCGATTGCTCGATGCAGTTCATCCGCCAGCCGGAAGATCTGGTCCGCACGCTGGCGATCAAGCCCGAATTCCTCAAGACGCATGGCCGCGACGGGGTCATCAACTACTCCGAATGGTCGGTGCCGCTCGGCCGAAGATTCCGCGCGCTGAAACTTTGGTTCCTGCTGCGTGCGCATGGCTTGGAAAATCTGCGGACCATGATCCGCAACCATGTCGCCTGGAGCGAGAGCCTCGCCGCGCGGCTGGCTCGGGAACCGGATTTCGAGATCGTCACGGAACCGATGCTGTCGCTATTCTCATTCCGCCATCTCGCGGCTGCGGCCATCGACTCTGACGAGCGCAATTTGCGGTTGGTCAGCGCGATCAACGATGACGGCCGCATTTACCTGACGCAGACCCGGGTGGACGGGCAGGTGGCGATCCGCTTTCAGGTCGGGCAGTTCGAAACGACTGCGGCGGACGTCGATACTGCTTTCGAGGTCATCACTGAGATCGCGCGGGGGCTGAGTTGATACCCTCGTCGAGATTGCGCCGGAGCTTTTCTCTCTGCAGTCGCCCGATTTTCATTAGCCGGCCCATACCTGTTCATGGCTTTCGTTTTCAGCTATAGACGAGAAAAACGAAAATGAGAGGTTGCTAGATGTATCTGTCGCCGCGTCATTCCGAAATCATCCAGATGGCCAAGGACCATGGCCGCGTACTGGTCGAGGAACTGGCGACGCATTTCAACGTGACGCCGCAGACGATCCGCAAGGATCTCAACGATCTCTGCGACCAGCGGCTCTTGTCCCGCATCCATGGCGGGGCATTGTTCCCCTCCGGCATCGAGAACATGGAATATGAGGCTCGGCGCAAGATCGCCGCCGAGGAGAAGGAGGCGATCGGCCGCGCAGCAGCCCGGCTGATCCCCGACAACGCGTCTCTGTTCATCAATATCGGGACAACGACGGAAGCTGTCAGCAAGTCGCTGCTCGATCACAGCGGCCTGATGGTCATCACCAATAACATCAATGTTGCCAACAGGATGCGCATATATCCTTCGATCGAGGTGGTGATCGCTGGCGGTGTCGTGCGCGGTTCCGACGGCGGTGTGGTCGGCGAGGCCGCGGTCGATTTCATCAGGCAGTTCAAGGTCGATTTTGCGGTGATCGGCGCCTCGGCCATCGACCATGACGGCGCACTGCTCGACTTCGATTTTCGCGAGGTGAAGGTGGCTCAGGCGATCATCGCCAACGCCCGACATGTGATCCTGGTGTCGGACCAGACCAAATTCGAGCGCACCGCGCCCGTCCGCATCGGCCATCTGTCGCAGGTCAACACCTTTATCACCGATCGTTGCGACATCCCGTCGGTGCGTAAGATCTGCCAGGAGGCAGAAGTTCAGCTGATCGAAACGTCGCTATCCTAGAGATGCCGTTGCGGCATCTTCCGCCTATCATATTTCGTTTGACATTCGTTATCATTTCGAAATAATTCCTCTACGGTTTCGCAAGAACCCAAAAATGCTGCAATGCGAAATCGAGGGAGGATTCTTTGAGCGCATCACCGATTCATGACATTTTCGTCATCGGTGGCGGCATCAATGGCTGCGGCATCGCCCGCGATGCCGTTGGACGTGGCTTTTCGGTTTTTCTTGCCGAGATGAACGATCTGGCCAGCGGGACCTCTTCCGGCTCGACCAAACTGATCCATGGCGGCTTGCGCTATCTCGAATTCTACGAATTCCGTCTGGTGCGCGAAGCGTTGATGGAACGCGAGGTCCTGTGGAAGAACGCGCCGCATATCATCTGGCCGATGCGCTTCGTGCTGCCATACGCCAAGGGACTGCGTCCGGCCTGGCTCATCCGGCTCGGGCTTTTCCTCTACGACCATATTGGCGGGCGCAAATTGCTGCCGCCGACGAAAACGCTGGACATGGCCAAGGATCCGGCCGGCAAGCCGCTGAAGCCGCTGTTTCGAAAGGCGTTCGAATATTCGGACGGTTGGGTCAACGATGCCCGGCTGGTTGTGTTGAACGCCCGCGACGCTGCCGAGCGCGGCGCAACCATTCGAACCCGAACAAAGGTCGTCAGCGCACGCCGCGAAGGCAATCTCTGGACGGTCAGGCTTGAAAATGTGCGGACCGGCGATACCGAGGAGGTCAAGGCGCGGCTGCTGGTCAATGCCGCCGGCCCGTGGGTCGATCAGGTGCTGTCGGCCACCGTCGGCTTGAACGACGTGCACAATGTCCGCCTCGTACAAGGCAGCCATATCGTCGTGGGCAAGAAATTCGACGACCCACGCGCCTATTTCTTTCAGAACAAGGACGGGCGCATCATTTTCGCCATCCCTTACGAGGACGAGTTCACGCTCATCGGCACCACCGACCGTGACTATCCCGGCGATCCGCACAACGTCAGGATCAATGACGCCGAGATCGACTATCTCTGCGCTGCGGCAAGCGAATATTTCGCGCAGCCGGTCAAGCCGTCGGATATCGTCTGGACCTATTCCGCGGTGCGACCGCTCTACGACGATGGCGCCTCAAAGGCGCAGGAAGCCACCCGAGACTATGTGCTGAAGGCCGATGGAGGCGAGGGTGCCGCCCCGATCGTCAACGCCTTTGGCGGCAAGATCACGACCTACCGCCGATTGTCGGAATCGATGCTCGAGAAGATCGAGGGTTTTCTCGGCAAGCGCGGCAAACCATGGACGGCAAACGCGCCGCTGCCCGGCGGTGACTTTCCCGTCACCGGCTTCGATGCCGAGGTGGCGAAACTGAAAACGGCGTACCCGTTCCTCGACGCCCGGCTGGCCCGCCGGTTGACCCGGCTCTACGGCACCCGCGCAAGGAAGCTGCTGGGCCTCGCCAAGTCGAACGTCGATCTTGGCCGCAACTTCGGCGCCGATCTCTACGAAGCCGAGGTGCGCTACCTCGTCGAAAACGAATGGGCGATGACTGCCGAGGATGTATTGTGGCGCCGGACCAAGCGCGGCCTGCGTCTCAGCCGTGAGCAGGCGGCAGTGCTCGACGAGTTCATGCGCGGAATAAGCCGGCAGCACGTAGCGGCTGCCGAATAGGAACGGCCGACTGATGCAGAAAGCCTGGGAGGAGGCATCATGCTTGAACTGAGAAACGTGACGAAGACGGTGGGTGCAGCGGAACATATCCGCGACGTCTCGCTGACGCTTCAGCACGGCTCGCTCAACGTCCTGCTCGGGCCGACGCTCTCCGGCAAGACCAGCCTGATGCGGCTGATGGCGGGCCTCGACGTGCCGACCTCGGGCTCGGTCTGGTTCGATGGCAAGGATGTCACCGGCATGCCGGTGCAAAAGCGCAACGTCGCCATGGTCTACCAGCAATTCATCAATTATCCGGCGATGACGGTCTACGAAAACATCGCCTCACCGCTGCGGGTGGCCGGCACGGATCAGGCAACGATCGACAGGGAGGTGCGCAATGCCGCCGCCCTTCTCAAACTAACGCCCTATCTCGACCGGACGCCTCTCAGTCTGTCGGGCGGCCAGCAGCAGCGCACCGCGCTGGCCCGCGCCATCGTCAAGAATGCCAGCCTCGTGCTGCTCGACGAGCCGCTCGCCAATCTCGACTACAAGCTGCGTGAAGAATTACGCGCGGAACTGCCGAAAGTCTTCGCGGCCGCCGGTACAATCTTTGTTTATGCCACGACCGAGCCGCACGAGGCTTTGCTGCTCGGCGGCAACACGGCAACGCTTTCCGAGGGCAGCATCACCCAGTTCGGGCCGACCATCGAAGTGTTCCGCAAACCGGTCGATCTGGTGACGGCGAGAACCTTCGCCGATCCGCCGCTCAACACCATCGTGCTTGCCAAGAAGGGCCTGGATTTCCTGCTCGAGGGCGGCGTGAAATTGCCGGTGCCGGCGGAACTCTTCGGCATTGCCGATGCGATCTATACGATCGGCTTCCAGCCGCATCATCTGTCCCTCGATCGGCCCAACGCCGCCGCAGTGCCGGTGCGCGCAAAGGTGACGATCACTGAGATCACCGGATCGGAAAGCTTCATCCATCTCGATTTTGCCGATGCGCGCTGGGTCATGCTGACCCACGGCATTCGCGACTTCGAGCCGGACGAGGAGGTCGAGGTGTTCATCGACCCGCGCCACATCATGGTCTTCGACGAGCACGGCCGCGCCGTGGCCGCGCCGAAGCTGGCGGCCTAGGAGGAAGCGATGGCGCGCATCGATGTCAATCATATCCGCCACTCCTATCTGCAGAACCCGCGCACGGATGCCGATTTCGCGCTGAAGGAAGTGCACCACACGTTCGAGGATGGCGGCGCTTATGCGCTGCTCGGCCCATCCGGCTGCGGCAAGACCACGCTGCTCAACATCATTTCGGGATTGCTGCATCCCTCGCATGGCCAGCTGCTGTTCAACGGCAGGGACGTGACCAATCTGTCGACCCAAGAGCGCAACATTGCGCAGGTCTTCCAGTTCCCGGTGATCTACGACACGATGACCGTCTACGACAATCTGGCATTCCCGCTGCGCAATCGCGGCGTGCCGGAGGCCGACGTCGACCGCAAGGTGCGCGAGACGCTGGAGATGACCGGGCTGGCCGATATGGCCAAACGAAAGGCGCGCGGACTGACCGCCGACCAGAAGCAGAAAATCTCGCTCGGACGCGGGCTGGTGCGCTCCGACGTCAATGCCATCCTGTTCGACGAGCCTTTGACCGTCATCGACCCGCATATGAAATGGGTGCTGCGCTCGCAGTTGAAGCAGCTTCACCGCCGCTTCGGCTACACCATGGTCTATGTCACGCACGACCAGACCGAGGCGTTGACCTTCGCCGACAGGGTGGTCGTCATGTATGACGGCGAAATCGTGCAGATCGGCACACCGGCGGAGCTGTTCGAGCGCCCGCGCCACACCTTTGTCGGCTATTTCATCGGCTCGCCCGGCATGAATGTCATGCCGGTGGCGATCGACGGCAAGACAGCGAAGCTGGGCTCGCAGCAGATCGAACTGCCGGGCGTGCCCAAGGCGGGCGGCGGCGCCATCGAGCTCGGCATCCGTCCCGAATATGTGCGCCTGGGCAGCCAGGGCATGGCCGTCCGGGTCAGCAAGGTCGAGGACGTCGGCCGCCACAAGGTGGTCCGTGCCAATCTCGAAGGACGCGAGATCGCCGCCGTCATCGGCGAGGACGAGACAGTTCCGGCTGATCCGAAGGTGCGGTTCGACCCGGCCGGCATCAACATCTATGCCGATTCCTGGCGCGTCGAGATGGGAGCCTGAAGTGGAAAAGACCTGGAACAACAGAGCCTGGTTCCTGGTGCTGCCGGTGCTGCTGCTGGTGGCGTTCTCGGCGGTCATACCGCTGATGACGGTCGTCAATTATTCGGTGCAGGACACTTTCGGCAATAACGTCTTCTTCTGGGCCGGCACGGAATGGTTCGAGGAACTGCTTTCCTCCAGCCGCTTCTGGCAGGCGATGATCCGCAACCTTGTCTTCTCCTTCATCATCCTGGCGATCGAAGTGCCGCTCGGCATCTTCATTGCGCTCAATATGCCGAAGAAGGGTTGGGGCGTGCCTGTTTGCCTTGTTTTGATGGCGTTGCCGCTGCTGATCCCGTGGAACGTCGTCGGCACCATCTGGCAGGTGTTCGGGCGCAACGACATTGGCCTGCTCGGCTATTACGTCAACGCGCTCGGCATCGACTATAATTATGTGCAAGACCCATATGACGCCTGGGTCACGGTCATCATCATGGACGTCTGGCATTGGACCAGCCTCGTCGTTCTGCTCTGCTATGCCGGCCTGGTCTCGATCCCGGATGCCTTTTATCAGGCGGCCAAGATCGACGGTGCCTCGCGCTGGGCGGTGTTCCGTTACATCCAGCTGCCGAAGATGAACCGCGTGCTGCTGATCGCCGTGCTGCTGCGCTTTATGGATAGCTTCATGATCTACACCGAACCGTTCGTGGTGACCGGCGGCGGACCCGGCAACTCGACGACCTTTCTTTCGATCGATCTCGTCAAGACGGCGCTCGGCCAGTTCGACCTCGGCCCGGCGGCGGCGATGTCGCTGGTCTACTTCCTTATCGTCCTGTTGTTGTCATGGGTGTTCTACACCGTGATGACCAATTACGACGCGGAGCGCTGAGATGAGCCGCGCTGACGAAAGAGCCGACAGAGTGAGCGAGACGACAGCTTCGGAAGGGCTTGCCAGCACGCTACGGCAGGACGAGATCGCACGGCTGATGCGCCGTCGCGGCGAGGAGTCGCGCTGGTGGTGGATCGTGCCGACGCTCTACATCATCGTTCTGCTTTTGCCGATCTACTGGCTCATCAATATGAGCTTCAAGACCAATGGCGAGATCGTCTCGTCGCTGACGCTCTACCCGCACGCACCGACATTGGCGAATTACCGCACCATCTTCACCGACGCGTCCTGGTACTCTGGCTACATCAACTCGATCACCTATGTGGTTATGAACATGGTGATTTCGGTGGCTGCGGCACTGCCTGCTGCCTATGCCTTTTCGCGCTATCGCTTCCTCGGCGACAAGCATCTGTTCTTCTGGCTGCTGACCAACCGTATGGCGCCGCCGGCGGTGTTCGCGCTGCCATTCTTCCAGCTTTATTCGGCCTTCGGCCTTATCGACACCCACATCGCCGTGGCTCTGGCGCATTGCCTGTTCAACGTGCCGCTGGCGGTGTGGATCCTCGAAGGCTTCATGTCGGGCGTACCCAAGGAGATCGACGAGACCGCCTATATTGACGGCTATTCGTTCCCACGCTTCTTCATCAAGATCTTCATGCCGCTGATTGCGAGCGGCATCGGCGTGGCGTGCTTCTTCTGCTTCATGTTCTCGTGGGTGGAGCTCTTGATCGCCCGTACGCTGACGACAACCGATGCCAAGCCGATCGCCGCGACCATGACCCGCACCGTTTCGGCCGCCGGCATGGATTGGGGGCTGCTCGCCGCAGCCGGCGTGCTGACGCTGATTCCCGGCGCGCTCGTCATCTGGTTTGTGCGCAACTACATCGCCAAGGGCTTTGCCCTGGGGAGGGTATGATGGAGCAGGTCGACAGAAGCCCATGGTGGTGGGCCGTGCTGCTTCTCGCCCTGGTCGTCGTGGCCTGGGTGGCACTTCAAATCGATTTCGTGGCAATAACGGTGGGCTTCAGCGATCCGGCCAATATCCGCCTGTGGGGATTTAACCTCTCGTCCAACCTCGATTTTTCGTGGATGGCCTGGACGTGGCCGACCGCGGCCTTCTTTGGAACCATCTTTCTGCTGCTTTGCGGCATGGCGGCGTGGGAATACGTCTCGCCGGGCGGCAATCCGCGCGTCGGCGTGCTGCGGTTCGAAACGACGCGTGGCGACCGCCTGTTCCTGTCGCTGCTTGGCAGCGCCTTTATCCATCTCGCTTGGCTGGGTCTAGTCGGACCCAATCTGTGGTGGGCTCTCGCTCTCTCCGTGGTCTACGCCGTCGGCGTGTTCCGCTACGTATAGAGGGGGAAACTGTTGGAACGGCGGCGTGCCGGCCGCCGATCCAGATCGCACTTTGAACTTTAACAGTGGAGGAAATACATGCGACGGCAATTCTTGACATCAACAACTGCGCTTGTCCTGTTGCTCGGGGCAAGCAATGCCTATGCCGGAATGGACGAGGCCAAGGCCTTCCTCGATAAGGAAATCGGGCCCCTTTCGACGCTTTCGCGCGCCGACCAGGAAGCCGAGATGCAATGGTTCATCGATGCCGCGAAACCTTTCGCCGGCATGGATATCAAGGTGGTTTCCGAAACCATCGCCACGCATCAGTATGAATCGCAGGTGCTGGCGCCGGCCTTTACGGCCATCACCGGCATCAAGGTTACGCATGACGTCATCCAGGAAGGCGACGTCGTCGAGAAGATCCAGACCCAGATGCAGACCGGCCAGAACCTCTATGACGGCTGGGTCAACGATTCCGATCTGATCGGCACGCACTGGCGCTACCAGCAGGTGCGCAACCTGACCGACTGGATGGCAGGCGACGGCAAGGATGTCACCAACCCGAATCTCGACCTGAAGGATTTCATCGGCACTTCGTTCACCACCGCGCCCGACAAGAAGCTCTACCAGCTTCCCGACCAGCAGTTCGCGAACCTCTACTGGTTCCGGTACGACTGGTTCAACGACGAGAAGAACAAGGCGGACTTCAAGGCCAAATACGGCTACGACCTCGGCGTGCCGGTCAATTGGTCGGCCTATGAGGACATCGCCGAGTTCTTCACCGGGCGTGAGATCGATGGCAAGAAGGTCTACGGCCATATGGATTATGGCAAGAAGGACCCGTCGCTCGGCTGGCGGTTCACCGACGCCTGGCTGTCGATGGCCGGCAATGGCGACAAGGGCATTCCGAACGGTCTGCCCGTCGACGAATGGGGCATCAAGGTCGACGAGAATTCGCGTCCGGTCGGTTCCTGCACGGCGCGCGGCGGCGACACCAATGGCCCGGCTTCTGTCTATGCCATCCAGAAGTACCTCGATTGGCTGAAGGCCTATGCACCGGCGGAAGCCCAAGGCATGACCTTCTCCGAATCGGGGCCAGTTCCGGCGCAGGGCGCGGTTGCCCAGCAGATCTTCTGGTACACCGCCTTCACCGCCAGCATGGTCGACGCCAGCGCCAAGGCGGTGCTGAACGACGACGGCACGCCGAAATGGCGCATGGCGCCGTCGCCGCATGGCGTCTACTGGAAGGACGGCATGAAGCTCGGCTATCAGGACGTCGGTTCCTGGACGCTGATGAAGTCGACGCCGACCGACCGCGCCAAGGCCGCCTGGCTCTACGCGCAGTTCGTCACCTCGAAGACGGTCGACGTGAAGAAGAGCCATGTCGGCCTGACCTTCATCCGCGAGAGCACGATCCACGACAAGAGCTTCACCGAACGTGCGCCAAAGCTCGGCGGCTTGATCGAGTTCTACCGCTCGCCGGCGCGCGTCCAGTGGTCGCCGACCGGCACCAACGTGCCGGACTATCCTAAGCTGGCACAGCTCTGGTGGCAGGCGATCGGCGATGCTTCGTCGGGTGCCAAGAGCGCGCAGGAAGCGATGGACTCGCTCTGCGGCGAGCAGGAAAAGGTGATGAGCCGCATCGAGAAGTCGGGCGTCCAGGGCGATATCGGCCCGAAGATGGCCGAAGAGCATGACCTCGCCTACTGGAATACGGACGCGGTCAAGAAGGGCAATCTCGCTCCTCAGCTCAAGATCGAGAACGAGAAGGAAAAGCCGGTCACCATCAACTACGACGAGCTGGTGAAGAGCTGGCAGCAATAGGACCGTTTGATGCGGGCGTCCGCGCCCGCATCGCCATGCTCAGGGGAGGCGGCATGTTGCCGTCTCCCCTGTTTGCGTGAACGGCTCCGCGCCATCTGGCGTCGAGACATCGTAGCACCTTGAATTCGCTTCGACGGGAGAGAGAATGACCGGATATATCCTTGCAATCGACCAGGGGACGACATCGAGCCGGGCGATCCTGTTCGACGACAAGATGATGGTCGTCGGCAGCGGGCAAAAGGAATTCACGCAATATTATCCGGCCTCCGGCTGGGTCGAGCACGATCCCGAGGAGATCTGGTCGAGTGTCGTGGAAACGGTAGAGGCTGCGCTGAAGACAGCCGGCCGCAATGCGGCGGATGTCGCGGCGATCGGCATCACCAACCAGCGCGAAACCGTCGTCATCTGGGACAAGGAGACCGGCAAGCCGATCCACAACGCGATTGTCTGGCAGGACCGCCGCACCGCGCCGCTGTGCCAGAAATTGAAGAAGCTGGGACTGGAGAAGAAATTCACGAAAAAGACCGGCCTGCTGCTCGATCCGTATTTCTCCGGCACCAAGATCGCCTGGATGCTGGACAAGGTGAAGGGCGCAAGAAAACGCGCCGAGAAGGGCGAGCTGCTGGCCGGCACCATCGACAGTTTCCTGATTTGGCGGCTGACCGGCGGCAAGGTCCACGCCACTGACGCCACCAACGCCTCGCGCACACTGGTCTACAACATCGAACAAAACGCCTGGGACGACGAGCTGCTGGCCATTCTTGGCATACCTGCAAGAATGCTGCCGCAGGTGAAAGATTGTGCCGATGATTTTGGAATCACCGACAAAAGCCTGTTTGGTGCACAGATCAGAATCCTCGGTGTGGCCGGCGACCAGCATGCGGCGGCGATCGGCCAAGCCTGTTTCGAGCCAGGCATGATGAAATCCACCTACGGCACCGGTTGCTTCGCGCTGCTCAACACCGGCAGCGATCTGGTGCGTTCGAAGAACCGGCTTTTGACCACCATCGCCTACAGGCTGAACGGCAAGACCACCTACGCTCTGGAAGGCTCGATCTTTATCGCGGGCGCCGCCGTGCAATGGCTGCGCGACGGCATCAAGGTAATCGGCAAGGCCGAGCATAGCGGCAAATTGGCAGCGGAAGCCGATCCGACGCAGAACGTCTATCTTGTGCCGGCTTTCGTCGGGCTCGGGGCACCGCACTGGGATGCCGGAGCGCGCGGCGCCATCTTCGGGCTGACCCGCAACTCGGGGCCGGCGGAATTTGCCCGCGCGGCACTGGAATCAGTCGCGTTCCAAACACGCGACCTGCTTGACGCCATGCGCAAGGACTGGAAGGCCGCCTCGGCCAAGACCGTGCTCAGGGTCGATGGCGGCATGGTGGCGTCGGACTGGACCATGCAGCGGCTGGCCGACATTCTCGATGCGCCGGTCGACCGGCCGACAATTCTCGAGACGACAGCACTCGGTGCGGCATGGCTGGCCGGCTCGAAGGCCGGTGTCTGGCCGAAGGCGCGGGAATTCGCCAGGAGTTGGGCGCTCGAGCGCCGGTTCAAGCCGGACATGGATGCTTCGACACGTGCGGCCAAGCTGGCCGGTTGGCGCCACGCTGTGCGCAGGACGCTAAGTACGCAATAGGCAGGGATGCCCCGATGCCCCGGGATTCGCACTAATGAAAAACCCGCGCCGTTTCGGGCGCGGGCTTGCAGCCTCTAATCTGGGACTCAGTAAGGCGACCGGCACTGCCGGCGCGGACCGTAGTTGGGCTGGTAAGTGTTGTCAGAAGCGCGATAGCTCCGATAACGGTCATAGCACCACTGCACGTGGGCATCGCCACGATAGACACGATTCTGGTTGACGATCGCGCCGGTAATCAGCGCTCCAGTAGCAAACGCAGCCAGCGGGAACCAGAAATCGCCGTGACGGCGATAGCCGCGACGATATTCGCGATAGCCGCGATGGCCACGCCAGTACATGCCGTCGTCACGCGAAAAATTGCGACGGAAATCGCGACGCGAGAAATCGCGATTGAAATTCCGGTGCCTCCGCCACGGCTCGTACTGGACGGTCTGGACATTCGAGGTGAGCCCCTGGGCCGGGGGCGCATAGCTGGGCTGAGCGTTGACTGGCACGATCTCCGCGGCAGCGAATGAGATCGAAAGAGTGGTCGCCAGCAGGCCCGACATGATCCTATTCATGGTCTTCTCCGTCTTCTCCTTGAAACGCATGTCCCTTATCGCGGGAAACGGGCAGGCTGCGCAAATTGTTCCGCCAAAAATCCCAAGTTGCTGATCCGCAAAGGTTCTTCCGATTTGCTGCTTGCCTTTGTCGGCATAGAGGGCGAGCTTCGGTCTTGCGCGAGAACGAGGCCGTTCCGTCGACGCCGAAGCGCTCCGCACGGCATGATGACACTGCAGGACAGTCCGGTTTGCGAGCCGTCTTTTTCCGGTTGACCGGCAGAGGCACTCTCCCTATGTTCCGCGCAATTTCGAGGGCGGCCTTTCTGAGCCCGCGGGAGCGCGTAGCTCAGCCGGTAGAGCAACTGACTTTTAATCAGTAGGTCATGGGTTCGAATCCCATCGCGCTCACCAAAATCAAAAGTGTCCAACCCGGAGACATAGGTAACAGATTGTACCTAAGACTTGGGTGACAACCTCGTGCCGAACGCATGCAGTGGCTTTAGCCGCCCGCCCCATCGTCCAGCATGGTGCCTGTGAGTGCCTCATAGGCCTTGCTGCACAGCTGAGAACCCGGACAATCCTTCACGATAAGCACTGGCGCCACGGTAAGAACCGCTGCGGCAAGGATTTGTACACCGAGACGGGTAGCGCTTACCTTCCTGCCCAACACACCGGCCAAGAAAAAGTAGAGACCCTGGGCCATGCAGGCTGCCGTCAGAATGCCCAAAAGCGTGCTGGTCGCTCTTGCGAAGGGCGTTATGTAGCCGTCGGGAAAACCCGACATGCCGAGATCCATCGACCATTGCAGCGCCAGTATGACGCTCAGCGCTGACCAGACGAGGGCCGTCGTGCGAGTGAACAGCGTCTGCTTTGGTTTGTTGCTCGGATCGGCCATCGGGATCACGTCGGGATTGCTTGCCGTGACATGCGCAAGCTCTCGGTCAGATCAGTGAGACGTTGCCGCCGGCGTGGCGTTCGAGCCGGCCGGCGAGGTCGAGCTCCAGCAGCACCATGAAGACTTGCGCGGGATGCAGGCCGGTGTGGCGGATGATCTCGTCTACCGCCACCGGCGTCGGGCCGAGCGCCTCGACGACGCGGTCGCGGTCGTCCTCGCGCGGCGGCGGCGTTGCCGAAAAGTCGGGCGGCTCCTCAAGCGGCGATGTCCTTGGGGCCCAGGCGCCGACCAGCGGGGCGATCGCACTGGTGATATCGGCGGCCTCGGTGACAAGGGTTGCGCCATCCTTGAGCAGGCCATTGGCGCCGGCAGCGCGCGGATCGAGCGGCGAACCGGGAACGGCAAAGACCAGCCGGCCCATCTCGCCGGCAAGCCGGGCGCTGATCAGTGAGCCGGAGCGCTGTGCGGCCTCGACCACCACCAATCCCAATGCAGCACCGGCGACGAGCCGGTTGCGGCGCGGAAAATCCTGTGCGCGCGGCTGCCAGCCAAACGGCATTTCGGAAATGATGGCGCCGCCGCGCTCGGCGATCTCGTCGCACAGGCCGGCATTTTCGGGCGGGTAGGGCAAATCGAGGCCGCCGGCGAGCACGCCGATTGTGCCAGTCGCAAGGCTGCCCTGGTGCGCGGCCGTATCGATGCCGCGCGCCAGGCCGGAGACGATGCCATAGCCGTCGCGGCCGAGATCCGCCGCCAGCATCCGCGCCATCTTGATGCCGGCCAGCGATGCGTTGCGAGCGCCGACGATGGCGACCGCTGGCAAGCGGAACACCGCGCTATTGCCCCTGACCGCGAGCAGCGGCGGCGGATGATCCATGCTTTTCATCAGCGGCGGATAATCCGCTTCGCCGATGCCGACGAAGCGGGCGCCAGCCCGCCGGGCGGTCTCCAGCTCCGCCTCGGCCTCGGCAATGGACGGGATGCGGACGATTTTTTTGGCGCCACCCGAAATCATCAGCTCGGGCAGCATCGATAGCGCTGCTTCGGCCGAACCGAACCGGTTGATCAGGTCGCGAAAGGAAGCCGGGCCGACATTCGGCGTGCGGATCAGACGAAGCCAGCTCAGCCGCTGCCGGTCGCTGAGGCGCGGCCCGGCGTCGGGCTCGCTCACTCCTTGGCCCCGATCTTACCCTCGGTGCCGGCAAGCAGCCGCGCAATGTTGGCGCGGTGCTTTACGATGACGATTAGGCTCATCGCCGCGAAAAGCCCGGCAATCTGCGGCGTGCTCAGGAAATACAGCGCCATGGGCACCACGACTGCTGCCGTCAATGCCGCAAGCGAGGAGAAGCGGAACAGGAAGGCCACCGCCAGCCAGACGACGGCGAAGATCAGCGCCGCCTGCCAGGCAAGGCCGATCAGCACGCCAAGGTAAGTGGCGACACCCTTGCCCCCCTTGAAGCCGAGCCAGACCGGAAAGAGATGACCTAAAAACGCGCCGAAGCCGGCCCAAAGTCCGAGCTCGGGCGCAAAGCGACCTGCGATCAGCACCGCCGCGGTGCCTTTAAGGGCGTCGAGCAGAAGCGTGGCCGCGGCCAAGCTCTTGTTGCCGGTGCGCAGCACATTGGTGGCGCCGATGTTGCCGGAGCCGATGTTGCGCACGTCGCCGAGGCCGGCGGCACGGGTGATCAGCAGGCCAAACGGGATCGAGCCGAGAAGATAGCCGAACACCAATGCCAAGACGGGACTGTAAGCCATTGTTCCCCCGAACTTTCCTTGGCTGAGCGGATTTTAAGCCGTGACGCCTGTTTTCGTCCTAGGCCGAAAACACTGTGCGGCCCGCCACCATCGTTTGCAAGACCTTGCCTTGCAGTCGAGCGCCTTCGAAACAGGTGTTTTTCGAGCGTGAGCGGATGCCGCTCTCGCTGACGACCCATGGCTCGTCCAGATCGACGAGCGAAAGGTCGGCCAATGCCCCCGGTTTCAGCGTGCCGCCGGGCAGGCCGAACAATCTTGCCGGCGCGGTCGACAGTGTCTCGACCAGCCGGAGCAGCGTCACGTCGCCATTGTGATAGAGCCGCAGCGCTGCGCCTAGCAGCGTTTCCAGGCCGATGGCGCCGGCCGCGGCATCGGCAAAGGGAAGGCGCTTGGTGTCGACGTCCTGCGGGTCGTGCGAGGAGACGATGAGATCGATGGTGCCGTCCTTGATCGCTTCGATCATTGCCAGCCGGTCTTCCTCCGCGCGCAGCGGCGGCGTCAGCCGGAAGAAGGTGCGGTACTCGCCGACATCATTCTCGTTGAGCGACAGATTGTGGATCGACACGCCTGATGTGACATTGGCGCCATCGGCTTTCGCGCGTGCTAGCGCGCTTGCCGCCATAGCCGTCGAAATCTTGGCAGCGTGATAGGCGCCGCCGGTCAGCCGAGCCAACGCGAGATCGCGCTCCAGGGGGATCGATTCGGCTTCGCGCGGAATGCCGGCAAGGCCAAGCCAGCTTGCGTAAAGGCCTTCGTTCATCACGCCGGCCGAAGCGAGGTCGGCGTCTTGGGTTTCATGCGCGATGACGCCACCGAAATCGCGCGCATAGGTCAGCGCGCGGCGCATCACCAGCGCGCTGGCAATAGAATGCCGGCCATCGGTGAAGGCGACCGCGCCGGCCTCGCGCAGCAGGCCGAATTCGGTCATCTCGCGGCCTTCCAGCCCCTTGGTGATCGCTGCTGCCGGCAAGATGTTGACGATTGCGGTGTCCTTGGCGGTGCGCAGCACGAACTCGACCAGTGCGACATTGTCGATCACCGGGTCGGTATCGGGCATCATGACGATTGAGGTGACGCCGCCGGCCGCCGCAGCGATGCTCGCCGAAGCAATGGTCTCCCGGTGTTCGCCGCCGGGTTCGCCGATGAAGACGCGCGCGTCGATCAATCCAGGAATGATAGTCTTGCCGGCGCAGTCGATGATGGTGGCGCCTTCGGGCGCGCCCTGGTTCAAAGCCGCCTTGCCGGCGGCAACGATTTTGCGGCCTTCGACGATGACGGTGCCGACCTCATCGATGCCGCGCGACGGGTCGACGATGTGGGCCCGGCTGAAGACCGTTATGCTCATCAGGCGCGGCCCTCGTGGTTTCGACGGGGGTCGAGCAGCGCTTCCATAACCGCCATGCGCACGGCGACGCCCATCTCAACCTGTTCCTGGATAACGCTTTGCGGGCCGTCGGCGATCTCGGAGGCGATCTCGACGCCGCGGTTCATCGGGCCGGGATGCATGACCAGCGCACCGTCCTTGGCCGCCTTCAGCTTCTCCGCGTCGAGGCCGAAATAGCGGAAATATTCGCGCACCGACGGTACGAAAGCGCCTTCCATGCGTTCGCGCTGCAGGCGCAGCATCATCACCACGTCGGCGTCCTTCAGACCCTCGGCCATGGAACGGGTGACGATGACGCCCATCTTCTCGATGCCGGCGGGCAAAAGCGTCGAAGGGGCGACGACCCTGACCTGGGCACCAAGCGCGTTGAGCAGGATGATGTTGGAGCGGGCCACGCGCGAATGCAGGATGTCGCCGCAGATCGCCACGATCAGCTTCGGCAACGGACCCTTGACGCGGCGGATGGTCAGTGCGTCGAGCAGCGCCTGGGTAGGGTGCTCATGGGCGCCGTCGCCGGCATTGACCACCGAACAGCCGACTTTTTGGGCAAGAAGTGCTGCCGCGCCGGCCGATTGATGGCGGATGATCAATATGTCGGGACGCATGGCATTCAGCGTCATCGCCGTATCGATCAGCGTCTCGCCCTTTTTCACCGACGAACTCGCTACGGACATGTTCATGACGTCGGCGCCGAGCCGTTTGCCGGCCAGCTCGAATGACGATTGCGTACGGGTCGAGGCTTCGTAGAAGAGATTGATCTGGGTGCGGCCGCGCAGCGTCGATGTCTTCTTGTCCGACTGCCGCGAGATGGCAACGGCCCTGTCCGCCCGGTCGAGCAGAAGCTCGATGTCGGCAGGGGAAAGATCGCGGATGCCCAGAAGATGGCGGTGGGGATAAAGCGGCAGGGACGATGCGTCGGTCATCTCAAGTCGCTGCTATAGGGGGGAGGCTCCGCGGCTGCAAGCACCGGCTTGGGATTGGATTGGTTCTCCCCGGTATTTTCGTCGCGCGCCGCTGGCCATAGGCTATAAACCGCCTTGGCTTTGGATTCGCAGCCTTCAGGTGATAAGGACGAAGCGTGACTGACGACGTGACCAACCAGCCGCCGCCGCTGGCCGGCGGCAACGCCTGGCGGGGCGATCCGTTGCTTATCCAGCTTGCCGAGCGCTTTTCCGATCCGGTGCGCAAGGACCTCGACGGGCTTGGCCGTTTCGTTCTGACCCATGAGGCGCAGGAACTGGCCCGTCTTGCCAATGTCGAGATGCCGAAGCTCAGGACCCATGACCGCCAGGGCCGGCGCATCGACCAGGTCGAGTTCCATCCCGCCTATCACGCGCTCATGCGCCGCTCTGTTGCCAACGGGCTGCATTCGTCGGTCTGGGAGAATGGCGACGCCGAGATCGGCCGCCGCCACCAGGTGCGCGCTGCACGCTTTTACCTCACGGCTGAGCTCGAGACCGGACATCTCTGCCCGATCACCATGACCAGCGCTTCGCTGGCAGCGCTGATGGCCAGCCCGAAGCTGTTTCGCGAATGGGCGCCTCGGGTGACGACGCGCAAATACGATCAAAGCCAAAAGCCTCCGGTCGAAAAAGCCGGGCTGACGCTCGGCATGGGCATGACCGAGAAGCAAGGCGGCACCGATGTCCGTGCCAACGTCACCAGGGCCGAGCGCGCCGGCAGCGGGTTTTATCGCCTGACCGGCCACAAATGGTTCATGTCGGCGCCGATGTCGGATGCCTTCCTGGTGCTCGGACAGGTGCCAGAGGGACTGTCGTGCTTTCTCGTTCCCCGCCTGCTCGGCGACGGATCCGGCAACGGCTTCCGTTTTCAACGGCTGAAGGACAAGCTCGGCAACCGATCCAATGCCTCGTCGGAGGTGGAATTCGTCAATGCCATCGGCGAGATGGTCGGCGAGCCCGGCGCGGGCGTGAAGACGATCATGGACATGGTGACCCTGACGCGGCTCGACTGTGCCGTCGCCTCGTCGGCGATCATGCGGGCCGGACTGGCCGAGGCCGTCCACCACACGCGGCACCGCAAGGTGTTTGGAACCAATCTGATCGAGCAGCCGCTGATGCAGCGTGTGCTGGCCGATATGGCGCTCGACGTTGCCGCCGCTACCGCGCTGTCGTTCCGGCTGGCGCGCTCCTTCGACGAGGCGGCCGGCGACCGCGGCGAGGCGGCCTTCGCCCGCGCCATGACGCCGGTCGTCAAATACTGGGTCTGCAAGATTGCGCCGCCGCTGCTCTATGAAGCGATGGAGTGCCTCGGCGGCAATGGCTATGTCGAGGAGGGGCCGCTCGCCCGCTACTATCGCGAAGCTCCGGTCAACGCGATCTGGGAGGGATCCGGCAACGTCATGGCGCTCGACGTGCTACGTGTGCTGGGGCGTGCACCCGGCCTGTTCGATGACGTGCTGGCCGGCATCGACCGCGATCTCGGCGCCGGCGGACGCGGCACCGTCGGCGTGCTCAAGGCGGCAATGCAGGTCGCTGCAACCGACGAGGGCTCGGCGCGGCTCTTGACCGAGCAATTGGCATTGTCGGCGGCGGCAGCAGAGCTTCGCAGGCTGGGGGCAGGGCGGATCGCCGACGCCTTCGTCGAAACGCGCCTCGCCGGCCAGTGGCGCAATACCTATGGCATGATCGATTCCCGCCATGATGCGCGCATGATCATCGATACGCTCTACCCGCCGATCAACTAAGGGCCGTCGCCCAATTCGCTGCCGCTCTCGCGACCCTGTGGATGGCCGTTAACCTTAACGAATGGTTTCCATTGCGGCGGCCGGTGGCAAAGCCCAGTGTTATGGTTAAGGCAAGGATTGTTCAGCTTGAGCGGCTTTGCCCTGCGAAGCAGGAGCGTCATGCGGCATATTCTGAGCTCTTTTCTGGCATTGCATTGGGCGGCCGTTTTCGCCCTGCTGGCGTTCATTTGCATCGACGGGAATCGAGGCGTGGCGACGGCCCTTGGCGTACTGGGCGTTCCCGTCCAGAACACTCGATTTGCCGATCTCGAAAACGCCGTCGTTGTGGCGCCGCTCGCCGTGGCACTGCTTGTCGTCGCGGTGCTGTTCTGCTGGGCCTTTGTTGAAGCACTGACCAGCGACACGACCAACCCGGATCCCGCCGATAGCGTCATGCGAATCGCCTTCATTTCCGCCTTGGGCGTGCTGTCGCTGATCGTCATCGGCGGCGCCGCGCAAGGCATCAATGGGCTGTTCATGATTGTCGCGGTGCAATTGGCGGCACTTCTGGCGTCCTATGTCGCGATGCTCGCGGAGCGGCGGTCGACCGTTGCCGCGGCAGTTCCAGGGACCGGCGAAATCCGAGCGGCCGCGCATGTCATGGCCAAGGCAGCGGCGCATAATTCCTCGCTTGCCCGCATTTCCGGCCGGCTGGATTCGAGGGATGACCGCTGATGCGCACCTTGTTCGCGCTGTGGGCGGCTCCGCTCCTCTTGTTTTGGGGCTGGTTCTTTCTGTCGCTCAACGACATCAATTTCGGCTATGTCATCCTGAGCCGCCAATTACACGATCTCGTCTTCCAGCTCTATGGACAGATGCTCGGCGTTGATCCGGCGCTTATTCCGGGCATGGTGGCGAAAGCTTGCGTGTTCGATGGGCTGCTGCTGGTGGCGTTCTGGGCATTTCGCCGCCGCAAGGCGATTGGTGGCTGGATCACGGCGATGCGCAACCGCTATTTCGACCAGGCATCGACGCCGAGCGCCTGAAGCCGGTCGAGAACACCTTGGAGGATAAAAGCGGCCGCCGCAGAATCGATCTTGCCGGCGCGTTTCTTGCGGGAAAAATCCATCTCGATCAGCGTCCGCTCGGCCGCCACCGTCGACAGCCGTTCGTCCCAAAAGAGGAAGGGCAGATCGGTCAATCCAGCCATGTTGCGCACGAAAGCGCGGGATTTTTGGGCGCGCGGGCCTTCGGAGCCGTCCATGTTGATGGGGAGGCCGATCACCACGGCGCCGGCATTTTCCTTCTGTAGCAGAGCGAGCAGCACTGCGGCATCGAGCGAGAATTTCCTGCGCATGATGACAGGGCGCGGGTGGGCGAACGACAAGCCGCGGTCGGAAACCGCCACGCCGATTGTCTTGTCGCCGAGGTCGAGACCGGCCAGGGTCTTGCCGCCGCCAAGCCGGGCCGGCAACTCCTCGATGGTGATGATGCCCAACGGCTTTTCCTTTGACCGCGACGCCGCACGTCCTATACGCGCAAAGCGTGCGCGGCACTTTAATTTCGCCGTCGGCGTTCTATCCTCTACCGAAGCAAAAATCGAGGAAAGCATTGATGAAACTGACCTGGTACGGACATTCGGCATTCCGAATCGAAATCGAAGGCGCGAAAATCCTCATCGACCCCTATCTGGTCGGCAATCCGTCATGGACGGGCGGCTGGGAAGGGCCGGCCGAAGGGATCACGCACGTGTTGCTCACCCATGGCCACAGCGACCACATCAGCGGCGCCATCGAAGTGCTCAAGAAGAGCGGCGCGATGCTGGTCGCCAATTTCGAGATTTGCATGTACCTGGTCGGCAAGGGCGTCGGTGACAAGCAGATCAATCCCGGCAATATCGGCGGCACCGTCGATTGCGGCGGCTTCACCACCACCTTCGTTCAGGCTCTGCATTCATCGTCCTTTCCGGGCGAGGGTGGCCAGAATACCTATCTCGGCAATCCTGGTGGGCTCGTCCTGCACTTTCCCGAGGACAAGACGCTTTATCATATGGGCGACACCGACATTTTTTCCGACATGGCGCTGATCAACGAGTTGCACGAACCGAAGATCGGCATCGTGCCGATCGGCGACCGCTTCACCATGGGTGGCGCGGTAGCAGCCCTTGCCTGCCAGCGTTTCTTCAAGTTCGAGACGGTCGTTCCCGCTCACTTCGGCACATTTCCGATGATCGATCAGACCGCCGACAAATTCGTGGCCGGGCTGGATGGATCGGGTGTGAAAGTTGCGTTGCCGAAGATCGGCGAGACGATTACGGTGTAAAGAAAGCCGGTCCGGAACGATACGATGCGCTTGAGAAATTCTCTTTGCATTTCCATGCTGGTTGCCGCGTCGCCGACGCTGGCCGCGGAAAATTTCATCGAGGGCGTCTATCTGCAATCGGAGGACCTCTGCGCGCAGGCCAAAAAGGATACGCTGCAGACGGTGATCGAGGGCGGCAATATCGTGCTGTCGGCAAATGGCCTGGAAAGCATCGAATATAATTGTGAATTCCTGCAGATCACCAAAGCGACACGCTCACCAAGCTGGGCGGTGACCGCTATATGCCAGGAGCCGGGCTACGTCTTTCCCGATGTTCTCTCACTGACACAGATGAGCCCGAAGCAGATCGACTTGGTATCGGTTCGGCCTGCCGCCGACGAAGGCGAGCAGAGCGGCAACGGCGGCAGTTATTTCCTCTGCGACGGCGTGGCGATGCCATAGGGCAGTTGAAGGCACGATGCATGTTGCGCGGCACGCGCCGCGCCGCTATAGCGCTGGTTTTCCCCGAGGCACAAACATGTCCGTTGATATAAAAACCGTGAAGCGCGTCGCGCATCTTGCCCGTATTGCGGTGAGCGAGGAGGATGCAGAGCGCATGACCGGCGAATTGAACGCCATTTTGGGCTTTGTCGAGCAGTTGAACGAGGTCGATGTTTCCGGCGTCGAGCCGATGACCTCGGTCACGCCGATGGCAATGAAAAAGCGCCAGGACGTCGTCACCGACGGCGGCAAGGCAGCCGACATCGTCGCCAATGCACCGGCGACCGAAGAGAATTTCTTCCTTGTGCCTAAGGTCGTGGAGTAGCTGGCCGATGGCAATCGAGATCGCCACGGAGACGCCGCTGCAGGACGATGTGCGTGGGCTGGTCGAGGAGCTCAACGCCACATTGCTGGAGCTGACGCCGCCGGAGCATTGCTACCATTTGACGGTCGAGCAGATGGCGGACCGCGACACGACCGTCTTCATCGCCCGCGACAACGGCCTTGCCATCGGTTGCGGCGCACTGAAGCGCCACGATGCTGTCGTAGGCGAGGTCAAGCGCATGTATACGCGACCTTCGCATCGCGGCCACAAGATCGGCGCGAAGATTGTCGAGCGTATCGAGGCGCTGGCGCGCCAAGAAGGGCTTAAGCGTCTGGTGCTGGAGACGGGCGACCGTCATCCCGCCGCCTGGACCGTCTACGAACGCGCCGGTTTTTCGCGTTGCGGCCCGGTACTGGATTATCCCGATTCCGAGTGGTCGGTGTTTTACGAAAAGAGCCTTGCCTGATGAGCGACCTTACCCAGCTGACGATTTCGCAGGCCCGCGCCAAATTGCGCTCCAGGGAGATCACCGCCACCGAAATCACCGAGGCTTATCTATCGGCGGTCGAGCGAGCCAATCCGGCGCTCAATGCCTACGTCGTGGTCACCGACGACAAGGCGCGCGACATGGCCAAGGCCTCCGACGCGAAACTGGCCAAGGGCGAGGGCGAGTCGCTCGAGGGTATCCCGCTCGGCATCAAGGATTTGTTCGGCACCGAAGGTGTCCACACCCAGGCCTGCAGCCATGTGCTGGATGGCTTCAAGCCGCGCTATGAATCGACTATCACCGCCAATCTTTGGGCGGATGGCGCCGTCATGCTCGGCAAGCTCAACATGGACGAGTTCGCCATGGGCTCGTCCAACGAGACCTCGTATTACGGGCCGGTCATCAACCCGTGGCGGCGTTCGCGCCTCGACACGGTGGTGATGCCGACGACGCATCAGGGCGAGGGCGGCTTCGTTTCGGCGGGCGGCACCAGGACCGCGCGCACGTTGGACAATGCCCAACTGGTGCCGGGCGGTTCGTCCGGTGGCTCCGCATCAGCGGTCTCGGCCTTCCTGTGCGCCGGCGCCACCGCCACCGATACCGGCGGCTCGATCCGCCAGCCCGCCGCCTTCACTGGCACAGTCGGCATCAAGCCGACCTATGGCCGCTGCTCGCGCTGGGGGATCGTAGCCTTCGCCTCGTCGCTCGACCAGGCCGGGCCGATCGCGCGCGACGTGCGCGATGCCGCGATCCTGTTGAAGTCGATGGCTTCGGTCGACCCGAAGGACACGACGTCCGTTGACCTGCCGGTGCCGGACTACGAGGCGGCGATCGGCCGCCCGATCAGGGGCATGAAGGTCGGCATTCCCAAGGAATATCGTGTCGACGACATGCCCGCGGAGATTGAGGCGCTGTGGCAGAAAGGCATTGCCTGGCTGCGGGATGCTGGTGCCGAGATCGTCGATATCTCGCTGCCGCACACCAAATATGCGCTGCCGGCCTATTACATCGTGGCGCCGGCCGAAGCCTCGTCCAACCTCGCTCGTTACGACGGCGTCCGCTATGGGTTGCGCGTGCCCGGCAAGGACATTGTCGACATGTATGAAAAGACCCGCGCCGCCGGCTTCGGGCGTGAGGTCAAGCGCCGCATCATGATCGGCACCTATGTGCTTTCCGCCGGCTATTACGATGCCTACTATCTGCAGGCGCAGAAAGTTCGCAACCTGATCAAGCGCGATTTCGAAAATGTGTTCGCAGCAGGCGTCGACGTCATCCTGACGCCGGCAACGCCTTCCGCTGCCTTCGGCATCGCCGACGAGGACATGGCCGCCGACCCGGTCAAGATGTATCTCAACGACATTTTTACGGTGACGGTGAACATGGCCGGCTTGCCCGGCATAGCGGTTCCAGCCGGGCTCGACGCCAAGGGGCTGCCGCTCGGCCTGCAGCTGATCGGCCGGCCCTTCGACGAGGAAACGCTGTTCCAGACCGCCCATGTCATCGAACAGGCGGCGGGCACATTTCAGCCGGAAAAATGGTGGTAGGATCGTTTCTCATCTTGAGGGGGTGAGGGATGTTCTTCTATGTCTCCAAGGTTCTCGGGTTCTTCGTCGAGCCGTTGAATCTCGCGATCTTCCTGCTGCTGGCGGGGCTGATCGCGGCGATGTTCGGGCGGCGACGGTTGGCGACCGCCGGCAGCGCTCTTGCCTTCCTCATTCTGGCGGTTTCGATATGGAGCCCGCTCGGCCCCATGATGCTCAATCGGCTGGAGGAACGCTTCCCCAGGCCGCCGCTGCCGGAAAAGGTTGACGGTATCATAGTGCTTGGCGGCAGTCTGGATGGCGCCGTCAATCTGGTGCGTGGCGGCTATGAAATGAACTCCAGCGGCGACCGGATGGTCGAGGCGGCCGTGCTGGCGCGGCGGTTCCCGACAGCGAAAGTCGTTATCTCCGGTGGCAGCATCGAAACGTTCCGCGGCGGCGAAGGCGATGCAGATACCGCGCCGCGTTTTTTTGCCGCTTTCGGCGTGGCGGCCGATCGGCTGATCCTCGAGAACAAATCCCGCAACACCTACGAGAACGCTGTCTTTACCAGGGAACTGGTGACGCCGAAACCGGGCGAGACCTGGTTGCTGGTGACCTCGGCCTTCCACATGCCACGCGCCAAGGCGCTGTTCGACAAAGCCGGTTTTTCGACCGTTCCGTGGCCGGTCGACTATCGCACTTCCGGCAAGGAAAGCATCGGCACCTTGCCTTATCCCGGCGACTGGCTGGAGGTCACCACTGTTGCGATCCGCGAATGGATAGGGCTCACCGCTTATTGGCTGTCGGGCCGCATCGATCGGCCTTTCCCCGGACCGGGCGGCTGACCGAGCACCGCCTGCCGCGCCGCCGAGAAAAACTGGCGGCGCACCAGTACCGCCAGAAGCAGCAGCGTCGATAGCACGAAGACGGTGGGATCGACGAACCAACCAAGATAGCCGATCGAGAAGAACACGCCGCGCAGGCCCGAATTGAAATGCTTTCCGGCCAGCATGTTCATGCGCGCGGCACGCCACACCGCCGTTTCGGTGACCGGATTGCGCGACGCCTCGCCATGTGGAATCGGCACGGCGCCGATCAGGATCGAGCAATAGTTGAACAGCCGGTAAGCCCAGCCGAACTTGAAGAAGGAAAAGGCCAGGATCAGCACCAGCCCGAACACCTTCGTCTGGAAGGCCGCGCGTGAGGACGTGGCGCCAAACGGCAGGTCGCTCAGCACGGTCAGAACCTGATCGGAGGCGCCGAGCAGGGCAAAACAGCCGCCGATCGCAATCAGCGAACTGGAGGCAAAGAAGGCGGTCCCCTGTTGCAGCCCGCTCATGATAGCGGTGTCGACGATGCGGATCTCGCGTTCGGCCATGGTCCGCATCCAGGCCTCGCGCTGCGCGTTCATAGCCCTCGTCAGCGACATGCGGCTGACCAGCATTCCGTCGGCGGCGAGCGTATGCAGCACCCACGCGGTAAGGAAGAACCCCAGCGCCGCAAGGTCGGCCGTCGATAGGTGAAAGGAATCGCTCATGCGTTGCTTTTACCACAGGCGGAGGGGGCGCTTCGATGGTCGAAGCTGGAATGTCGCTGCCGGAGCAAACAAGGTCGGCAGGTGCAGCGCCGCGGTCCTTAAAACAGCGGAAAACATCATGGGAATTCCTATATGTAGACCTCAACAGGGTCCCAGGAGAAAACGCCCACGTGTTCCTTTCGGTTTTCGACTTGTTCAAGATCGGCATCGGCCCATCGAGTTCGCACACGATGGGGCCGATGACGGCCGCGCGGCGGTTTCTCGACGAGATTGCGGGAGACGACTGGCCGCGCCCGGCCGGCGCCAAGGTCGACCGGATCGCGGCCAGCCTGCATGGCTCGCTCGCCTATACCGGCATCGGCCATGGCTCCGATCGTGCCGTGGTGCTCGGCCTCGCCGGCCAGACGCCGCAGACGGTGGATCCCGACCTAGCAGACGGCATCGTCGCTCGCATCGCCGCCGAGAAGCGGATTTCGCCGCGCGGCCATTCGTCCTACCGTTTCGACCCGGCAACGGATCTTGTGCTGGATCGCAAGACGCCACTGCCGGGTCACGCCAACGGCATGGCCTTCTCTGCCTATGATGCCGGCGACCGGTTGCTGCTGAGGCGCGTCTACTATTCGATCGGCGGCGGCTTTGTCGTTTCTGAGGAAGAATTGCAGCGGATGAAGGCGAGGGGCTCGGCGACAACCGAAGGCAAGAAGGTTCCATATCCGTTCAAGAACGCCGTCGAAATGCTGTCCATGGCAGCGAAAAGCGGGCTTTCCATTGCCGAGATGAAGCGCGTCAACGAGGAGACGCAGATGTCGCGCGGGGAGCTCGACGCCGGCCTCGACGGCATCTGGAGCGCCATGAAGGGCTGCATCGAGCGCGGCCTGTCGCAAGACGGCATCATGCCGGGCGGACTCAAGGTGCGCCGCCGTGCCCGGATGCTGCACGACAAGCTGCAGGAGCAATGGCAGCAGAACCGGCCCAACCCGCTGCTCGCCAACGACTGGCTGTCGATCTATGCGATGGCGGTCAATGAGGAGAACGCTGCCGGCGGCCGTGTCGTCACCGCGCCAACCAATGGGGCGGCCGGCACTCTGCCCGCAGTGCTGCGCTACTGGTTGCATTTCCATCCCGAAGCCGACCAGCCCAGCATCCGCGATTTCCTGCTGACGGCGGCGGCGGTCGGCGGCATCATCAAAACCAATGCTTCGATCTCGGGGGCGGAAGTCGGCTGCCAGGGCGAGGTCGGTTCGGCTTCGGCAATGGCTGCGGCGGGATTGTGCGCCGTCATGGGCGGCACGCCCGAGCAGGTCGAGAATGCTGCCGAGATCGCGCTGGAACATCATCTCGGCATGACCTGCGATCCGGTCGGCGGCCTGGTGCAGGTGCCGTGTATCGAGCGCAACGCGCTTGGTGCCGTCAAGGCGGTGACCGCCGCTTCGCTGGCCATCAAGGGCGACGGCGTTCATTTCGTGCCGCTCGATGCCGCGATCGAGACGATGCGCCAGACCGGTCTCGACATGAACGAAAAGTACAAGGAAACCAGCCTTGGCGGATTGGCCGTCAATGTCGTGGAGTGTTGAGCGCCAATCTGGCGGCATGGACCACCACTGTGGAGAAGTCGATCAGGCCGTTGACGCGTTCGCGTGCTGGACTAAACCTTAAACGATGTCTCTCAATCTCATAAAGCTTTGCGTCGGCTGTGACAGCGTCGAGGATCTGGAAGAGTGGATTGCCTTCCGTCTCGACGAGCGGCGCCGCGCCGGCGAACCGGCCGAGCACTACCACACCACCCGCATGGTGCCGACGCGTGGCGCCGAGATTACCGGCGGCGGCTCGCTCTACTGGGTGATCAAGGGCAATGTCCAATGCCGCCAGCTGATCACCGAAATCCGGCCCTTCACCGATGACGAGGGCATCGGCCGTTGCCATCTGATCCTCGATCCCGAGGTCGTGCGCACTGACTGGCAACCGCGCCGTGCATTCCAGGGGTGGCGCTACCTGAAGCCGGCGGACGCGCCGGCCGATCTCGGCAAGGGCAAAGCCGGGCTGATCGAGATGCCGCCGAAGCTCAGGCGTGAGCTTGCCGATCTCGGCCTGCTCTGACGCCAAGAAACGCAACGCCAAGACCACCAGCCGAAGCGTTGTCCGCAGGTGCCATCATCACCGGTCCTCCAGGTCGCCTCATCTGGGCTTGCAAGCCGGGGAACAACGCCACATCTTGAATGTCATGAGCGACAAGAAGCAGCCCGTGTCTGCAAAGGCCAATCCTGCGCCGGTCGAGTCTCAATCGAGCACCGGCGAGATCGACGCGTTTCTCCGTCAGGCAAGGACGCTCGCTGCATCCGCCACCGGTTCAGGTAGGCTGATCCTGTCCCTCGACGCGACGATGAGCCGCCAGCCGACCTGGGATCTCGCCTGTGCGCTGCAGGCCGAGATGTTCGACGCCGTCGGCAAGGCCGGGGCGCTCAAGGTTCAACTTGTCTATTTTCGCGGCCTTGGCGAGTGCCGCTCGTCCGCATTCGTCACCGATACCGAAGCTCTGAAACAGCTGATGACGCGCATCGACTGCCGCAGCGGCCATACCCAGATCGGCAAGGTGCTCGCCCATGCGCTGAAACAGACGGCGGCGGCCAAGGTCAACGCGCTGGTCTATATCGGCGACGCGATGGAAGAAAACATAGATGATCTGGCCGAAAAGGCCGGCAGCCTCGGTCTGCACGGCGTTCCTGTCTTCGTCTTTCAGGAGGGCCATGATGCCGCTGCGGAAAAGGCGTTCAAGGAAATTGCGCGGCTGTCGAAAGGGGCCTGGTTCCGGTTCGATCGGCGGGCTGCCGCGACGTTGGCCGGCCTGCTTTCGTCTGTCGCCGTGTTTGCGACCGGCGGGCTGAAAGCACTGGAGGCCCGGGGCAGGCCGGAGGATCGGCTGATGATCGAGCATATGCGGGGCGGCGGAAACTGATGGGCGCGATTATCGCTTTCGTAGCATTGCTTCTGGTGTTTCTCGGCACGGTCACTGTCTTCCTGCGCGCCGATCCGGCGAAGCTTGCAGGCGGCATGAGGACGCTTGGACCTGTGCTGCTCGGGCTGGTCGGCGTCGCCGTGCTGCTGGTCGGGCGCGAGGGCATCGGCGGCTTGATCCTGTCGGCTGCGCTCGCCTGGTACGGCTCCATGCGCATGAATCGGCCGGCGGCAAAACTGGCACCAGGCAAGCGTTCCACAGTTCGTACGGCGGCGCTTGAGATGGAACTCGATCACGATACCGGCGGCCTCGAAGGCCTTGTGCTGGCTGGGCGCCATGAAGGCAAGATGCTTGGCTCGATGGGGCTTGCCGAATTGCAGCAACTCTATCGCGAACTCTCCGGCGATCCGGAGAGCCGCCAATTGCTAGAGACGTATCTTGACGGCAGATTTCCCATCTGGCGCAAAGACGCTGATGCGAATGGTGGCGAAGGGCTGGGTGTTGCGCCAGGTTCTGGCGCCATGACTAAGGAGGAGGCCTACAAGATCCTTGGTCTTGAAGCGGGGGCTGCCGCGGCGGATGTCCGCAAGGCGCACCGCCGCCTGATGCAGCGCCTGCACCCCGATATCGGTGGCACGTCTTTCCTGGCGGCGCGGATCAATGAAGCCAAGGACGTCTTGCTCTCCAATCACAACTAGTCTCCTTCGACGCAGAACTTCGGGAAAGATATCGTTTCGCGCGCCGCTTACTGCTGGACGGCGTAGCACTCGATCTTCTTCTTTTTCAAAGCGTTGCAGGCTTTCCAGGCAGCCGTCTTCGAACCGAAACCACCGAACCGGGCGCGGTAGTAGGTGACACCGTCCTTGTCGAAGGCGACGGTGAAACCGGAGGCATCGGTCAGAACGGAGGGCGCCTGCTTCGTCGCCTTGTCGAGGAAAGCCTTCGCTTCGGCCTGTTTTGGCGAAGAGGCGACCTGTATTGCCCAGCCGGATGGCACCGACGCCGTGCTGACCGGATCGACCTCTGCCGCCGGTTCGGCATAGGCTGCGGCGACCCGGGCTGTCGCCACGTCGTCCACCGTCGACACAGCCGTCGTCTTGACCCTCTTGGCCTGAACGACCGGAGCGGTCTCTTCAACGACGGGCGCATTTTCCTCGACAAGAGAGGCAACGGCATGGTCGTCCGGCTTACTGTCCGGTGTCGGCGCGTCATGCTTCGGTAGAAGCACCTTGGCCAAGGCTGAAATCGGATTGCCGCCGGCCTTGGCAACCAGCACGCCGCCGCCGCGCGACGACGCCTGCGGCATGTAGGCATTGATCAACCCGGCCATCTGGCTGTCGCGGCTGCCGCCGGACCTGCCGCCCATGACCACCGCTACGATGCGCCGATCGCCATCCGAGACCGAGGAGACCAGATTGTAACCGGAGGCGCGGGTGTAACCGGTCTTGATGCCGTCGACGCCCTTGATGCGTCCGAGCAGACGATTGTGGCCGTTGATGCGCTGCCGCCCGTAAAGAAAGGAGCGCTGCGAGAAATAGCCGTAATATTGCGGGAAATGCTCTCTCAGGGCGATGCCGAGCATCGCCATGTCGCGCGCGGTCGTGAACTGGCCGGGATCAGGCAAGCCGTTGGCGTTGCGGAAAACGGTTCCCCTCATGCCCAGCGCCCGCGCCTTGGCGGTCATCATGCGGGCGAAATTGGCTTCGTTGCCGCCGAGCATCTCGCCAAGCGCTGTTGCGGAATCGTTTGCCGATTTGGTCACCATCGACAGGATCGCGGTCTCGACCGTGACCGAGCCGCCCCGCTTGACGCCGAGCTTCGTCGGCGGTTCGGCAGCGGCATTGGCCGAGAACACGACCGGGGAATTCTTGCTGATCCTGCCCTTCGCCAACGCCTCGAACGTCAGATAGAGCGTCATCATCTTGGTAAGCGACGCCGGATAGCGCCGGCCATCGGCGTCCGACGAATAAAGCACCTTGCCGGTCTTGGCATCGATGACGATGGCCGCCGACTTGGCCGCCATGGATGAGGCCGCGTCCGCGACGACGAAGCTCATCGCCATGGCGAGGATCATGATCGTTTTGAGGGGGGACGCGGATTTGGAAACGAAGCCCGACAACGCCTTACGCACTGATAGTTCCTTTGAATTTCCGTTGCCTTGGAGGCGGCAAAGGGTCCTGCCTCACCTCCGGCCACGCTAACGCGGGCAGCGTTACCAATCCGTTTATGGTAACCGCCGCGTTCACCATTTTCTGTGGGATTGAGCTTCTCTTTATTCGAATCTTAGCGATTGCCGGCAGCTCACGATCCGCATTGCCGCGGGAATCTTGACTTTTGTGCACTGCACAATATATTTACACGCATTGCACAACGCGGCCCGGACAAGCCGCGTCTATCGTCCAAGGCAACCGTTCAAGGGAATGCGTGAAATGACCCAGACCTATGAAGATTTCAGCAAATACGGCAAGGAATTTGCGGACACCGGCTTGAAGAGCTTCGCCTCGCTGTCCAAGGGTGCGCAGGCTATCGCCGCCGAGGCGGGCGAGTACACCAAGAAAAGCTTCGAAGCCGGTAGCGCCGCTGTTGAGAAGCTCTTTTCCGCCAAGTCGCTGGACAAGGCGATCGATATCCAGTCCGACTATGCCAAGCAGTCCTACGAGAGCTTCGTCACCGAAGCCACCAAGCTTGGCGATCTCTATGCCGAACTCGCCAAGGAAGCCTACAAGCCGTTCGAATCGATCGTCGCCAAGGCGAAGTAAATTCGACGAACTTCCGAGCCGGCCCCTGGGCTTGCAAAGACAGACCCGGTCGCGAACGCGCGGCCGGGTTTTTTCATGCCAGCTCGAAATCGGGGGCCTGCGGTCTTCACGATTTGAAAAATCGGTCAAGTTTGGCCACCTAGCCATATTGTCAGCTAAACAGAAGGGCTTAAAATCGTCCATCGAACACCTACATGTCGAGCATGCATGAGGATTCGAAAGAGGCAGGACTACGTGACTACAGGTTTGACTGCCACGAGCTACGTGGTGCGAATGCAGAACGGCAGCAACGGCAATGAGGCCGGTCGCGGCACGGCCGTCATCACGCGCACAAAAACCAAGACCAAGAAGCCCAGTCTGTATCGGGTCCTCATTCTTAACGACGACTACACACCCATGGAATTCGTGGTCCACGTGCTGGAGCGCTTTTTCCAGAAGGACCGCGAAGCCGCCACACGCATAATGCTTCATGTTCACAATCATGGGGTGGGCGAGTGCGGGGTCTATACATTCGAGGTGGCCGAGACCAAAGTGGCTCAGGTCATGGATTTCGCCCGACAGAATCAGCATCCGCTGCAATGCGTGATGGAGAAGAAGTGAGGTAACATGCCGGCTTTCTCCCAAGGCCTGGAAAAGGCGCTTCACCAAGCGCTGACGCTCGCCAATGAGCGGCACCATGAATATGCAACCCTTGAACATTTGCTGCTCGCCCTGATCGACGACACCGAGGCGGCGGCCGTCATGCGTGCCTGCAACGTCGATCTCGACGAGTTGAAGCATACGGTCCTCACCTATATCGACACCGAGCTCGACAACCTCGTCACCGGCTACGATGAAGATTCCAAGCCGACTGCCGGTTTCCAGCGCGTCATCCAGCGCGCGGTGATCCATGTGCAGTCGTCAGGCCGCGAGGAGGTGTCCGGCGCCAACGTGCTCGTCGCCATCTTCGCTGAGCGCGAGAGCCACGCCGCTTACTTCCTGCAGGAACAGCAGATGACCCGCTACGACGCGGTCAACTACATCTCGCATGGCATCGCCAAGCGCCCCGGCGCTTCCGAGACGCGGACGCCGCGCGGCGCCGACGACGAGCAAGGCAGCCAGAGCGGGGCCGAGCCGCAAGAGGAAGGCGGCAAGAAGAAGCAGCAGCAGGACGCGCTGACTGCCTATTGCGTCAACCTGAACAACAAGGCCAAGGCCGGCAAGATCGATCCATTGATCGGTCGCGAGAGCGAGATCAACCGGACCATCCAGGTGCTGTGCCGCCGCTCCAAGAACAACCCGCTCTATGTCGGTGATCCCGGCGTCGGCAAGACGGCGATCGCCGAGGGCCTCGCCAAGCGCATCGTCGAGGGCGACGTTCCCGAAGTGCTGCACAATGCCACCATCTTCGCGCTCGACATGGGCACGCTGCTGGCCGGCACCCGTTATCGCGGCGATTTCGAGGAGCGACTGAAGCAGGTCGTCAAGGAGCTCGAGGACTATCCCGGCGCCGTGCTGTTCATTGATGAGATCCACACCGTGATCGGGGCAGGGGCCACCTCTGGCGGCGCCATGGATGCGTCGAACCTGTTGAAGCCGGCGCTGTCGTCCGGCGCGATCCGCTGCATCGGCTCGACCACCTACAAGGAGTTCCGGCAGTTCTTCGAGAAGGACCGCGCGCTGGTGCGGCGCTTCCAGAAGATTGACGTCAACGAGCCGACCGTCGAGGACGCCATCGAGATCATGAAGGGCCTCAAGCCCTATTTCGAGGAGTTCCACAAGGTTCGCTACACGAGCGAGGCGATCAAGGCTTCGGTCGAGCTCTCGGCGCGTTACATCAACGACCGCAAGCTGCCGGACAAGGCGATCGACGTGATCGACGAGACCGGCGCCTCGCAGATGCTCGTGCCGGAAGCCAAGCGCAAGAAGACCATCGGCATCAAGGAGATCGAAGCGACGATCGCCACGATGGCGCGTATCCCGCCGAAGACGGTTTCCGCCGACGACGAGAAGGTGCTGCAAGGTCTCGACATCGAGTTGAAGCGCGTCGTCTACGGCCAGGACACCGCGATCACCGCGCTGACTTCGGCCATCAAGCTGGCGCGGGCCGGCCTGCGGGAACCGGAAAAGCCGATCGGCTCGTACCTGTTCTCGGGTCCGACCGGTGTCGGCAAGACGGAAGTGGCCAAGCAGCTCGCCGCCTCGCTCGGCGTGGAGCTGATCCGCTTCGACATGTCGGAATATATGGAACGCCACACCGTTTCACGGCTGATCGGCGCGCCTCCCGGCTATGTCGGCTTCGACCAGGGCGGCCTTCTGACCGACGGCGTCGACCAGCATCCGCATTGCGTGCTGTTGCTGGACGAAGTGGAGAAGGCGCATCCGGATCTGTTCAACATCCTGTTGCAGGTCATGGATCACGGCAAGCTGACCGACCACAACGGCAAGCAGATCGACTTCCGCAATGTCATCCTGATCATGACCACCAATGCGGGCGCGTCCGACGCGCAACGCGCGGCCATCGGTTTCGGTTCGACCAAGCGCGAAGGCGACGATGTCGAAGCGATCAACCGGCTGTTCACGCCGGAGTTCCGCAACCGTCTCGATGCGATCATTCCGTTCGGCTCGCTGCCGGTGCCGGTCATCCATCAGGTGGTGCAGAAGTTCGTCATGCAGCTGGAAGCGCAGCTTTCCGAGCGCGGCGTGACATTCGACCTGTCGCAGGAGGCGATCGCATGGCTGGCCGACAAGGGCTATGACGAGCGCATGGGCGCCCGGCCGCTTGGCCGTGTCATCCAGGAGCACATCAAGAAGCCGCTGGCCGACGAGGTGCTGTTCGGCAAGCTCAAGAAGGGCGGTACGGTGCGTGTCACCGTCGAGAAGAAGGAAACCGGCGAGACCGGCCTGAAGCTCGAATCGCTCGCCGACGAGGCGCCGGTGAAGCCGAAGAAGGAAGAGCCGGACGACGCGCCGAAGGCCAAGAAGGCGGTGGCGAAAAAGCCCGCCGCGAAAAAGGCGGTGGCGCAGAAGCCGGAGCCCAAAGGTAAGGACGGTGGCAAGCGCAGCCTTGTGCCGCAACTGCCGCGTAAGAACTGACGAACCAGCCAGTAAAAAAGCCCCGGAAACGGGGCTTTTTTTGTGACACCTTCCGGTTAAGCACCCGGCGCCCGCCGGAGCGGTTTGCGCCGGTTCAGCTTGCCAGCGCCATCCGTATCTTGCCGGCGTTCTCGGCCAGGACTTCAGGCTTTTCCATCTGTCCGCTGTGCGGTTTCAGGGGAATGCCCTCGAAGCGCGGAATGACATGGACGTGAAGGTGAAAGACAGTCTGCCCCGAAGCTGGTTCGTTGAACTGCATGACCGTGACGCCATCGGCATCGAAGGCCTTCTTTACGGCCCGCGCAACTTTCTGGACGTGAGCGAAGAGCGGGCCAAGCACCGCCGGATCCGCGTCGAGCAGGTTGCGCGACGGCGCTTTCGGCACCACCAGCGTGTGACCCTGTCCTTGCGGCATCACATCCATGAAGACAATGACCACGTCATCCTCGTAGACGCGGTGCGAAGGGATTTCTCCGCGCAGGATTTTTGCGAAGATGTTGCTGCTGTCATAGGTTGCTTCGGCCATGGCGCGCGCTCCGGTTCTTGGCTCGCTGTCTCGTGTAGCGAAGCTGTTCCGGGCGGGCAAGACGATCGGTCGACATCGGCCGTGCCGGCCCGCTCGGCTGAGCGATTGGGGCTCGCTACTCTACTCCGCCATGTCCTTGCGGAACGGGGTGTGCTCTTCCAGATATTCGCTCATCCGCTCGACTTCGCGCCGCTCGCGTTGGAGGTAGTCGGCCACTGCATTGCGCAGACCTGGATGGGCGATGTAGTGCGCCGAATGCATCGTCACGGGCCGGTAGCCGCGCGCCAGCTTGTGCTCGCCCTGCGCACCGGCTTCAACCACCTTCAGCTTGCGCGAGATGGCGAAATCGATCGCCTGATGGTAGCAGACCTCGAAATGCAGGAACGGGTGGTCCTCGATGCAGCCCCAATTGCGGCCGTAGAGCGCGTCTGAACCGATGAAGTTGATGGCACCTGCAATGTAGCGCCCGTTGCGTTTGGCCATGACCAGCAGGATGTCGTCGGCCATGCGTTCGCCGATCAGCGAGAAGAAATCGCGGTTGAGGTAGGGCCGGCCCCATTTCCTGCTGCCGGTATCCATGTAGAACGCGAAAAAGTCGTCCCAGGCCTTTTCGGTCAGATCCTTGCCGGTCAGCCAGTCGATCGAGATACCGTCGGCGAGGGCCTCGCGCCGCTCTTTCTTCATTGCCTTGCGCTTGCGCGAGGCTAACGTTGCGAGAAAATCGTCGTAGCTCGAAAAGCCTTCGTTGAAGAAGTGAAACTGCTGGTCGGTGCGATGAAGGAAGCCGGCCGCCGCCAATATCTGGACGTCATCCTCCGGCGCGAAAGTAACATGCGCGGAAGACACGCCGAGCTTATCCGTCACCGCCTTCAGGCCGGCCGCAAGACCGGCCTTGACGGTGGGGCTGTCCTCGCCCCTGCCGACCAGCAGGCGAGGGCCGGTGACGGGTGTGAACGGCACCGCGCATTGCAGCTTCGGATAGTAGCGCCCGCCGGCGCGTTCGAACGCGTCCGACCAGCCATGGTCGAAGACATATTCGCCCTGGCTGTGCGACTTCAGATAGCAGGGGACCGCCCCGAGCAGCTTGCCTCGCGCGGTTTCCAGCCTGAGGTGATGGCCTTGCCAGCCGGTGCGCCGAACAGCGCAGCCGGAATCTTCCAGCGCGCTCAAAAAAGCGAATGAAACAAGCGGGTTGTAGCCGTATTCTGCATCGCCGCGTGTAGTGCCGCCGAGGCTGTCCCATTCAGCGCTGGTAAAGGCGCCGATGCCCGCGGCGATGCGGATCGACAGCTCCGCATTCGCCGTTTGTCTTTCGCAGTCGTCCCCTTGATCCATGAGGCTTACTTAAGCTCGCTGCGGACCCATACAAGCCCGCTCAGGCGAGCCGTACCAGATCGGGCTCGAATCCTTCGAACGTCATCTGGTCGGCATATTTGAAGGTCAGGTCGACGGCAGGCTGGTCGTGCACGGTCCAGGTGATCACCGGCATGCCGAGTCTCTCTCGCACGAAGGAGACGAACCGGTTCGGCAGGTCGCCGGCAGCGTAGGAGGTGAAGGCGATGTCATGCGCCAGCATGGCGAAATGCGCCTCGATCAGGTGGTTGTCGTTGCCGTAGGCGGTCAACCCGCCGGGTATGCCGGGTGCATATTTCGGGAACTCGCGGATCAGCCAATGGTCGAACGACATGATCGCGGTCTTGCCCTTGTAATGCTTGAGCATCTTGCCGACGCTTTCGACCAGGCCTTCGTCGTGCCCGGCAGCACCTTTCAGCTCGACAACCATCGGCACACGGCCGTCGACCAGATCAAGCGCCTGCTGCAGCGTCGGCAAATGGTCGGCGGTGCCGCCGACCTTCAGCGCCGTGATCTCGGCAGCCGTACGCTGCCAGACGAAGCCGTCCTCGCCGGTCAGCCGCCGCAGATCGCCATCGTGGATGATGACGGGGACGCCGTCGGATGATAGGTGCACGTCGCATTCGATCGCGTAGCCGCGCTCGGCCGCCGCAGCGAAGGCGGAAAGGGTGTTCTCCCAGCGCGTCTTGTTCATGTCGTGGAGGCCGCGATGGGCGACGGGCCGGGCGGTCAGCCAGGAAAGATCGGTCATGGTTGCAGTCCCGGTCATTCGACTTCGAAGATCGCTTCGATTTCCACTGCGGCATTAAGCGGCAGGGAGGCGGTGCCGACGGCGGAGCGAGCGTGCTTGCCGCGATCGCCGAGCACGGCGGCGAGAAAATCCGAGGCGCCGTTGGCAACCAGATGCTGTTCGACAAAATCCGGTGCCGAGGCGACGAAGACGGTGATCTTCACCAAGCGACGGATTTTCTCGAGATCGCCAAGTGCCGCCTGAGCCTGGGCCAATATGTTGATCGCACAGTATTTTGCGGCTTCCTTGCCGGTCGCGGTGTCGACATCGCGGCCAAGCAGTCCGCTCGCCTGGAGCTTGCCCTCCTTGAGCGGCAACTGCCCGGCGGTGAACAGCAGATTGCCGGTCCGGCAATAGGGCACGTAATTGGCGGCGGGCGCGGCGGCGGCCGGCAGCGTCACGCCGAGATCGCTTAGCCGCTTTTCGATTGTTTCGCTCATGCTATTTCCCTATTGCTTGAAGGTGCCGCGCAGGCCGGGCCGAAATTGCTATTTTTGCCTCGCTTCCGCCACGACTTTTTTTAAGCTGGACCATCTTTCCATGCGGCTTGCCATTAGCCGCGATGATCGGAGCACCCCATGCGCGCAACGCGCCTCGCATTCAACGCCGTTCTCTTGACAGCGGCTTCCTGGGCGGCTCCCGCTTTTGCGGTGCCTGCGCTGCAGGCGCATCGTGCTGTTTACGACATTTCACTCGACAAGGCTTCAGACCGTTCCGGCATTACCGGCATCACCGGCCGCATGGTCTACGAGTTCAACGGCTCGCCTTGCGAGGGCTATACGGTAAAGTTCCGTTTGGTGACCCAGATCGTAACCAGCGACAACACCAGGCTGACCGACCAGCAGATGACCACCTTCGAGGATGCCGAGGGCAAGACCTTCTCCTTCGTGAACAAATCCTTTGTCGACCAGAACCTCGACAAGGAGGTCAAGGGTACCGCAACGAAGGAAGCCAACGGTCTCAAGGTCGATATCGACAAGCCCGAGAAGAACAGCCTGGAACTCGCGCCGACCCAGTTCCCGACCCAGCAAATGGTCGAAATGATCGGCAAGGCGGAAAAGGGCGAGCGTTTCTACGAAACCAACCTGTTCGACGGCTCTGAGGATGCCAACAAGGTGGTGACCACCACCGTCGTCGTCGGCAAGCAAGCCGATGCCGACAATGCCGATCCGGAAGCGCCGGCGCTGGCCAAGCTCGCCACCGACAAATACTGGCCGGTCGACATCGCCTATTTCGATGATGCCGACAAAGGCGGCGAGGAGGTGCCGGAATACCGGATCAGCTTCAAGCTGCACAAGAACGGCATCACGCGCGATCTCGTCATGGACTATGGCGAGTTCTCGATGACCGGCAAACTGGTCAATCTGTCGCTGTTCGATCAGCCAAAGACCTGCCCGTCTAAATAAGCTCGAGTGAACGGCAAGCCGCCGGCCGCTATCCGGGATAGTAGCGCTTAATCTTGCGGGGCAAGTCGCATCGACTTGAGCATGCCGCAATTGCCTATCAACGTCTTATGACGGTATGCGCCGCGGGGGAGCAGGTTGAGCAGGATCGACGTTTTTGTGGCGCCGCGGCCCAATGCGACGCTGATCAACGCTATGACATTCGTCAACCGGATTGTCATGCTGCACGGCATTCCAGGCTTTCGCGACCTGTTGCCATTCAACCGTCTGGCCGGTTTGCGCGGCGTCGCCAATGTCCGCCACATCGATTTTCCGGAGGATGACCGGCAAAGGCTGAAGGCTTGTTGCGGCGCGGGCAAGGCGACGTTCATCACGCCCAACCATCCCGAATTCTTTACCGACTGGATGATCGACAAGGAGGTCGTCTCGCGGGTAAGCCCGCTGGCGGCATCCTGGGCCACGCACGGCGTCGTCAACGGGCTTGGCCGGCTGATGCAGAAATTCTGGTTGGCCAACAATCTGATCGCGCAAATCCCGGGCAACAGCGCGGCGGCCAAGGAACATTCGGTGGCGTGGGCGCTGAAGGGGCACGGCGTGCTCCTGCATCCCGAAGGCGGTGTCGGCTGGCATGCCAACATCATTGCCCCGCTGCTGCCGGGCGCGGTCGAAATGGGGTTCGAGGCGCTGAAGCGCGGCCGCCTGACGGATCCGGATTTCAAGGTTTGGATCGCGCCCGTGATCTGGAAGCTTGCTTTCACGGGGAATGTCGAGGCAGTGCTGGCAAAGGAATGCGCCTATGTCGAGCACAGCCTGAAGATCGAACGCCGTGCCGCCGATTCGCTGCCGGAGCGCATCCATCATATCTATGCGACGTTGCTGTCGCGCGATGAGGCTGCATATGGCCTGCGGTCCGATGAGCGGGCTTCGTATGACGCACGTCAAAAGGACCTGCTGACCGAACTCGGCCGTCGCCTTGCCGAACTTGTCTCGGTCGACGCCGGCACGCTCGACAATGCCGACCTTTTGCGCCGTTCGCGGCGCTGGCTGCGGGAAAACACGGATGGCAGTGGAAGCCAGAAGCAGGTCCGAATGCTGGCGGATACAATCCAGCGCGTGCAGCGTGTCGGGCCGTGGGCTTCAGCCAACCCGCGCATTACGCAGGAGGAGATCGCCGAACATTTGAAGCGGATCCGCAACGATTATTGCAAGGGTACGCTGCGCGATTCGATCAACCGATTCGTGCCGCAGCCGGCAGGCCCACGCCGCGCCTATGTCCGGGTACCGGAGCCGCTAGGCTTGCACGCCTATCAAGGCTCCGTCGAGGAGGCACTCGCCGAACTGCACGACCGGATGCAGGAGACCGTCACCAGGACGATGACGCAACTCGAGGCCGGCGGCGGCTTCATTTTCTATGCCAATCCCTTCTATCATCGTTAGCGATGTGTTGGTCGGCGCAAGATGAAGGAGTGCGGCAAGCCTCATGGCGGTCTATGTCGATGCGGCGATCTGGAAATGGGTCGGCCACCGCTGGTGTCATCTGCTGGCAGACGACACCGACGAACTGCATCGCTTTGCCGGGCAGCTCGGCATCAAGCGCGCGTCCTACCAAGGACCGCCGAAGACATCGGCACCGCATTATGACATAACCGGGTTCGAGCGCGACCGCGCAGTGCGGCTAGGCGCCATCGAATGCAGCCGCGAGGAGATCGTCGCTGTTTTCCGGCGTGTGCGGGTGCCGAAGGGGAAGATGCGGCGATGACACCGGTGCGCTGATCGCCGCACGCTGAAACACAGACGCCACAACGCTTGCGTTTGTCGCGCTTCCCCTCTATATGCGCGCTCATTCCACACACGGACTTTGGTGTCTGCCCGGGAGAAATCCGGCTGAAACCTCCGGTGGCGTTCGAGGACAAAGTCCAAAAATGCCTGTGTCCGTGGAGGCTAACCGGAAAGGAAATAAGAATGGCTCTGCCTGATTTCAGCATGCGCCAGCTATTGGAAGCTGGCATTCACTTCGGCCACCAGACCCACCGCTGGAACCCGAAAATGGCGCCCTATATCTACGGCGCCCGCAACAACATACACATCATCGACCTCTCGCAGACGGTGCCTTTGCTGCACCAGGCGCTGAAGCAGGTTTCCGACACTGTTGCCAAGGGCGGCCGCGTGCTGTTCGTCGGCACCAAGCGCCAGGCCTCCGACATCGTCGCCGATGCCGCGCAGCGCTCGGCCCAGTACTATGTCAACTCGCGCTGGCTCGGCGGCATGCTGACCAACTGGAAGACGATCTCGAATTCCATCCAGCGCCTGCGCAAGCTGGACGAAATGCTGGCCGGCGAGGCTCAGGGCCTGACCAAGAAGGAGCGCCTCAACCTCGACCGCGAGCGTGAGAAGCTCGACAAGGCGCTGGGCGGCATCAAGGATATGGGTTCGACGCCCGATTTGATGTTCGTGATCGACACCAACAAGGAAGCGATCGCCATTCTCGAGGCCAAGCGTCTCGGCATCCCGGTCGTTGCCATCATCGATTCCAACTGCGACCCGGACAAGATCGACTTCCCGATCCCCGGCAATGACGACGCGGCCCGCGCCATCCAGCTGTATTGCGATTTGATCGCCAAGGCAGCTATCGACGGCATCGCCCGTCAGCAGGGCGCGCTCGGTGTCGATATCGGCGCATCGGTCGAGGCTCCGGTCGAGCCGGCGCTCGATCAGACCCCGGGCGCCGAGAGCCCGGCAGCCCAGACCCCGGAAGCATAGTAGCGAAGGCCGGCTGCGGCCTTCATCTTTCCAATATGTTGGCGCGGTAAGCGCTACCGGCACCAGGCGCATCATCGAAAATCGATGGTGCGTCAGTGCATTTAGACAAAGAGGCGACAATGAGCATTTCGGCTGCACAGGTCAAAGAACTCCGCGACTTGACCGGCGCGGGCATGATGGACTGCAAGGCGGCGTTGAACGAGACCAACGGCAATATGGAAGAAGCCATCGACTGGCTGCGCAAGAAGGGCATTTCCAAGGCCGACAAGAAGGCTGGCCGTACCGCTGCCGAAGGCCTGATCGGCGTAGATTCCGGGGTCCGCGAGGCAGCGATCGTCGAGGTCAATTCCGAGACGGACTTCGTTGCCCGCAATGCTGCGTTTCAGGAGATCGTCGCCAATGTCGCGAAGGTCGCGCTTGCCTATGGCGGCAAGACCGAGGCCGTTGCCGCCGCTCCCTATCCGGGCTCGGGCAAGTCGGTCGCCGAGACCATCAAGGACGCTGTCGGCACCATCGGCGAGAATCTGGGCTTCCGCCGCTCGGCCAAGCTCACCGTCGAGCACGGCGCTGTCGCAACCTACGTTCACAATGCGGTCGCCGACGGCCTTGGCAAGCTCGGCGTGCTGGTGGCCATCGAGACGACAGGCAACGCGCATGCCGCCAACGCCTTCGCCCGTCAGGTTGCCATGCATGTCGCTGCCACCAATCCGATGGCCCTGACCACCGAAGAGCTCGATCCGGCCGCAGTGGAACGCGAGAAGGCGATCTTCGCCGACCAGGCGCGCCAGTCCGGCAAGCCGGAAGCGATCATCGAGAAGATGGTCGAAGGCCGTTTGCGCAAGTTCTATGAAGAGGTCGTGCTGCTCAAGCAGGCTTTCGTGCTCAATCCCGACATTACCGTTGAGAAGGCGCTGAAGGATGCCGAAAGCGAAATCGGCGCGCCAGCCAAAATCGCTGCCTATCTGCGCTTCGCGCTCGGCGAGGGCATCGAGAAGGAAGAGACCGATTTCGCGGCGGAAGTCGCGGCAGCGGTCAAGAAGTAACTATTCGTTTGAAAGGCTTTTTCGGCCGGGTATCCGCGAGGATGCCCGGCCGATTTCTTGCGCGGTGTCGATGAAGGCGCGGAGCTTCGGGGCCATTGCGGCGCGGCGCGGGAAATAGAGGAACAGTCCCGGTTCCTCGATCGATGCCTCGCCAAGGACTTCGACCAGCCGGCCTGCCTCGATGTCGGGCTTGACAAGCGGCTCGAACAGATAGGCGAGGCCGATGCCGGCAAGCGCCATTTCCCTTGCCGACAGCGGATCGCTGACGACCACGCTGCCGCGTGTCTCGACGCTGATATCCTTGCCCTGATCGGACAGATCCCAGCGATAGAGCGCACGTGATCGCAACAGCCGATAGCCGATGCAGTTGTGCGCGGCGAGATCGGCCAACGCCCATGGCCGCCCGCGCCGGCCGACATAGGCCGGCGAGGCAACGATGATGCTGCGGAAAGGCCCTGTCAGTCGCACCGTCACCATATCCTCGGCGATCATCTCGCCCAGCCGGATGCCGGCGTCGAAACCCTCGCCGACGATATCGCTCAGACGTTCGTCGGTGACGATCTCCACCGTCACGTCAGGGTAACATCCCGCCATCGCCGTCAGGATGGGCATGAGCGCCAGAGGCAGCGCCAAACGCGGCGCGTTGATCCTGAGCAGTCCGCTTGCCCGGCCTTTGACAGAGCGGATACGTTCGATCCGGTCGGCAATGTCTTCCAGCGCCGGCTCCGCCGCAGCGACAAGCGCGGTGCCAGCCTCGGTCAGCGAGACGCTGCGCGTGGTGCGGGCAAACAACGGCTGGCCGATTCGCTCCTCTACCAGCCGAACCGCATGGCTGACTGTTGACGGGCTCATGCCGAGCTCGGCGGCTGCCGGCGCGAAGCCGCCACGCCGCGCGACGGCAACGATTATAGGTAGGTGGCTAAGCAGATCGCGGTCCATTCATGCATGATATCGCATAGTCCATTCGGATAATGCAATCTTATCGATGGGGAAAGGAGGGTGCATCTTTGGCTGCATCACACGGCAATCGCCGAGCAGCCAAGGAGACGTCTAATGACCGACCTCGATTCCGAACGAATCCGTAATCTCGAGACCGTGCGTAAATTCTTTGATCTGATGCACCGCAAGGACATTGAGGCATGGGGCGACCTTTGGGCTGAAGATGGCCGTATACTTGTCTTCTACCCGCCGGCAGGATTTGGAAACAGCATCGATGGTAAGGCCGCGATCCTGGCGGCCTTCCGAGGCCTCTTCGTAATTTCGAATCCTTCGATTCGCAGCTGACAGCCATCTATCCGGCAGCGGATTCGGACGCGATCGTCGGTGAGTACAAGAACCGCGCGGTGCTGATCGGCGGCACTGAATACACCAACAGCAATATCGCAATTTTCCACTTCAAGAGCGGTCTGATCAGCGCCTACCACGATTATTTCGATCCGCGCCGCTTCCAGGTGGTGGTCGATGCGCTGGCCAAGGCCTGACTGCGTATCCCAGGCAAGACCTCAATCCCGCTTTTCAAACTTCAGGAGAAAATCCATGACCATGTCCTACTACACGCTCGGCAACAGCGGGCTGCGTGTCACCCGCCTGGCGCGGCACCATGACGTTCGGCACGGAATGGGGCTGGGGCGCGGAGAAGGAAACCGCGCGCGCCTTGGTTGATGCCTATGTCGAAGCCGGTGGCAATTTCTTCGATACCGCCGATCTCTATACCGGTGGCACGGCCGAAACCTGGCTCGGCGAATTCATCGCCGAGCGTGGGCTGCGCGACAAGGCGGTGATCAGTACCAAATTCACCTACAACGCCGAACCGGGCAACCCGAACGCCGGGGGCAACGGCCGCAAGAACATCCTGCGGGCGATAGACGGTTCGCTGAAGCGGCTCGGCACCGACTACATCGACCTCTACATCCTCCATACCTGGGACAGGCTGACGCCGCCGGAGGAGGTGATGCGGACGCTGGACGATCTGGTGCGCGCCGGAAAGATCCGGCATGTCGGTCTGTCCGACGTGCCGGCCTGGTACGCAAGCCGGGCGCAGGCCGTCGCCGAGCATCGCGGCTATGAACCGGTTTCGGCGCTTCAGCTCGAATATTCGCTGGCCGAGCGCAACATCGAGCACGAGTTCGTGCCGTTCGGCACGCGCTATGGCGCCGGAATCATGGTCTGGAGTCCATTGGCCAGCGGCCTGCTCAGCGGAAAATACCGTTTCGATACAATCGTCGAGGATGGTGGCCGGCTGGAGACAATGCGTGGTTCGACCAATCCCGGTTTCCAGAAATTCACCGACCGCAACTGGCAAATCGTCGCCGAACTGGAGAGGGTTGCCGGCCAGCTTGGCCGCAGCATGGCCCAGGTCGCCCTGAACTGGACGGCGAACAGGCCAGGCATTGCGTCCGTCATCGTCGGCGCCACCAGGCTTGACCAGCTCAAGGACAATCTCGGCGCGCTTGATTTCGACATTCCCGAAGATCTTCGGGCACGGCTCGATGCGGTGAGCCGGCCGGTCACGCCCTTTCCGTATTCGTTCTTCGGCCCTGAAATACAAGGCGGCCTGACCGGTGGGCAGGCGGTTGGCGGTAAGCCGGCAAGCTATCTGCCGGATCTGCTCATGCGAGGCACTTTTGCCGGCGTGAGCTGACGGCTATCCCGGTCCACGATCTCAACTTTCCGGCTCGGGCGCCCCCGAAGCAACCCAGGGCCGTGCAAATAAAGAAACCCCACACTTTTGTGGAGCGCACCAACCCCACCACACCCACAAATCAAATAACCCAGCGGGTAGTATAAAAAAAA
>NZ_JAMYTF010000013.1:0-146609 GCF_040322295.1 Mesorhizobium sp. M0159
CTGCTTTCCCGGCCTTCAAAAAAGCCCCATTAACTCACCAACCAGGATTTCGCTTCCCGTGCAAAGCCCTCCTTGTGGGAGAAGGGAAGGGCCGCGCCTGAAGGTTCCGCCTTGCGGCAGCACGCTGCATGGGAAGAAACGGCTTTTTTGAACGAGGTGGCGCTAGATGGATTTTGACCTTGTGGTGCGCGGCGGGACGCTGCCCGACGGCAGGATCGCCGATATCGGCATCGTCGGCGAAACGATCGCAGCGATAGAGCCCGAGCTGAACGTCAGCGCCGGCACGGCGATCGATGCCCATGGCAATCTGGTCTCGCCGCCCTTCGTCGATCCGCATTTCCATATGGACGCCACGCTTTCGCTCGGCATTCCGCGCATCAATGTCTCGGGCACGCTGCTCGAAGGCATCTCGCTTTGGGGCGAGTTGAAGCCGCTTCTGACCCACGAAGCGGTGCGCGACCGTGCGCTCGCCTATTGCGACTGGGCGGTGTCGATGGGCCTGCTCGCCATCCGCACCCATGTCGATGTTTGCGACGACCGCCTGCTGGCGGTCGAGGCGCTGCTCGACGTGAAGAAGACGGTTGGCCCCTATATCGACCTGCAGCTGGTCGCCTTCCCGCAGGACGGGTTTTACCGCTCGCCGACGGCGCGCGACAACACCATCCGGGCGCTCGACATAGGCGTCGATGTCGTCGGCGGCATTCCGCATTTCGAGCGCACAATGGCCGACGGCACGCGCTCCGTCACCGAGCTCTGCGAAATCGCGGCGAAGCGCGGCCTGATGGTCGACTTGCATTGCGACGAGACCGACGATCCGCTGTCGCGCCACATCGAGCAGCTTGCTTATGAGACGCAGCGGCTCGGGTTGCAGGGCAGAGTGGCCGGCTCGCACCTGACATCGATGCATTCGATGGATAATTACTACGTTTCGAAGCTATTGCCGCTGATTGCCGAGGCCGGCGTTTCGGCGATCCCCAATCCGCTGATCAACATCATGCTGCAGGGCCGCCACGACACCTTTCCCAAGCGCCGCGGACTGACGCGGGTCAAGGAGATGCTGGCGCAAGGCATCCGCGTCGGCTGGGGCCAGGATTGCGTGCTCGACCCCTGGTATTCGCTGGGCACCGCAGACATGCTCGACGTCGCCTTCATGGGCCTGCATGTCGCGCAGATGTCGAGCCCGGCCGAGATGGCGCGCTGCTTCGACATGGTCACCAACGTCAATGCCGCCATCATGGGCCTCGACCACCTTGGCCTGGCGGTCGGCAAGCGCGCCAGCCTGGTCGTTCTCGATGCCGGCAACCCAGTCGAGGCGCTGCGCCTGCGCCCAGAGCGTCTCTGCGTCATCGCCAGGGGCAAGGTGGTGGCCGAGCGCAGCCGGCAGGACACGCGGCTTTCGATCGCCGGAAGGCCGGGCACGGTGAACCGGCGCCACGCTTAGTCCAGCCGATTTCCGGCGCTGGTCTTACCGAATTCTCGATTTTCGCCTCGTCATGGCTGCAGCTTGCGACTACGACGCGGGTCACCGTACCCCACGGCGAGGAACCGGTAACGGAATGGCGCGGCCCGCAGCCCAGTACTCAACGATCATGAACGTGCTGCTGGCCGGCATCCTGCTGATGCTCGCCGGCGACTTCCTGTTTGCGCTGAACGACGCGATGGGCAAGTGGCTGGTCGCCAGTTTTTCCGTCGGCCAGGTCGTGCTGATCCGCTCGATCGGCGCGTTTTTCATACTCGGGCCGATGATTGCACATCAGGGCCCGGCCAAGCTGTTTCGCATGGAGCGGCCGGAGCTGCAGCTGCTGCGCGTGGTGATGACGACGCTCGACACGGCGCTGTTCTACGCGGCGGTCGTCTATCTGCCGCTCGCCGATGTGATGAGCTTTTACATGGCCGGGCCGATCTACGTGGCGGCGCTGTCGCATTTCCTGCTCGGCGAAAGGGTCGGCTGGCGCCGCTGGGCGGCGATCCTGGTCGGCTTCTGCGGCGTGCTGATCATGCTGAAGCCATCCTCGGCCGCGTTCTCGCTGTCCTCGATGTTCGCGCTCGCCGGCAGCATTTCATTTGCCTTCGCCATCATCCTCAACCGGCGGCTGCGCGGCACCAGCGACACTTCGCTGGTCACCTGGCAGAGCATCGGCACGCTGCTGGTCGGCGCTGCGTTGACCATAGGCAGTTGGAAGACGCCGTCATCGCTCGATTTCGGCGCCATGCTGCTTCTTGGCGTCGTCTCCTGCGGCGCGCACCTGATGATCACCCGGGCGTTGAAGCTTGCCCCTGCCTCGACCTTGGCGCCGCTGCATTACAGCCTGCTTTTGTGGGCAGTGGTCTTCGGCCTGGCCTTCTTCGGCGATGTGCCTGGGCCGCGTATCCTGGTCGGCTCGGCCATCGTCGTGCTGGCCGGCCTGTTCATCTTCCACCGCCAGAAGGTGGTCGACACGGTACCGCCCGAAAACGTGCCAAAGGGCGTGAACTAACCCCGGCGCATAGCCGCAAGATGCCGCGAAAATTCCGGCGTCTCCATCAGCGCCTTGCAGCGCGCAAACCGGCCGTCGGCATAGGCGCGAAAGTCGTCGGCCGGATTTTTGTTGGCAAGCTGGATCAGTCCCCACAGCGTCCACAGCAGGTCGCACATCGCCTTATAAATGACGATGCGGGCGCGCTCCGCCGGTCTCGGCTCGCCGCCGAAATAGGCCAGCGTCATCTCCTCGTCCTGCGCGGCGTCGAATTGCCCTTCGACGCTGAGGTCGCCGATATCCCAGAGCGGATCGTTCATGCCGGAATATTCCCAGTCGACGATCCACATCCTGTCCCCAGTATCGAGAAAGTTTTCGCATAGCGGGTCGCAGTGGCAGGCGACGATCGGCAGAGGTTGAGCCGCAAGTGCTGAGCGCACTGCCTCCGCCTCGCGGACCACATCGTGGTAGCCGGCAGGCAGGGCGACGTCCTTGGTCGACAGCACTTTCAGATAATCGTCGATCATCGCAAACAGCTCGAAGCGGAAGGGGAACACCGCGCCGGATGTGTGCAGTTTGCGAAAGGCCTTGCCGGCGCGTGCCGGACTGCCCGGCCGAGTCTTGAACTTTTCCGGTGACATCGTCTCGGCACCGGCAACGAAGCGGGTCACCAACACGCCGGTCTCGGCATCGACATGCAGCACATCGGGACTGACGCCGGCCTTCGCCGCTTCCCGCGCCGCCACTGCCTCGTTGGCGCGGTTGATGTATTCCTCGGTACCCTTGCCGGGGATACGCAGGCAGAAATCTCCCGCTCTGAAGACGAGATTGGTGAGGCCGCCAAGCCGTTCCAGCGGCCCCTCGTAGCCGGCCAGCACCGGAATAGCCGCAAGTGCGGCGCGCGCCCGGTCGTCCGCCATGGATTTCGCTCCTTTCCCCGTGTTATTGGGACGACGACGGTTCCACAGTTTTCGCCGTTTGGCTATGATCGCGTTGCGGATCGATACCAGGCGACGGAAAGCGATGACGGACAGCAATCAGCAGAGCGCACTCGCCGCAGCCTATGCGGCGAAGCGGCCGGAAGACGTCGCGGCGCTCTACGACAGTTGGGCAGGCACCTATGACGCCGACATGTCGGCGGCTGGCTATCGCCATCCCACCATCTGCCTTGCCTTGCTGGCCCGCCATCTGGCGCGCGGCGCCGCTCCTCTGCTCGATGCCGGCGCCGGCACCGGGCTCATCGGCGAATGGCTTGCCATTACCGGTTATCCGCAGGTCGAGGCGCTCGACATCTCGGAAGGCATGCTGGCGCAAGCCGCGCGCAAGGGCGTCTATTCAGCGCTGCACTGCCTGGCGCTTGGCGGACCGCTGCCCTTCGTGGACGACGCCTATGCCGGGATCATCTCAGCCGGCGTCTTCACGTCCGGCCATGTCGGGGCCGAGGGTCTGGACGAGCTGATCCGCATCTGCCGGCCGGGCGGGGTGATCGTGCTGACAGTGAAGAACACGCTGTGGGATGCCGGGTTTGCCGCGCGGATCGCCGAGCTCGAGGCGCAAGGCACCGTCACGCGCGCCGAAGAGACGCCGCCCTATGTTTCGATGCCAGGCGAGGCCGATACCGTGCCGAGCCGGGGGCTGGTGCTCATCGTGAACTGAGGCTGAAACCGGAAGGCTCTACGCCTTCACCTTTGCTCCTGCCGGATCGTAAAGCGGCTCGAGGTGTATCTTAGCCGGCGTCCGTTCCATTGCCACCACCAGCTCGTAGTTGCCGGAAGTGAGGAAATCATCGTTGACGCCATCGGCATTGCGCACATAGCCGTAGCCGATGTTCTTGCCGATGGTGTAGCCATAGCCGCCGCTGGTGAGATAACCGACCGCCTCGCCGTTGCGCAGGATGGTCTCGCGCCCGAGCAGGACGATGTCCGGATCGTCGACCGTGAAGCCGGCAAAACGTTTCCTGGGCGGCGAACCGTCGACCTTCTCCAAGGCCCGCCGGCCGAGGAAATCGGTGTTTTTTCTGAGCTTCACCGCCCAGCCGAGGCCGGCCTCCTGCGGCGTGTCGTTGGGCGTGATGTCGGAGCCCCAGGCGCGGTAGCCTTTTTCCAGCCGCAGTGATTCCAGCGCCCGGTAGCCGACCGGGCGGATGTCGTAGGTCTCGCCCGCCGCCATCAGCGCATCGAAAACCTCGCCCGTCGCCGCGATCGGCGCATGCAATTCCCAGCCGAGCTCACCGACATAGGTGACGCGCAGTGCCCGCACGATGTGGCCGGCAATGGCGATCTCGCGAACATGGCCGAACGGGAAAGCTGTATTCGACACATCCGCGTCGGTCACATCGGACAGCACGTCGCGGGCGCGCGGCCCCATCAGCGACAGCGTGCCAAAATCCTCCGTGACGTCGGTCAGCGTCACGTCGAACTCCCTGCCGATATGATCGGCAATCCAGGAGAAATCATGCGTGCGGAACCCGGTGCCGGTGACGATGTAGAATTTCTCCTCACCGAGCCGCGCCACGGTCAAATCGGCCGCGATGCCGCCGCGCGTGTTGAGGAGCTGCGTGTAGGTCAGCCGGCCGACCGGTTTGGCGACGTCATTGGCGCAGATCCAGTCCAGCGCCTTCAGCGCGTCGGCTCCGGTCATTTCGTATTTGGCGAAAGACGACTGGTCGAAAATACCGATCTTTTCGCGCACGTGGCGGTGCTCGTCGCCAACCGCCGGGAACCAGTTCTGCCGGCCCATCGAATAGACGTCCTTCGGCTCGATGCCTTCCGGCGCGAACCAGTTCGGCCGCTCCCAGCCAAGTTTCGAGCCGAACACGGCGCGATGTTTTTGCAGCCGCTCGTACAAAGGCGAGACGATGCGCGGCCGGCCGCTGACATATTCCTCATGCGGGAAGCCGATCGTGTAGTGCTTGCCATAGGCTTCCAGCGTGCGGTCGCGGACCCATTGCCGGTCGCGGTGGAGATCGGAGAAGCGGCGGATGTCGACCACCCACAGATCGAGCGGCGCCTCGCCGTCGACGACCCATTGCGCCAGCACCCAGCCGGCGCCGCCGCCGGACGCGATGCCGAAGGCATTGAAGCCGGCGCCGACGAACATATTGGCGCATTCCGGCGCCACACCGAGGATGAAATTGCCATCCGGCGTAAAGCTCTCCGGCCCGTTGATCATCTGCTTGACGCCGGCATTGGCGAGCGCCGGGACACGCTCGATCGCCTGGCTCATATGCTGCTCGAAATGACCGTAATCATCGTCGAACAGCCGAAACTCCCAATCGTCCGGCACATCGCCGCCCGGCAGACCGGTCGTCCACGCCTGCGGGTTCGGCTCGTAGCCGCCCATCACCAACCCGCCGACCTCCTCCTTGAAATAGGTGCGGCGATCGGGGTCGCGAATTGTCGGCGCGTCGGTCGCCAAGCCGACGATCCTCTCGGTGATGATGTACTGGTGCTTCACCGGCTGCAGCGGCACGTTTATGCCGGCGAGCGCACCCACCTGCCGCGCCCATTGCCCGGCGCAGTTCACCACCTTGTCGCAGGCGATATCGCCCCTGTTCGTCCTAACCTTGACGATCCGGCCGTTGGTCATTTCAAAGCCGGTGACCCGCACCTCCTCGAACAATTTTGCGCCATGCATGCGCGCACCCTTGGCCAGCGACTGGGTGATGTCGGAAGGGCTTGCCTGACCGTCGGTCGGCAGCCAGGACGCGCCGACGAGGTCGCCGGCTTCCAGCAGCGGCCACATTTCCTTGACCTCGGCCGGCGACAGCAGATGCATGTCCATGCCGAAGCTCTTAGCCGTCGTTGCCAGCCGCTTATACTCGGTCCAGCGGTCGGCATTGGTGGCGAGGCGCAGGCAGCCAGTCATCTTCCAGCCGGTGGCGAGGCCGGTTTCGGCTTCCAGCCCCTTGTAGAGATCGACCGAATATTTGAGCACGCGCGTGATCGACGCCGACGAGCGTAGCTGGCCGACCAGCCCGGCAGCATGCCAGGTCGAACCCGAGGTCAGTTTGCCCTGTTCGAGCAGCACGATTTCGGCCTTGTGGTCGCGCGCCAGATGATAGGCCGTCGAACAGCCGATGATGCCACCGCCGATGACGACGATCCCGGCCTGGGCGGGCAAGGTCATGTCCGCGTCCCGTATTTTGTCCTGTAGTTTTCCAGGGCGGCTTCGAGCCGCGCCAGGTTTTCGTCGGCGTAGGCGCCGTAGTCGACACCGGGCGCGTCGAGGTAAAGCTCGGAAACCATGCCCCACATCGCCTCACGCAGCAGCGACGCGCATTGCATGGCGGCGTGCGAGCGCCGTATCGCCGGGTCCGGCTCCTTCATGAAATAGGCGGTGAGGAAGGCGAAGGACTCCTCGTCGCTCATGCCTGCATTCGACGCCGCGCCGGCAAGGTCGAACATCGCGGTGTTGAAGCCTGCATATTCGAAATCGATGAGCCACAGCCTGTGACCGTCGTCGATTATGTTAGCCGGCAAGAGGTCATTATGGCCGAAGACGATCGGCAGCAGCTTTTGCGCGCGCTCGAGCTCGTCCGCCAGCGTCAGCAGGCGCGGCAGTTCGCCCAGCTTGCGGCTGCGGCCTTCCTCCAGCGTGCGCGCATAGTCGCGAATGACATGGAATACCCAGAACATGAAGCCGGCGCCGGAGACATGACCGGGCATCTCCCGGTGGAAACCGCGCAGCAACGCGGCAACGCGGCCGAGATCGGCGCGCACGTCCTGCGCGACATAGGCCTTGGCGCCGAGATACTCCGTCACCATGACGCCGGGTCCAGTGTAGTGGACGGCCGGAGCGAAGCCTGCCGCGTGCGCTGCCCGCGCCGTCATCATCTCGCGCTCGCGAAAGACATGGTGGAACGGATAGTCCTGGCCGAGCCGCACGACGTGCCGCCCGGCCGCGTCCTTGACCAGATAATTGGCATTGCTCAGCCCGCCCGGCAGCGGCGCGATGTCGATGCTGCCCGTCCAGCAAGGCAGCGCACGGATGCGGTCTTCGACAGTCACGATCTCGTCCAACATTGGGTCAATCTTCCACGCATGTCACGGCTGGCCAGCGATGACAATCGGACGGAGGAATGGAGGCAACGCGAAGATCTCGTCGGTGCAGATCTCGGGATCGGTATCCCGCACCGCACCGACGAGCCCCTTTGTGCCGGGTTCTTCGACGCCGGCATCCGCCCCCGCGGATCCTGAATTTCGGTACCCTTGCACCCGACGATCTCCCGGGCGTTCGGGCAAGCGATTTTTCGTGCGGCTCAGCCGTCGTCCTCCGTTCCGAGCCTGTCACAGCGATAATGTCGCGCCACGCTGGAGGCGTTGTCAACGCGAAATTGTGGTATTTTCTGGTTTTTTGCCCGAATTTTGCTAAATTCCTTGGAGTTAGTGGCATTTATGCCGTAGAAGCGGTCAGCGGTGCAACAATCCGACCGGATGGAACCGATGGTCCACTCGAAGCGGCATGGCGAAATCCTGCGCCTCCTCAGGGAGGAAGGCACCGTGACCATTGCGAGCCTGGCCGACCGGCTGGGCGTCTCGCTGGAGACAGTACGCCGCGACGTCAAGCCACTGACCAGCGACGGTTCCATCCTCAAGATGCACGGCGCCGTCGGCCTGCCGTCGATTGCCGGCGAAGCGCCGTTCGAGCGGCGCATGCGCGAGAACGCCGATGCCAAGCGGGCAATAGCGCGCATGGTCGCCGCCACCATCCGCGACGGCGAATCGATCATGCTCGACACCGGCACCACCACGTCTTTCCTGGCCCGGGAACTGCTCGGCCACCGGCGGCTGACGGTCGTCACCAACTCCTCCGACATCGCCCGCACATTGGCCACCGTCAACGGCAATAAGGTCTACATGGCCGGCGGCGAGCTGCGCAGCGATTCCGGTGCTGCCTTTGGCGTCTCTGCCATCGAATTCGTCAGCCGCTTTTCCGTCAGCCATGCAGTGATATCGACCGGTGCGGTCGATGCCGTCACCGGCGTCATGGACTATGATCTGGAAGAGGCCGAATTCGCCCGCATGGTGCTGTCGCGCGGCCAGCGTTCGCTTGTCGTCACCGACCATAGCAAATTCGGCCGCCAGGGCCTTGTTCAGGTCTGCGGCTTCGGCGGCTTTTCCGAACTCGCGACCGACCGTCCGCCGCCGCACGACATCGCCGCCGCCCTTGCCCAGGCCGGCGCACGGCTCAGCATTGCCGATGGCGGAAGCGAGGGCTGAGCTCTATCGTGAGCTCTATCGGGAGATCTGCGCCAGCACCCACTTCCCAGCGCCGCCTCTGCCGTGTTTAGTCCGGCCATGGCTTTCACCATCCGCCAATTGCAGTTCTTCATCGCCGTCGCCGAGCAGGGCACAGTGTCGGGCGCCGCCCAGAACCTGTCGATCTCGCAATCCTCGGTCACCGAGGCGATCAAGGAGCTGGAGCACGATCTCGGCGTCGAGCTGTTCGAGCGCCACCCGCGCGGCTTGAACATCACCCACAAAGGCCACCAGTTCCTGCGCCATGCGAGAAAGATCCTGGCCGACGTTTCCGATGCGCGCCGCGCCTTCTTCGGCGAACAGGCCGCGGCAAGCGGGCGGCTGCAACTTGGCGTCACCTCGCTGGTCGCCGGCTATGTGCTTTCCGATCTTCTTGCCCGCTACCGCCGCGCCTATCCGGGTGTCGAGGTCTCGGCGATCGAGGACAATGGCGACTATCTCGAGCACCTGTTAATTGGCGGCAAGCTCGACATTGCCGTCATGGTCACCTCGAACCTGCGCGACCGCACGGCACTGCAGTCCGAAATCCTCGAAGTCTCGGCCTACCGGCTATGGCTGCCGCTCGGCCATCCCTTGGCCGGTGCCGACATCATCGGCATCGGCGACATCGCCTCGGAACCGCTGATCATGCTGACCGTCGACGAGATCGAGGAGAATACCGGAAAGCTGCTGACGGCAATCGGCGCCAAGCCGCATGTCGCCTTCCGCACCCGCTCGGTCGAAGCGGTGCGCAGCCTCGTCGCTACCGGCGCCGGCGTGGCGCTGCTGCCCGACCTCGTCTACCGGCCATGGTCGCTGGAAGGCGACCGCATCGAATCTCGCGATATTTCGGGGTCGTTACCAGTCGTCCAGGTCGGCATGGTCTGGCGGCGCGGCTCCGGCCTGCCGCAGGCGGCTCGTGACTTCATCGGACTTGCCCAGTCGCAGCGCATGGTGCGCCAACGGCCTGAGAAGATCGGCCGCTGATATATCGGAAAAACCGATATCGGCTTTCTGATAAATGAATTTGCGAAACCGGAAATTTCGCAGCACTTTTCGGTCAGGGAACAAAGCTGCCGTTAGAGCGACGTGCGTCCAATTGGACGCACATAGTACGCTCTAAGACTTTTAGTTTTCGCATCGGACTTTCCGAAAATCGATTCCGATTTTCGGGCCGATGCGAGGAGCACGGCCCTTCAGAGCCGCGCATCCAACGTTTTGGAACGGGCGCATGATCTTCTTCCGAAACCCGAAACCGGTTTCGAGGTCATGCAAAAATGGGAGATCGACGATGAATTCATTGCTGAAATCATGCACTGCCTTGACGGTCGCGCTGAGCTTCTCCGGCCAGGCCATCGCCCAGGTCAAGGAGCTCGGCAAAGGCGAAGGCGAGGTCACTATCGTCGCCTGGCCGGGCTATATCGAGCGCGGCGAAACCGACAAGGGCTATGATTGGGTCACGTCCTTCGAGAAGGAAACCGGCTGCAAGGTCAACGTCAAGACCGCCAACACCTCCGACGAGATGGTCTCGCTGATGAACGAGGGCGGTTTCGACCTGGTCACCGCCTCGGGCGATGCCTCGCTGCGTCTGGTCGCCGGCAAGCGCGTCCAGCCGATCAACACCGACCTCATCCCGAGCTGGAAGACGGTCGACGACCGGCTGAAGGATGCGCCCTGGTTCACCGTCGGCGGAGTCCATTACGGCGTCCCCTATCAGTGGGGGCCGAACGTGCTGATGTACAACACCGAAGTGTTCAAGGAGGCGCCGAAGAGCTGGAACGTGGTCTTCGAGGAATTGAAGCTTCCCGACGGCAAGTCGAACAAGGGCCGCGTCCAGGCCTATGACGGGCCGATCCACATCGCCGACGCCGCCAATTACCTGATGGCTCACAAGCCGGAGCTCGGCATCAAGGATCCGTACGAACTGACCGAGGATCAGTACAAGGCGGCGCTCGACCTGTTGCGGGTCCAGCGTACGCTGGTCGGACGCTATTGGCACGACGCCGCCATCCAGGTCGACGATTTCCAGAACGAAGGCGTCGTCGCCTCCGGTTCTTGGCCCTACCAGGTCAACACGCTGATCGCGGCCAAGAAGCCGGTCGCCTCGACTATCCCCGAGGAGGGCGTCACCGGCTGGGCCGATACCACGATGATGGAGGCCGATGCTGCCCACCCGAACTGCGCCTACATGTGGATGGAGCATTCGCTGTCGCCAAAAGTGCAGGGCGACGTCTCCGCCTGGTTCGGCTCGCTGCCGGTGGTGCCCGCCGCCTGCAAGGGCAACGAACTGCTCGGCGAAGAAGGCTGCAAGACCAACGGGTACGACAATTTCGACAAGATCAAGTTCTGGAAGACGCCGGTCTCGAAATGCGCCACCCAGAACGACCAGTGCGTGCCCTATTACCGCTGGGTGTCGGACTATATCGGCGTCATCGGCGGGCGGTGAGTTCGCCTCACCTACGAAGCTCGGCGCTGCCCCTCACCCTTACCCTCTCCCCGTGAAGAACGGGGGTCGCCAGCGTTGGAGCGCCTCCCTTCTCCCCGTCCACTATACGAGGAGAAGGTGCCGGCAGGCGGATGAGAGGCAGCGCTACCGCCTGAAATTTGATGAGCCTGACAGATCAGGACAGCCCCATGACCTCCGCCGTTTCCTTCCAAAACGTCTCTCGCCATTTCGGCAGCGTGCGTGCCGTCGACGCGGTCGATCTCGACATCGTGCCGGGCGAGTTCTTCGCTATGCTCGGGCCTTCCGGCTCGGGCAAGACGACGTGCCTGCGCCTCATCGCCGGTTTCGAGCAGCCGACGGCGGGCTCGATCGCGATCTTCGGCGAACGCGCCGAGGGCGTGCCGCCCTATCGCCGCAACGTCAACACCGTGTTCCAGGATTATGCGCTGTTCCCGCATCTCAACGTGCTCGACAACGTCGCCTATGGGCTGATGGTCAAGGGCGTCGGCAGACCGGAGCGGCAAAAGGCGGCGGAAGAAGCGCTGGCGCTGGTGCGGCTTCCCGGCTACGGCGCCCGTCGCCCTGGCCAGCTTTCCGGCGGCCAGCGCCAGCGCGTCGCGCTCGCCCGTGCGCTGGTCAACCAGCCCAAGGTGCTGTTGCTCGACGAGCCGCTCGGCGCCCTCGACCTCAAGCTTCGCGAAAACATGCAGGAGGAGTTGAAATCGCTGCAGAAGGCGCTCGGCATCACCTTCGTGTTCGTCACCCACGACCAGGGCGAAGCGCTGTCGATGGCCGACCGCGTCGCCGTCTTCAATGACGGCAAGATTATGCAGATCGGCACGCCGGAAGACATCTACCAGCGTCCCAAGACCCGCTTCGTCGCCGATTTCGTCGGCTCGTCCAACGTGCTGCCGCCGGATTTCGTCCAGCGCTATGCCGGCCAGCATCGCTGGGGCAGCCTGCGGCCCGAATCCATCCGTATTGGCCGGGCCAACGGCGAAGGGGTTGCCGCCCGCCTGGTCTCGACCAACTATCTCGGCGCCACGACAAGACTGGCGCTCGATGCAGAGGGCTTGCGGCTGCATGCCATCGTGCCGGCGGGTGCTGCCTTGCCCCGGGAAGGCGAGGCGGTGGTGCTCACCTTCAACCGCGAGCATTTGCATCTGATGGACGAGCTAGGATGAGCCTGGACGCTGCCATGCCGCGGGCCACGGCCCCCGCCATCCTGCCGGGTAGTGGCGGCGTACGCGGCGGGCTCTCCGATCTCTTCTGGCGCCGGCCGCAATTCTTGCTGCTCCTGATGCTGCTACCCCCGGTTCTTTGGCTCGGCATCGTCTATATCGGCTCGCTGTTTGCGCTGCTTTTGCAGAGCTTCTTTTCGATCGATGAGTTCTCCGGCCTCATTAACCGCGAGTTCACGCTGAAGACTTATGGCGACCTGCTGCAGGCCGCCAATCTCGACATCATCCTGCGCACGGTGACGATGGCGGCGCTGGTGACGCTGGCTGCGGCGATCATCGCCTTTCCCATCGCCTATTACGCGGCGCGCTATGCGCGCGGCCGTTGGAAGGCGCTGTTTTATCTCGGCGTCATGCTGCCGCTGTGGTCGAGCTACCTGGTCAAGATCTATGCCTGGAAGCTGATCCTGGCCAAGGAAGGCATCCTGACATGGCTGCTGGCCAAATTGCATCTTCTCTGGCTGCTTGATGCCTGGCTATCGCTGCCGATCGTCGGCGGCAACTCATTGTCGGTCTCCTCAACCGGCACCTTCATCGTCTTCGTCTATGTCTGGCTGCCATTCATGATCCTGCCGGTGCAGGCCGCACTCGAGCGCGTGCCGGGCAATTTGGTCGAGGCTTCGTCCGATCTCGGCGCCTCGCCCGGCCAGACCTTCGGCAACGTGCTGTTCCCACTGGCGCTGCCCGGCATCGTTGCCGGCTCGATCTTCACCTTCTCGCTGACGCTCGGCGACTACATCATTCCTCAGATCATCGGCACCTCGCGGCTGTTCATCGGCCAGGCCGTCTATTCGCAGCAAGGCACCGCCGGCAACATCCCGCTCGCCGCCGCCTTTACCGTGGTGCCCATCGTTATCATGGGCTTCTATCTCTGGGGCGCCAAGCGCATGGGGGCTTTCGATGCGCTCTGACCGTGGCCCATCCGCGCCGATCGGCCTGAAGCTCGCTGCCACCGGCGGCCTGCTCTTTCTGCACCTGCCGATCCTGCTGATCTTCGTCTATGCCTTCACCACCGAGGAGAAGAGCTTCGTCTGGCCGCCGCCGGGCTTGACCACGCAATGGTTCGCCGTCACCTGGAACCGCCCCGACGTCTGGCAGGCGCTGTCATTGTCTGTGCGGGTCGCGGCGATCTCGACTGCCATCGCTCTGATCCTCGGCACGCTATGCGCAGCCGCCGTGTCCCGCACAAAATTCTTCGGCCGCGAAACCATCTCGCTGCTGGTCATCCTGCCGATCGCGCTGCCCGGCATCATCACCGGCATCGCGCTGCGCTCGGCCTTCGCGCTGGCCGAAATCCCGTTCTCGTTCTGGACGATCGTGCTCGGCCACGCCACTTTCTGCGTGGTCGTCGTCTACAACAATGCGGTCGCCCGTTTCCGCCGCACGTCCGGCTCGATGATCGAGGCGTCGATGGATCTCGGCGCCGATGGTTTCCAGACCTTTCGGCATGTCGTGCTGCCCAACATCGCAACCGCGCTGCTGGCCGGCGGCATGCTTGCCTTTGCGCTGTCCTTCGACGAGGTCATCGTCACCACCTTCACCGCCGGCCAGCAGCAGACGGTGCCGATCTGGATGCTCGAAGAATTGATCCGTCCGCGCCAGCGTCCGGTCACCAATGTCGTGGCGATGGTGGTAGTGCTGGTGACGCTGCTCCCCATCCTCGCTGCCTATTACCTGACCCGCGACGGCGACCAGATCGCCGGTTCGGGCAAATGATCTCGTTCATAAGGGAGAGACTTCCATGGACACGCAGATGCTGATCGGCTCGAAATTCGAAAAAGGCACCGAGACCGAGGAGCCGATCCTCAACCCGAAGACCGGGGCGACCATCCTCAATCTGCCTGAGGCCAGCCCAGCGCAGATCGAGGCGGCCGTGCTTGCTGCCGAAAAAGCCTTCGTCACCTGGTCCCGCACAACACCGGCGCAGCGCGCCGGCTATCTCCTGAAGATCGCCGATCGCATCGAGGCTGCTGCACAGGATTTCGCGGCGCTCGAGGCGCTGAACTGTGGCAAGCCGATCAATGCCGTGCTCAATGACGAGATCCCGGCGATCGTCGACTGCTACCGCTTCTTTGCCGGCGCGGTCCGCTCGATGCCCGGCCAGGTCGCAGGCGAATACATTCCCGGCCACACCTCGATGGTCCGCCGCGACGCCATCGGCGTTGTCGCGTCGATCGCGCCGTGGAACTATCCGCTGATGATGATGGCCTGGAAGCTGGCGCCGGCGATTGCCGGCGGCAACACCGTCGTCTTCAAGCCGTCGGAACAGACGCCGCTGACCGCGCTGAAGCTGGCGAAAATCCTTGCCGAGATCCTGCCGGAAGGCGTCGTCAACGTCGTGCTCGGTCGCGGCGACAGCGTCGGCAACACGCTGATCAACCACCCGAAGGTCAACATGATCTCGATCACCGGCGACGTCGCCACCGGCAAGAAGGTGCTGCAGGCTGCCGCCAAATCGGTCAAGCGCACGCATCTCGAGCTCGGCGGCAAGGCGCCGGTCATCGTCTTCGACGACGCCGATCTCGGCGCGGTGGTCAACGGCCTGCGCGCCTTCGGCTATTACAATGCCGGCCAGGACTGCACCGCCGCCTGCCGCATCTACGCTGGCAAGAAGATCTACGACAAGCTCGTCGCCGACCTCTCCGCTGCCGTCTCGACCATCAAGTATGATCGTCCTGACGATACCGAAAACGAGATCGGCCCGCTGATCTCGCGTCGCCAGCGCGACCGCGTCTCGAGCTTCGTCGAGCGCGCCTCTGAGCTCAAGCACATCGAGATCACCACGGGCGGCAAGCCGGGCGAGGGCTCCGGCTTCTTCTACCAGCCGACCGTCGTCGCCGGCGCGCTGCAGGAGGACGAGATCGTGCGCCGCGAAGTGTTCGGTCCGGTGGTCTCGGTCACCCGCTTTTCCGAAGTCGACGAAGCGGTGGACTGGGCCAATGACTCTGACTATGGCCTGGCGTCGTCGGTGTGGACCAAGGATGTTTCGCGCGCCATGGCGACGGCGGCCCGGCTGCAATATGGCTGCACCTGGATCAATACCCATTTCATGCTGACCAACGAGATGCCGCATGGCGGGTTGAAACAATCCGGCTACGGCAAGGACATGTCGCTCTACGCGCTGGAGGACTATACGGCCGTCCGCCACGTCATGGTCGCTCACGGGTAGCGCCCGCGAGGAGACGCCTATTCTTCCGCCTCCTCCGCCTCGCCTCCGGCCGGCGCCACCAGCAGCACAGCGGCGCCTAGGAGCGCGGCGATAAAGGAGCCAGCGAGGATGCCGACCTTGACCGCGTCCTGCAGGGCGGCGTCGCTGGCGAAGGCGAGCAGGCCGATGAACAGGCTCATGGTAAAACCGATGCCACAGAGCAGCGAAATGCCGACCATGTGCAGCCAGCCGGCATTGGCCGGCAGATCGGCGAAGCCAAGCCGGATGGCAAGCGCGGAAGACCCGAACACGCCGACCAGCTTGCCCAAGACGAGGCCGGCGGCGACGCCGAGCGTCAGCGGCTCGGCCAGGGCGGCAGCGCTGAGACCGGCGAGCGAGACGCCGGCGTTGGCAAAGCCGAAAATCGGGATGACGAAAAAGGCGACGACTTTGTGCAGGCCGTGTTCGAGCCGGTGCAGCGGCGAATGGTCGAGATCATGGCCGCTGCCCGGCGATATCTTCAGCGGTATGGTGAGGGCCAGCGCGACGCCGGCGAGCGTCGCATGGACGCCCGATTTGAGCACCAAAACCCACAGAACGATGCCGAGCAAGATGTACGGCAGCAGCGTCAGCACCCGCATGCGGTTGAGCACCACCAGCAGCGCGATCACGGCGAAGGCGGCGCCGAGATAGGCGAGCGAGAGGCCGCTGGTATAGAACACCGCGATGATGAGCACCGCGCCGAGATCGTCGATGATGGCGAGCGCGGTGAGGAATATCTTCAGCGAGCCCGGGACGCGCCTGCCGAGCAGCGACAGCACGCCGAGCGCAAAGGCGATATCGGTGGCGGTTGGGATCGCCCAGCCAGACAGAGCGGCTGGATTGTTGTGGTTGATGGCGACGTAGACCAGTGCCGGCGCTGCCATGCCGCCGGCGGCGGCGATGCCGGGCAGCACGCGGCGCGGCCAGGTCGACAGCTGGCCGTCAAGCATTTCGCGCTTGATCTCGAGGCCGACCAGCAGGAAGAACACCGCCATCAGGCCGTCATTGATCCAGTGCGAGACGCTGAGCGGTCCGAGATAGGCATGGAGGGCGGAGAAATAAGCCTCGCCCAGCGGCGAATTGGCGACGATCAGGGCCAAGGCCGCCGCAGCCATCAGGACGAGGCCGCCGGCCGCCTCGCTGTCGAGGAATTCGCGCAGCATGGAGACCAGCCGCTTTTCGTCCTGCATGTCGCCTCCGTCGTATCAGTAGCAAGGTCCGACACCGCCAAGCGATGATGCGCAAACAGCGCTGGCCGGGCAAGCCTGTAATGAGAGCCCTTTAGCGCGGCGCGCGCTTGGCGAGGATGCGTTGCAGCGTGCGGCGATGCATGTTCAGGCGGCGTGCGGTTTCCGAGACGTTGCGGTCGCACATTTCGTAGACGCGCTGGATGTGTTCCCAGCGCACGCGATCGGCCGACATCGGATTTTCTGGCGGCGCTGCGCGTTCGCCCGCGGTGCGGGTCAGGGCGGCAAAAATATCGTCGGCATCGGCCGGCTTCGACAGATAGTCGATGGCGCCGAGCTTTACCGCCGTCACCGCAGTGGCGATGTTGCCGTAGCCGGTGAGGATGATGGCGCGGGCATCGTCGCGCTTCTCGCGAATCGCGGCGACGACGTCGAGGCCGTTGCCGTCGGCCAGCCGCATGTCGACCACCGCATAGGCCGGCGGATTGGCGCGCGCTTTGGCAACCGCCTCCTCGACGCTCTCCGCCGTCTCGACCACGAAACCCCTGGTTTCCATGGCGCGGGCAAGCCGCGTCAGGAACGGCTTGTCGTCGTCTACGATCAGCAGCGAGGTATCCTCGCCTTCGACCATTGCGCCAATCGTTTCGTCAGTACTCATCGTGCTGAAAATCCTGCTGCCTGATTTTTACGCAAATATAGTTTCGCAACGCTATTGTCCAATTTAGGCCGTGTCGAACATGGTGGCCGAAGCCTGCTCGGGATTGAGGAAGACGCTGCGCGGCCACGATATCTGCACGATAGCGCCCTCGCCGGGCTCGCTTGAATTGCGGAAATCGAGCGTCGCGCCGGAGCGTTCGAGCAAGGTCTTGGCGATGAATAGGCCGAGGCCGAGGCCGCCGCCGGCTTCGGTGCCTTGTCGTGTCGACATATAGGGTTCGCCGATACGGTCGATGATCTCCGGTGGAAAGCCCGGCCCGTCGTCGATGATCGAGAAGCTGACGGCGGCTTCATTCCAGTTCCAGCGCACTGTCACGCTGTTGCGGGCGAAGTCGACCGCGTTCTCGACCAGATTGCCGAGGCCGTAAATGACGCCGGGATTGCGCCGGCCCACCGGTTCCGGGCCGATGCGCTCGCCCGGCCGAAGCTTGATCGAAATGCCGAAATCGCGGTGCGGCGCCGTCACCTCCTCGACCAGCGAGGTCAGCGGCAGGCGCGAGAGGTGCACCTCGCTCTCGGAGGACAGGCTGGTCAGGCGCTTCAGGATTTCGCGGCAGCGCTCGCTCTGCGAACGCAGCAGCTTCACGTCCTCGCCGTATTTCGGATCTTCGCCAAGCGCCTTCTCCATTTCCTTGGCGACCAGTGTGATGGTGGCGAGCGGTGTGCCGAGCTCGTGCGCGGCGGCCGCGGCGAGGCCGTCGAGGGCAGAGAGATGCTGCTCTCGCTGCAACACCAATTCCGTGGCGGCAAGCGCGTTGGCAAGCAGCCGCGCCTCCTCGGCCACCCGGAAGGCATAGATCGCGGTAAAGGCGATGGAGCAGAACACCGCCATCCACATGCCTGCGACATAGATGAACGGCATCGCCAATGGCGCGCCCTCATGCCATGGCAGCGGCAGGTGGTAAAAGACCAGCAGCGTCGCCGCCACGATCACCAGCGCGCCGAGCATGGCGGTCAGCCGCAGCGGCAGCGACGTCGCCGAGACGACGACGGGCACGGTCATCAGCAGCGAAAACGGATTGGTGAGTCCGCCGGTCATGTAGAGCAGGCCGGCAAGCTGCAGGCTGTCGAAGGTCAGGATGGCGAAGGCCGAGAACGGGGTAAGCCGATGCGCCGCCGGATAGCGGAAGGTCAGCAAAAGGTTCATCCAGGCCGAACAGGCGATCAGCGCAAAACACATGCTGACCGGCAGCGGAAATTTCAGCCCGTAAGCGACGACAAGCACGGTCAGGCTCTGGCCGACGATGGCAAGCCAGCGCAACCTGATCAGCGTGTTGAGGCGCAGCCGCTGGCTTTGCTGGAAGTCGGGTGCGTGCAGGATGTTTATCATGGCAAGTGATTATAGAGGGGAAACAGCCGGAGGTCTTTTCCGAAAACCGCCGAAGCCGGCCCTCGGTTCGGAATGACAGTCTGGAAGCATCAGGTACCGCGCGGCTTGGCGCGGCTGGTGGCGGCGGCGAGAAGCGGGTTCTCCGGCCAGACATGCCTGGGATAGCGGCCGCGCATCTCTGCCCGCACATCGGCCCAGGAGCCGCGCCAGAAGCCGGGCAGGTCGCGCGTCGTCTGGATCGGCCGGTGAGCCGGCGACAGCAATTCGAGCGTCAGCGGCACAGTGCCGTTGGCGATCGCCGGATGCCGGTCGAAGCCGAACAGTTCCTGCACGCGGATCGCCAGCACCGGCCATTCGCCGTCATAGCGGATCGGCAGCCGGCTGCCCGACGGCGCGTCGAAATGGGTCGGCGCCAATGTGTCGATCTTGCGCTGCAATTCGTGCGGCACCAGCGTCATCAGGCCTTGCGAAAGCACGCTGGGATCGATTGCCGCAAAGGATGCCGCGCCGGAAAGGAACGGCAGCAGCCAGTCGTCGAGGCGCTCGACGAGCGCGGCGTCGGAGACATCGGGCCATGGCGCGCCGAGGCCGCGATGCAGCCAGCCGAGCCGCTGCCGCAACGTCTCCGCCTCCCTGTTCCACGGCAACAGGGCTAGGCCGTGTTCGCGCAAGGCGTCGAGGATGGCGCGATCCGCGTCGGCACCGGTCGGCGCCGGCAGCATGCGTTCGGACAGCGTGATGGCGCCGAGGCGAACCGTTTCGCGCACCCGCACCGCGCGCCTGTCGCGGTCGAAGCTCACCTCGCGGCGGGTCTCGATCTTTTCCGCCAGGGCAGTGCGGATGTCGGCCTCATCGATGGCTGCCGCTGCGGTGATGCGGGCGTTCTGCGCCTTGCCCTGCAGGTCGGCGACGACGAGCCAGGTCTCGCCGGCCAGCGGATCGGAGGGGTCGAGCATGGCGCCCGAGCCGTTGGCAAGCACGAAGCGGCCACGCTCGCCGCGCGCTTTGGCGACCCGATCCGGCCAGGCATGGATGAGGAGAGCGCCGGCTGTGCTGCCCTCCCCCTTGAGGGGGTCGGAAGGACGGGCGAGACCCGTGGCTCGCCCCGGCGCGTCGATCCGCGTGGCGGATCGGGGTGGGGTCGGTTCGGGCACGCCATCGACGACCCCGCCCCGTCTCCCTCGTCTCGCTGCGCTCGGCTCGCTCGCCGACCCTCCCCTCAAGGGGGAGGGTGAAGCCTGCTTTGCCAGCCTCTCAGCCAGCTGCCGGGCGGCGGTGGCGCGCGGCGATCTTTCGGCGCGAAAGCGCAGCAGCCGCCGTTCGAGATCGGCACCATCGCCGCCAAGGCCACGCTCGGTCAATAATACGGCGAGCATCGCCGCCTCGAGCGCCTCTCCGGTCCTTGCCGCCTCGGCGACCATGTGGGCGAGCCGCACCGGTAGCGCCAGCCTGCGCATCGCGGCACCGGCATCCGTCAGGCGTCCTGCCGCATCGACAGCATCGAGCGCACGTAGCAGTACCCTCGCCTCGGTGAGCGCCGAAGCCGGCGGGGGGTCGAGGAAGGACAGGCTGGTCGGATCGGCGACGCCGAACGCCGCGCTATCGAGCAACAGGCCGGAAAGATCGGCCTCGAGGATTTCCGGCGGCGTGAAGGCCGGCAGGGCCGCCGTCTGCTCGGCCCGCCACAACCGGATGGCGACGCCCGGCTGCGTGCGCCCGGCACGGCCGGCGCGCTGGTCGGCGGAAGCGCGGGAAGCACGTACCGTCTCCAGCCGCGTCAGGCCGCTCGCTGGCTCATAGCGCGGCAGCCGCGACAGGCCGGAATCGATGACGACGCGCACGCCGTCGATGGTGATGGAGGTTTCGGCGATCGACGTCGCCAGCACGACCTTGCGGCGGCCGAGCGGCGCCGGCTTGATCGCCGCGTCCTGCGCCTTGTTGTCGAGCATACCATAGAGCGGCACGATGTCGGTATCGGCGCCGACCTTGCCCGCCAGCCGCTCGGCGGTGCGCTCGATCTCGCGCTGGCCGGGCAGGAAAGCGAGCACGCTGCCCTCCTCCCCGGCAAGCGCCGAGCGGATCGCCTTGGCCATGGCGTCCTCGATGGTGACGCCGGCCGGCCGCTCGTCATAGCGGATGTCGACCGGGAAGGCGCGGCCTGCGCTCTCGATCACCGGCGCGCCGGACAGCAATTTTGCGACACGCGCGCCGTCGAGCGTTGCCGACATCACCAGCAATCTGAGTTCGAGCCTCAGCGCACCCTGCACGTCGAGCGCCAGCGCCAACCCGAAATCGCCGTCGAGCGAGCGTTCGTGGAACTCGTCGAATAGCACCGCCGCGACACCAGGCAGTTCCGGGTCGTCGAGGATCATGCGGGACAGCACGCCTTCGGTGACGACGAGAATCCTGGTCTTTGCGGAACTGCGGTTTTCCATGCGCATGGCATAGCCGACGGTTTCGCCGGGCTCTTGGCCGAGCAATTCGGCCATGCGGCGGGCGGCAGCGCGGGCGGCGAGGCGGCGAGGCTCGAGCAGGATGATCTTTCCGCCGCCGAGCCATTCAGCGTCGAGCAGCGCCAGTGGAACCAGCGTCGTCTTGCCGGCACCGGGCGGCGCCACCAGCACGGCGCTGTTACCATGGCTCAGCGTTTCATTGAGCGCCGGCAAGACAACGGAGACCGGCAGGTCCGGCAAGGGTTTTGTCGTCATTGTGCTATGCTGTGCAGCCAGTTGGCAGCGACCGCATATCAGCGGTGGCGGTCGCGGCGCAACCTCGGCGCCGACTCAAAGCCTGGTCCGCAAAAACGGGTTCCAGCGCACCGTGCCGAGCCGCACCTCCTCGCGCACCATCGTTAGCAGGCCGGAACCGCCGACCACGGCCAAGCCGACCAGCGACAGAAAATCCGGATATTCCCTGAAGAACAGCGCACCTAGAACCACCGCCCAGACGATCTGCGAGTAATGCGTCGGCGCGATGCGGTTGGCCGGCGCGTATTTGACCGCCAGCAGATGCAGCAGCTGGCCGCCGGCGGTAAAGGCGCCGGCCAGCACCAGCCAGGCCCATTGCCTGCCATCCGGCAGCGAGAACGAGGTAGCCGCCGCACCGACGCCGTTGAAGAGCAGGCCGTAGCCGATCAGCACGCCGAGCATCGTTGTGCGCTTTTCCTGCGCGGCGAGCGAACGCATCAGGATGACATTGGTGGCGGCCAGGAAGGCGATGATGAACGCCGCCAGATGGCCAAGCTGCAACTCGCGAAAACCAGGCCTGACGACCAGCATGACCCCGGCAAAGCCGGCGACGACCGCCAGCCATCGCCATGGGCCGACCTTTTCCTTGAGGACCAGCGTGGCCAGGATAGTGACGAACAGCGGCGCCAGAAAGATGAGCGCATAGACTTCCGCCAGCGGGATGGTGGTGAAGGCATAGACGCTGAGCACGCCCGAGGCGATGCCGGCCCAGGCCCGGGCCTGTACCGCCCAGGGCCGGTTGGTGCGCCAGAAATCGAGCCAGCGCTCGCCTGCCGGCCTGGCAAAGAGCAGAAAGCAGCCGGCAAACAATGTCGAGAAGAAGCCGATCTCGAAGACGTTGAACTGCCCGCCCAGGCTTTTGACAACCGCGTCGCTGCACGAATAGCTTGCATAGGCGATGAGCGCGAGCAGAATTCCGTTGGGCACGTTTTTCCATTTCCGGGAGAGATGAGAGTGAAGATATTGGCGCTTGGCGCGCATTCGGACGACATCGAGATCTTCATGTTCGGTACGATGGCGGCCTATGCCGCGCAAGGCGCAGAACTCTTTTTTGCCATAGCCACGGATGGCACCAGGGGCGGCTACGGCGATCCGTCAGCGCTGGCCCGCACGCGCCGCAAGGAGGCGACGGCGGCGGCCGGCCTGCTTGGCGTGACGCCGCGCTTCCTCGACTTTCCCGATGGCGGGCTGGTCGCGGATGCCGCGCTGATCGGGGCGCTCAAAGCACTGATCGGCGAGATAGGGCCGGATCTGGTGATAACGCATGCGCCGAACGACTATCATGGCGACCACCGCGCGCTGTCGGATGGCGTGCGCATCGCAGCGTCATTCTCGGTGCCGGTGCTACATGCCGACACGTTCGGCGGCACCGGGTTTTCGCCAACGCACTACGTCGATACCTCCAGGCATTTCGATCTCAAGGCGGAGGCGATCCGGGCGCACCAGTCGCAGGATCCCGAGCGTTTCGTCGACGCGGCGCGCACGCAGAACGCCTTTCGCGCCGGCCAGTGCAACGGCCCAGCCGGATCGTTCGCCGAGGCCTTCCGCTTCGAGCCAGTCTTCCCCTTCGCCGATATCCGCGCGCTGCTGCCGCCGGCCCCAGTGATCCGTCCGGTGGCCGTCAGCAACAAGACGGTGACCTAGGCAGGTCGCCGCAACTTCTCACGTTGCTTTCCTATCCAGCATGCTGCGATGCAGCAACGAATTCGCTTGCCTTGTTTAGTAAAAATTGCATCACTAAACAAATTACTAAACATCCGGTGCGCCGCCGCGTCGTTGTGTTTGGGCCCCCGAGGAGGGGTTTAGCGGGCTCTTGAAACCGTCATCCGGACGCGTTTCGCAAATGGGAGGAAGGCATGAAATCGACCTTGAAATTGGCGTTGGGACTGGCATCGACACTCTTTGCGTCGACAGCCGTTTCGAATGTCGCGCAGGCAGAAGATCTGACGCTTTGCTGGGCAGCCTGGGACCCGGCCAACGCGCTTGTGGAATTGTCCAAGGACTTCACCAAGGAAACCGGCATCGGCATGAAATTCGAATTCGTGCCGTGGACCAACTATGCCGATCGCTTTCTCAACGAGCTGAATTCGCACGGCAAGCTGTGCGACCTCATCATCGGCGACAGCCAGTGGATCGGCGGTGCCGCCGAGAACGGCCATTACGTCAAGCTGAACGACTTCTTCGACAAGGAGAAGATCAGCATGGACGATTTCGTGCCGGCGACCGTCGTCGGCTATTCGGAATGGCCGAAGAACTCGCCGAATTACTGGGCGCTGCCGGCCATGGGTGACGTCGTCGGTTGGACTTACCGCAAGGACTGGTTCTCCAAGCCGGAGCTGCAGAAGGAATTCAAGGAAAAGTACGGCTGGGATCTCGGCCCGCCGACGACCTTCGACCAATTGAAGCAGATCGCCGAATTCTTCCAGAAGCGCGACATCGACGGCAAGACCGTCTATGGCGCGTCGATCTACACCGAGCGCGGCTCGGAAGGCATCACCATGGGCGCCATGGACGTCCTCTACAGCTTCGGCTTCCAGTACGAAAACCCGAAAAAGCCCTACGAGATGGAAGGCTTCGTCAACTCCGATAAATCGGTGAAGGGCCTGGAGTTCTACAAAGCCCTTTACGATTGCTGCACCCCTCCCGGCGCCTCGAACAGCTACATGGGCGAAGGCGTCGATGCCTTCAAATCCGGCCAGGTGGCGATGCACATGAACTTCGCCTTCACCTGGCCAGGCCTGCAGAAGGACGAGAATGTCGGCGGCGACAAGATCGGCTATTTCGTCAATCCCAAAGGTTCGGACGGGGACCAGTTCGCCCAGCTCGGCGGCCAGGGCATCTCGGTGGTCTCCTATTCCGACAAGCAGGAAGCCGCGCTCAAATACATCAAATGGTTCGCCAACAAGGACGTTCAGTCCAAATGGTGGTCGCTCGGCGGCTATTCCTGCCTCAACGCGGTCGTCAAGGACCCGGCCTTCCCGGCCAGCCAGCCCTACGCGCAGACCTTCCTCGACTCGATGGCCATCGTGAAGGACTTCTGGGCCGAGCCGAGCTATGCCCCGCTGTTGCAGGCATCGCAGAAGCGCTTCCACGACTACGTCGTTGCCGGGCAAGGCTCGGCCAAGGATGCGCTCGACGGCCTCGTCAAGGACTGGACCGAGGTCTTCCAGGACGATGGAAAGATGTAGCCGGGGCAAGATGTAACCGGCTCCTCCCGAGCCCGTGACCGAACCGTCCCGTGCCACTTGGCACGGGACACAGTTCAGATAAATTCCATTGTCGAGACGAGCCAAGTGACCGAAGCAGGACTGACCATGCTCAATCGGACGGCGGACAGCGTTGCCCGGGCTACGCCCGAGCCGTTGGCCCGCAAGGTCCGGGGCATCAGCGACAAGGGCCTCGCCTGGCTGTTCATCTCGCCGACGATCCTGTTGCTTTTAGCTATCAACATCTTTCCGCTGTTCTGGGCAATCTATCTGTCCTTCACCAATTTTCGCGCCAATCGGCCCAACGAGGTTGTGAAGAACCTTGGGCTGGCAAACTACAAGCGCATCCTCGCCGACCAGGACATCTGGATCGCCATGCAGACGACGGCGCATTTCGTGTTCTGGACCATCCTGCTGCAGACGCTGATCGGCTTCACGCTGGCTTGGCTGATCGACCGCAAGTTTCGCGGCCACGCCTTCTGGACGACAATCATCCTGGTGCCGATGATGCTGTCGCCGGCGGTCGTCGGTAATTTCTGGCGCTTCCTCTACGAGCCGCAGATCGGGCTGTTCGCCTACGCCGTTTCGTTCGTCACCGGCATTCCGGCAACCGAAATCAGCATGCTCTCCAACGTGTCACTGGCGCCATGGTCGATCATCATCGTCGACACCTGGATGTGGACGCCTTACGTGATGCTGATCTGCCTCGCCGGCCTGCGCTCGATCCCCGAATACATCTACGAAGCGGCCGAGGTCGACCGCGCCTCCAACTGGCGGCAGTTCTGGTCGATCACGCTGCCGATGGCGCTGCCCTTCATCATGCTGGCGGTGCTGTTTCGCGGCATCGAGAACTTCAAGATGTTCGACATGGTCAATTTGCTCACCGGCGGCGGGCCGGGATCGACCACCGAAGTGGCCTCGATCACACTGAAGCGGCAGGCCTTCGAAAGCTGGCGGACGGGCTATTCCTCGGCCTTCGCCATCATCCTGTTCGTCGCAGTGTTTGGCCTCGCAAACATCTACGTCAAGGCGCTCAACAAGGTGAAGCAGAGATGAGCCTGACGTCAGCCCATTCCGTTGTCGCGCCGTCGGCCACGTCGAAGCGCGTCGCCGGCACCATCATCGTCGCCTACGCGCTGATCTCGATCGTGCCGCTGCTGTGGATCTTCGCCACCAGCTTCAAGACGCCGCCGGATTCGATCGCCTATCCGCCGAAGATCCTGTTCCAGCCCAGCCTCGAGGGCTACTGCAACCTGTTCTCGACCCGGACTCGGCAAACACCGGAATACATCAACTCGCTGGGACCGGCGACGGGCCTGTGCGACGAGACGGTGCGCAAGCGCAACATGGTGATCGCCGGCCCGTCCAACTTCATGCCGCGCTTCGTCAATTCGCTGATCATCGCGTTCGGCTCGACGTTTTGCGCGGTGTTCCTCGGCACGCTGTCGGCCTATGGTTTTTCGCGCTTCAAGGTGCCGCTCGCCGACGACCTTCTGTTCTTCATCCTGTCGACGCGGATGATGCCACCGATCGCCGTCGCCATCCCGATCTACCTGATGTACCGGGAGCTTGGCCTGTCGGACACGGCTCTCGGCATGATCCTGCTTTATACGGCGGTCAACGTGTCCTTGGCGGTGTGGCTGCTGAAAGGCTTCATCGACGAGATCCCGCGCGAATATGAAGAAGCGGCGATGATCGACGGCTACACCAGGCTGCAGGCGTTCTGGCGCACGGTACTGCCGCAGGCGACCACCGGTATTGCCGCAACCGCCATCTTCTGCCTGATCTTTGCCTGGAACGAATATGCCTTCGCTGCGCTACTGACCTCGGGCACGGCGCAGACCGCGCCGCCCTTCATCCCGACCATCATCGGCGAAGGCGGTCAGGACTGGCCGGCGGTCGCGGCCGGCACGACGATCTTCCTGGTGCCGATCCTGGTCTTCACCATCCTGCTTCGCAAGCAATTGCTGCGCGGCATCACCTTTGGCGCGGTGCGTAAATGAGCATGACCGCAAAACGCAAATCGCGCTGGCCCGTCTGGGCCAGGCGCGGGCTGATGGAAAACGTCGCCACCGCGATCATCGCTATCGGCTTCCTGATGCTGTTCCAGCCCTTCGCACTGGTGCTCTACACCTATTCCTTCATCACCATGCTTGCGGGCACGGCGATGTTCATCATCGTCTCGAAATTTCCGGAGTAGACGATGGCCGAGATCAGGGTCGAACATCTGAGAAAGGCATTCGGCGATTTCGTCGCCGTGCAGGATTCCAACTTCGTCGTCGAGGACGGCGAATTCTTCGTCATGCTGGGGCCGTCCGGCTGCGGCAAGACGACGACGTTGCGCATGATCGCCGGGCTCGAACTGCCGACCGGCGGCAAGATCCTGCTTGGCGGCGAGGACGTCACCATGCGGCGTGCCCGCGAGCGCGACATCGCCTTCGTCTTCCAGCTGTTCGCGCTCTATCCGCACATGAATGTGCGGAAGAACATCGGCTTTCCACTGCTGGCGCAAGGCATGCCAGGCGCTGAAATCCGGAGCCGAGTGGAGGAGACGGCGAAGCTTTTGCGGATCGACCATCTGCTCAACAAATCGGTCTCCGGGCTTGCCGGCGGCGATCGCCAGCGCGTGGCGCTCGGCCGCGCCATCGTACGGCGGCCAAAATGTTTCCTGATGGATGAGCCGCTCGGCACGCTCGACACCGAATTCCGCGACCTGATGGTCCATGAATTGCGAGAACTGCACAACCGCATCCACGCCACCACCGTCTATGTCACGCATGACCAGATGGAAGCGATGTCGATGGCCGACAAGATCGCGGTGATGAACCACGGCGTCATCGAGCAGTTCGGCACGCCGCGCGAGATCTACGACCGGCCGGCGACGATGTTCGTCGCCGACTTCATCGGCTCGCCGCCGATGAATTTCCTCGGCTTCGGCGGCGGGCTTTCAAAGGGCGCCAGGGAAATTGTTGTGCAAGGCGCGAAGGTGGCCGTGCCGGAGATCCGCGAGGACGTCGCGCCGGCCGAGATGGCGCTTGGCATCCGACCGGAGCACATCCGCTTCGACGACGCTTCGAAGCTGCGCGGTGCTATTTACGGCACGGAATATCTCGGCACCACTCAGATCGTGGCGGTGGAGACAGCAGACGGCATCATCAAGGCCAGGGTGCCGGCCGAAATCCGGCTCAATCCGGGCGATCATGTGGGCCTGGCGCTGAGCAGCGCGCGGCTGTCGCTGTTCGCAAAAGGATCCGGCCGTGCGGTGCGCACCGAAATCCATGACTCGGCCTCCCAGGGAAGAGCACATCATGGCTGACGTTCACATCAAAAGCGTGACCAAGGCTTTTGGCGAGCATGTCGCCGTCGACAATCTCGACCTGCATATCGCCGACGGGGAATTCGTCGTGCTGCTCGGGCCGACCGGCGCCGGCAAGACGACGACGCTCAGGCTGATCGCCGGGCTGGAGCGTCCGGAAGCGGGCTCGATCCATATTGCCGGCCACGACACGACGACGCTGTCGCCGGCCGAGCGCGACACCGCTTTCGTGTTCCAGCAATATTCGCTCTATCCGCATCTGTCGGTTTACGACAACCTCGCCTTTCCGCTGCGCTCGCCAGCACGGAAAATGCCGGAGGATCAGATCCGCCGCCGCGTCGAGGACGTGGCCAAGATGGTGCGCATCCACCACAAGCTGAATAATCGCTCGACCAAACTCTCTGGCGGCGAGATGCAGCGCGTCGCCATCGGCCGCGCTTTGGTGCGCAAGCCGTCGATCTACCTGATGGACGAGCCGCTGTCGTCGCTCGACGCCAAGCTGCGCGCCGATCTCAGGCTCGAGCTGAAGCGCATCCAGGCGGAACTCGGCGCCACAATGCTCTACGTCACGCACGACCAGATCGAAGCGATGACCATGGCCGACCGCATCGGCATTCTCGCCGACGGCGTGCTGGTGCAGATCGGTTCCCCGCGCACGATCTATTCTGAGCCGGCAAACCTTCACGTCGCCGCAAGGCTCGGCCAACCGGCAATCAATTTGTTGCCGGTCGGACTGCTGCCGGATGGCGGCGCGCCGGCGGGAACAAAGACGATCGGTGCTCGTACCGAACATCTTTCGATCGAGAAGGCGGCGAACGGCCATGCCGACGGCGTCGTCGATTGGGTCGAGCATCTCGGCGACCAGAACCATCTGCATGTGACGGTGGGGACCAGGAAGCTGGTGACGCTAACCGACCCCGACACCGACCTGGCGCAGGGCGACAAGATCATGATCCGCTATCGCTCGCCGCTGTATTTCGGCCCCGATGGGCGACGGCTGATGTGAGCGCTGCGCGAGTGTTTTCCTGGCACCTTTCAACCGGCAATTTCGGGCACCGGACTGGACCAATTCGATGAAGCATTTTTTCAATCGCAGGGATACGATCGTAACTGAGGCCCTGGACGGCTTCCTCGGTACGACCGGCGCCGGCGATCTCGCTCGCCTCGACGGCTATCCCGAGATCAAGGTCATTCTCCGCGCGAACTGGGATAAGACCAAGGTCGCGGTCATTTCCGGCGGCGGGGCCGGGCACGAACCTGCCCATGCCGGCTTTGTCGGCATTGGCATGCTGACGGCGGCGGTTTCGGGCGAGATCTTTGCTTCGCCGAGCGTGGAAGCGGTATTGGCCGCCATCCGTGCGGTGACCGGTCCCGCCGGGTGCCTGCTGATCGTCAAGAACTATACCGGCGATCGCCTCAACTTCGGCTTGGCCGTCGAGAAGGCGCGCGCCGAAGGCTTCCGCGTCGAGATGGTGATCGTCGCGGACGACATTGCCCTGCCTGATATTGCCCAGCCGCGTGGCGTGGCCGGCACCTTGTTCGTGCACAAGATCGCCGGCCACCTGTCGGAAGCCGGCATTGACCTGGCGGCGGTTGCCGCGGCGGCGCGGGCAGCGGCGGCGGATATCGTTTCGCTCGGCATATCGCTGTCATCCTGCTCGATCCCCGGTCAGAGCCATGAAGAAAGATTCGGGGCGGACGATGCCGAACTCGGCCTCGGCATCCATGGCGAACCGGGCGTTGAGCGGATTGCGGTGCAAAGTGCCGAAAGGCTGGTTGCGATCATGTCGGAGCGCCTTGCCGCGCGGCTCGATCCGGTCAGCGACTACGCCTTGCTGATCAATAATCTCGGTTCGGTGCCACCGCTGGAAATGTTGCTTGTCGCCAATGCGGTACTGGCTTCACCGCTGGCACAAAAGGTGACGCTGACAATCGGGCCCGGGCAGCTTATGACCGCGCTCAACATGAACGGCTTTTCCCTGTCGCTGATCCGGCTCGATGCATCGCGCGAAGCGGCGTTGCGGGCGCCGGTAGGCCCTCACGCCTGGCTGCCGGCAAGAGCCGTTCGCCAAGCCAGCGTCGTGCCGATGGCCAAAGCCGCCGGCCCGAACAACGCGTCGAAAGCCAGCCAGGACGCACGCACCGACCGGTTGGTTGTCGCGGTCTGCGACCGGCTGATCTCGCTTGAAGGCGCGTTGAACGGACTGGATGCCAAGGCGGGAGACGGTGACACCGGATCGACTGTGGCGGCCGGTGCGCGCAGCGTGCTTGGCCGCATTGCGACACTGCCGCTCGCTGACCCTGCCGCAACGCTCGCCGCCGTCGGCGATATCCTGAGCGCCAGCATGGGCGGCTCTAGCGGCGTGCTGTTGTCGATCTTCTTCACCGCCGCCGCGCTGGCGCTGGAGTCTGGCGAAACGCTTCCCAAGGCGCTTCTCGCCGGCCTCGATCGGATGTCCTTCTATGGTGGAGCGAGGGTCGGCGATCGCACGATGATCGATGCCCTGGAACCCGCCTTGAGGGCGCTGGATAGGGGGAGTCTGGAAGATGCGGCGGTCGCGGCGCAACGCGGAGCCGAGGCCACCGCTGCCATGCGCAGGGCCAAGGCCGGGCGGTCCGCCTATATTGGCAGCCAGCTCGACGGCGTGGTCGACCCCGGCGCCTTTGCCGTCGCCGAGGTCTTCACTGCCCTCGCTGCGTTGCTCGAACCCGCTTGACTGGGGAAAAGAATGCTTCAATTGCCGGATATGCAATTTTCTCGTACTGCCGGCAGCGCAGGGGCCAGGAGCATGGGTGATATGGCGGCAGCGGATATTTCCAGGCTGATCGAGGCGGCGGCAAACACGATCGCCGCACATGCCGAAGAGCTGACCAGTCTCGACCAGGCCATCGGCGACGGCGACCATGGGCTCAACATGAAACGCGGCTTCGAGGCAGTGCGGGCCGAGGCCGGCGCGTTTGCGGCAAAGCCGTTGCCCGAGGCGCTGAAGGCGATCGGCACCAAACTGGTGATGACCGTCGGCGGAGCTTCCGGTCCCTTGTTCGGCGCGCTGTTCATGGCGCTCGGCAAGGAGATTTCCGCCGCGCCGGGTCGCGCCGACCTGGCGGCGGCCTTCGGCAAGGCGATCGAAGCGGTTGCCGCCAGAGGCAAGTCGCAGGCCGGGCAAAAAACCATGCTCGACGTGCTGCAGCCGGTGCATGAGGCCCTGCTGCAGGGAAAGACGGCAGCGGACATCGTCAAGATCGCCGACAACGCGGCCGACGCGACCGTGCCGATGAAGGCGCTGCGTGGGCGCGCCTCATTCCTTGGCGACCGTTCGATCGGTCATATGGATGCCGGCGCACGCTCGACTGCGCTTCTGGTGCGAGCCGTAGCCGAGGCAATCGAGAGGCGCGCATGAGCAATGTCGGCATCGTCATCGTATCGCATTCGCCGCTGGTCGCCGAAGGCACCGCCGACATGGTGCGGCAGATGGTCGGCAACGAAGTGCCGCTTGCATGGTGCGGCGGAAACGGCCATGGCGGGCTGGGAACCAATGTCGAGGCGATCATGGGCGCCATCGACAAGGCCTGGTCGGAGGCGGGGGTCGCGATCCTCGTCGATCTCGGCGGTGCCGAGACCAATAGCGAGATGGCGGTCGAGATGATCGGCGAACCACGCGCCCAGAAGATCATCGTCTGCAATGCGCCGATCGTCGAAGGCGCGGTGATGGCGGCGACCGAGGCTTCCGGCGGCGCCTCGCTCAGGGAAGTGGTGGCGACGGCGCACGAATTGTCGCCGTCGTGAACGAACGGGAATTTTGACAAGCATGTCCGCAGCAGCCGAAGCCAGCGTCCTGATCACCCATGAGGTGGGACTGCATGCGCGTCCTTCGGTGAAGTTCACCAAGCTTGCCAAGACGTTTTCGGCCGACGTCGAGATTGCGCTCGCCGCCAACGGGCCATGGTTCGACGCCAAGAGCATCGTCAAGGTGATGGCGGCGAAAGCGCCGAAAGGCACTGTCCTGCATATCAGAGCCAAAGGGGACGGCGCCGGCGAGGCGGTCGGCGCACTGGTCGAGCTGGTGCGGCGCGATTTCGACGAAGGCAAGGACCATGCCCGAACCGCTTAGGCTGCAGGGCATTTCGGCATCGGCCGGCTATGCCGAGGGGCCGCTGTTCGATCTGGGCCAGGCTGCTGTGCGTTATGTCCGCAAGGCGACTGCCGCGGACGAGAAGGCGGCGCTTGAGGCCGCCATCTCCATTGCCGCAGGCCGGCTCGCGACATTGATCGAAACCAGCGACAGCGAGGCGGCCGGGATCCTCGAATTCCAGCTCGCCATGCTGGAGGACGACGCGCTGACCGGCCCGGCCTTTGCGCGAATTGCCGAGGGCATGGCTGCTGATGTGGCTTGGCGAAAAGCGCTCGACGCCGAGATAGCCGGCTATGAAACATCCGAGCAGGACTATTTCCGGGCGCGCGCGGCCGACATGCGCGACATACGCGACCAGGTGCTACGCGCGCTTGCCGGGGGCGGCGACATTGCCGCGCCGGCAGGTGCGATCTTCTACGGCGAGGATATCGCACCGACGCGCTTCCTCGAAACCGACTGGAGTGCCGGCGGCGGCATAGCACTTACGGCCGGAAGTGCCGCAAGTCATGTCGCAATGCTGGCACGCTCACGCGGCGTGCCAATGGTGGTGGGGTTGGGGCTCGTAGCGCGTGGGGTAGCCGGGCCCGGTGCTTCGCCGGCTCAGCTTGTCGGAATCGCACTGCTCGATGCCGAACATGGCGGCATCGTGTTGGCGCCTTCGAAAGCGGAGATCGAGGCATTCCGGCGATCGTCGTCGTCTTTCGCGGCGCATCGCGACAATGCGGTAGCCTATTTGACAAGGCCGGCAGCAACGAAGACCGGCATAGCGGTCCACGTGCAGGTGAATATTGCCGATCCGTCCGATGTCGACCGCATCGATGCTGCGGCGTGCGACGGTGTCGGGCTGATGCGGACCGAATTCCTGTTCGGCAAGACGCTGCCGGACGAGGAGACGCAATATCGCGCCTACCGTAGAGTGCTGGAATGGGCAGGCGACAGGCCGGTGACGATCCGTACTGTCGATGCGGGCGGCGATAAACCTGTGCCGGGCCTGACCGTCGAGGAAGGTAATCCATTCCTTGGCCTGCGCGGGATCAGGCTGTCACTGATGCGTCCGGCGGTCTTTCGTGTGCAGATCCGCGCTTTGCTACGTGCTGCCATGCACGGCAATCTGAAGGTGATGTTCCCGATGATCGCCGTTCCGGAAGAGTATGAACACGCCACCGCGCTGTTCGCTGAGGAGCAGGCTGACCTTTTGGCGCGCGGCATCGCGCACAAAATGCCGCCGCTTGGCATCATGGTCGAGGTGCCGTCGGTGGCCATCGCACCGGAGGCATTCGCCAAGGCCGCCTTCTTCTCGATCGGCTCGAATGATTTGACCCAATACGTGATGGCCGCCGCGCGCGACAATGCGTCGGTCGCACATCTGAATTCCGTCAGGCACCCAGCCGTGCTCCGGCTGATCGCCTCGGTTGCCGCCTTCGGCCGCGAGCATAATATCCCGGTCAGCCTGTGTGGCGATGCCGGCGGCGACCCCGCCTCGATCCCGGCGCTGCTCGAAACCGGCCTGCGTGACCTCTCCGTCGCTCCCGCCCAACTCGCGATGGCCAAGGCGGCCATCGCGGACGTTTCGATCTAGGCCCCGGTATGGCAGACAAGGCGTCGCAATCCGGCCCCGAAGAGGCGATCCGCGCCTACAAGACGATCCTGTCGCAGGTGATCGACCAGCGCCCGTCCGGCATGCGCCAGCGCCTCGCTGATGCGCTGGGCAAGCATCGCAGCTTCGTCACGCAGATTTCCAGCCCGGCCTATTCGACGCCGATCCCGTCGAAGCATTTGCCGGCTATCTTCTCCGTCTGCCATTTCAGCCCGGCCGAACGCGATCATTTCCTTGAGGCCTACCATCGGGCGCATCCGGGAAAGATGTCGCTGGCCGCAGGCTTGCGCAAGACACGCCATGTCTCGCTGATCGTTCCCGATTTCGGCGACGACAAGCAGAACGCGGCGCTCGACCGGGCGGTCAACGATTTCATCCAGAAGATCACCAGCATCGCCGGCAAGGGCAGCTGACGCTGGGCTATTTCGGGAGGACGGCCATGAAGAAATTTTTGAATTCGGTCGATACGGTGCTGACCGAGAGCCTCGACGGCTTCGTTGCCGCGCATGCCGATATCCTGGCGCTTGGCGAGGAACACAAATTTGTCCGCCGCAAGCTGCTCACACCGGGCAAGGTGGCGCTGATCTCCGGCGGCGGCTCGGGTCACGAGCCGCTACATGGCGGGTTCGTCGGGCACGGCATGCTGGATGCGGCCTGCCCCGGCCAGGTATTCACCTCGCCAACGCCTGACCAGATGATGGCGGCGGCCGAAGTCGTCAATACGGGCGCCGGCTGCCTGTTCATCGTCAAGAACTACGAGGGCGACGTGATGAATTTCGACATGGCCGCTGAAATGTCGGAAGGCGTGATGCAAATCGTGACCAATGACGACGTTGCGGTCGAAAACTCGTCCTACACCACCGGCCGGCGCGGCGTCGCCGGCACGCTGGTGGTCGAGAAAATCGTCGGCGCGGCGGCCGAACAAGGCATGGCACTGGAGCCGTTGAAGGCGCTCGGCGAGCGCGTCAACGGCGCGACGCGCTCGATGGGCGTGGCGCTGACCAGTTGCACCGTGCCGGCGGCGGGCAAGCCGACCTTCAATATCGGCGATGGCGAGATGGAGTTCGGGGTCGGCATCCACGGCGAGCCTGGGAGGCGGCGCGACACATTGAAAAGCGCCGATGCTATCGCCGAGGAGATCTGTACCGCAATCCTGGGTGACCTGGGCGACGGTGCCAGAGGCCAGGCGCTACTCTTCGTCAACGGCTTTGGCGGCACACCGTTGATGGAGCTTTATCTGATGTACAACAGCGCCCGCAAAATCTTCGAGAAGCACGGCGTGACGGTGACCCGGTCGCTGGTCGGGTCCTATGTAACCTCGCTCGACATGGCCGGCTGTTCGATCACGCTGAGCATGCTCGACGACGAGGCGGCTGTTTGGTGGGATGCACCGGTACATACGGCCGCGCTGCGCTGGGGCATGTAGCGGCGGAGAATGCCCCAGAAATAGTCGGTGACAAGACCGGTATCGGCAACGCCGCGCATCGCCAGACAGTTGCCCTCCTCACCCTGCGTAAGATAAAGAATCTGCGGGTTTGGGGAGTTCGAGCATGCGTTACAATTGGGATCGGGCGCCGACGGGTTTCGAGCGCCATGGAAAGGTGCTGGCAGCCGCCTTGCTGATCGTCGGCGGGGTCGGACTTATGCTCGCTGCCCTCCCGCTTTAGGGACAACAAACTCGGGTAGCGGACTACGTCTCAGCGCGTTGCCTCAGTGCGCCTGGCCAGTCACGGCGATGAAACGGCGGTCGCGCCCTTCAAATCCCTGGCTGAAGCGCTGCACGAGCACCGCAAGCACGCCCGGTTTTCCATCCGGGGTGAATGCGTAAGATTCCGACAGGCTGTAGGAAGTCGGGCAATTCCTCGAACCGGGCACCGCCTTGTCCTCATGCAGCAGCTTGATCGGCTTGCCGTCCTGACCCTGCAGCGTCAGGCGAAAGCCGAGCGCCTTGCCGGTCGTTTCGCCTTGCTGCGTCGCGTCGAAACTCGCTGAACAATCCGCCGTGCTGTCGGCACGGATCTGCTCGAGCTGGATGGTGCCAAGCTCGTCATAGGCCGGCGAAAGCCATTTTTGCGAAACCTGCTCGAGGCGCGCAATGTCATTGTAGGCGACCATGTCGTCGGGAAAGGTGAACCTGTCCAAGGCAGTCCGCTCGCCGCGCGGCGCGATGGCATATTTGGCCAGCAAGGGCGCCGCCAGTTCGGCGGCCTGTGCCCTCGCCTGCGCAAGCGTCAATGTCGAATCCTCCGTCTCGTCGGCGATGACGATCGGCTTGCCGCCGACGAACTCATCGGTCCGCGTGTCGATGATCTCGATCTCCGACCAGCCCGAATCCGAAGCACCGGCATCGAGCGTGCCGTACTGTTCGAAGGCGAAGTAGTTGCCGTCTGGCGAAAAGCCGATGACGCGCCGGGCCGCCGCGTCGCCTGCCTGAGCAGCTGAAGCGAGCACCACCGCCAGCGTCGCAACCGCGGCAAACCCAAGCTCATATCGCAATTTCATCGCGCCCTGCCCCTAATGCCGAAAATTCGAACGATACCGGCCCCCAGACCACCATGACCCGCACTTGCGGCCAAGTTAGAACGACAGCAAACGAAACGCACAAATACATGGTTACACAAACCAGCATACGCTATTTCAAGGACAGCAAACATTCCTGGGGAGGAAGCTGGATGGCGTCACGCTACCACGAGGTCTATGACGGCTGGAAACGCGACCCGGAAAAATTCTGGGCCGATGCCGCCGGCGCAATCGACTGGTTCTCGCCCTTCGAGACGGTGTTCGACGCCAATGCCGGCGTCTATGGCAGGTGGTTCGTTGGCGCCTCGTGCAACACCTGCTTCAATGCCGTCGATCGTCATGTGGCGGGCGGCCGTGCCGACCAGATCGCGTTGATCCATGACAGCGCGATTTCGGGCACAATCAGGAAATTCACGTATGCCGAGTTGAAGCGCGAGGTGGTCGCGCTGACCTCGGTGCTCAAGAATCGTGGCATCCAAAAAGGCGATCGCGTCATCATCTACATGCCGATGGTACCGGAAGCAGCCTTCGCAATGCTTGCCTGTGCGCGGATCGGCGCCGTGCATTCGGTGGTCTTCGGCGGCTTTGCCTCGCATGAGCTCGCCACCCGCATCGACGACGCCAAGCCGAAGCTGATCATCTCCGCTTCCTGCGGCCTGGAGCCAGGGCGCGTCGTTGCCTATAAGCCGCTGCTCGACAAGGCGATCGAGATGTCGCGGCACAAGCCGGAAAGCTGCCTTATCCTGCAGCGCGACCAACTGCGCTGCGAACTCAGGGAAAACCACGATATCGACTATGCCGACGCCGTGGCGCGGGAGCGGGCCGCGGGTGCCAATGTCGACTGTGTTCCGGTGCTTGCCACCGATCCGCTCTACATCATCTACACGTCGGGCACGACCGGCCAGCCGAAGGGAATCGTGCGCGACAATGGCGGCCATATGGTCGCGCTGAAATGGTCGATGGAAAACGAGTTCGGCGTCAAGCCGGGCGAAGTGTTCTGGGCGGCTTCCGATGTCGGCTGGGTGGTCGGCCATTCCTATATCGTCTACGGCCCGCTGCTGCATGGCTGCACAACGATCCTGTTCGAGGGCAAGCCGGTCGGCACGCCCGATGCCGGCACCTATTGGCGTGTGATCGCCGAGCATGGCGTCGTCGCGCTGTTCACCGCGCCAACCGCCTTTCGCGCCATCAAGGGACAGGACCCGAGGGGCGAATTCGTCCCGAAATACGACCTGTCCAAATTCCGGACGCTGTTCCTCGCCGGCGAGCGCGCCGATCCGGAAACCATCAAATGGGCGGAGCAGAAATTGACCGTGCCGGTGATCGACCATTGGTGGCAGACCGAGACCGGCTCGCCGATGACCATCAACCCCGCCGGACTGGGCCTGCTGCCGGTCAAATACGGCTCGCCCGGCGTGCCGATGCCCGGTTATGACATCCGCGTGCTCGACGATGCCGGGCATGAGGTCAAGCGTGGCACGCTTGGCAACGTCGTGGTCAAATTGCCGTTGCCCCCCGGCTGCCTGCCGACGCTGTGGAATGCCGACGAGCGGTTTCGCCAAGCCTATCTCGACGAGTTCCCCGGCTTCTACAAAACCGCGGATGCCGGCATGATGGACGAGGACGGCTATCTCTATGTCATGGCTCGCACCGACGACATCATCAATGTCGCCGGCCACCGGCTATCGACCGGCGCCATGGAGGAGGTTCTGGCCGCGCATCCCGACGTCGCCGAATGCGCCGTCGTCGGTATTGCCGATGCTATGAAAGGCCAGGTTCCACTCGGCTTCGTCGTGCTCAATGCCGGCGTCGACCGCGACGCCGGCATCATCGAAAACGAGGTTGTCACCCTGGTGCGCGAACGGATCGGCCCGGTCGCTGCCTTCAAGACGGTGGTGACGATCAAGCGCCTGCCGAAGACGCGCTCCGGCAAGATCCTGCGCGGCACCATGCAGAAGATCGCCGACAAGGAGGAATGGGCCATGCCGGCAACGATCGACGACCCGGCCATCCTCGACGAGATCACCGCCGCGCTGAACCGCCGCGGCATCGGCCTGTAAGGGGCGCCGAAGCCGAGTTGCGTCCGAAGCTCCGGTATGGAACGACCGGCGCCGGACGTGGTATCCACGCGCGGTGTCGTCATGTTGTTTCGGAATCGAGACGCACCCACAGCCATGCGAGATGCCATACGTGACCCTGTTCCAGCGATCGAGAAAGCCCCAGGCCGCGGCACGCCAGCGGCTGGAGATCGATATGCGGGGCGCAGTCGTCTATGCGATCGGCGACGTGCATGGCTGCTACAAGGAACTCCGCGCCCTGGAGCAGAAGATCCTGCTCGATTCGGCGCCCTTCGAAGGGCGCAAGCTCATCATCATGCTTGGCGACTACGTCGATCGTGGACCCCAGTCGGCGCGTGTGCTCGATCATCTGCTGGCGCCGCCGCTCCATGATTTCCAGCGCATCTGCCTTGCCGGCAACCACGAAGTCGTGATGCTGAACTATCTCGACGGGATCATTTCGAGAGAGTCGTGGCTGGCAATAGGCGGCCTGCAAACGCTGTTTTCCTACGGCGTCGACCCGGAGCGCATGGCCGATCTCTACGGTTCAAGCGAGGAGGTCGACAGGCGCATTCGGGAGATCATCCCCGCCGACCACGTCAGTTTCATGCGTGCGCTGCCGGTCATGGTCTGTTCGGCGAAATTCGTGTTCGTCCATGCCGGCATCAGGCCCGGCATCGACCTCGCCGCGCAGGACGAGGACGACCTGCTGAATATCCGTTCGGACTTCTTCGACGCTACGCATCTTCTCGACCGCTATGTCGTGCACGGACATACGCCGGTCGACACTCCGAAGCTCGAGGGACGCCGGCTTGGCATAGACACCGGCGCCTTCCAAACCGGCCAGCTGACCGCCCTCAGGATCATCGACAACCGCGCCAGGTTGATATTTTCCTGAGCGCGATGTCGTCGCTCAGGCGGCTGCCTTGGTGCGCGCTTCCGATTTTTCCAGATAGTAGCTCGAATATTTGTCGAAGAATTTTTCCGAGCCGCCGATCGCGCCATATTTGGCCAGCTTCTTCAGTTCGACCTTGTTCAGCACCGCGCCAATGATCTTCTTGGCGATGTAGGGCTCCGAGCTGAGCATGGATTGCACCATCGCACGCGGCGTGCGTCCCCACTCGGTGACCAGCACGAAGCCGTCGACAAGCGGAGCGAAGGCCTTGGCGTCGACGACAGGCCCGAGCGGCGGCAGATCGACGATGATGTATTCGAAGGTTTCCTTGGCGTTATCGATGAAACGCCGCATGCCGGCTGAAGACAGAAGCTCGCTGGTATGCGAAAACTGGCCACGCAGGACGGCCGGGATGATAGCCAGCTTGGTCTGCCGGTCGATCTTGCCGACCGACTGCCATGTCTGCCCGCTCACCACAGCTTCCATCAGGCCCTGCTCGGCCTCCATACCGAGGCTGCGGCTGAGGCCGGGATTGCGCAGGTCGCCGTCGATCAGCAGCGTTTTCGATCCGTTGACGGCAAGCAACCCGGCAAGATTGGCCGCCACCGTCGACTTGCCTTCGCCGGGAAGCACCGAGACCACGCCGATGACCCGGCTGCCCTGGCCCTCCATGACGACGTCGAAGGCGATCTTGGCGTTGCGCAGCGTCTCTGAGAACATCGATGCCGGTGCATCGACGGTTACCCGCATCCGCGCACGTTTTTCGGCTGCCGACAATGTTTTGGAGGGCTGGGATTTGGAGGACTTGGCGGTCTTGGATTCAACGACTTTGACGTCAGGCTGACCGCCATTGCGCTGGTCATCCTTGCCAGCCTTGCCGATGACCGGCAGGTAGCCGAGGAATTTGAGGCCGACACGGTCGCGCACATCCTCGCCGGTCCTGAAGAAGCGTTCCCTGAATTCATTCAGGCCACCAACCCCTGCGCCCATCATTATGCCAAGCGCCAGCGAAAGCCCCAGCACGATGGCCGTGCGCGGGGTTGCGGCCGACTGCGGCATCGTCGCGTCCGAGATGACCCGGATCTTGCCGACCGGGAAGGATTGCTGCTGGGCGGCCTCCTCATAGCGGTTCAGGAACGTCTGGTAGAGCGTCGACAGCGCCGTCGCCTTTTGGTCCAGCTCACGCAGCTTGACCTGCGACTGGTTGTCGATGGAGCTCTTGCCAGCCGCCAAGGCGACATTTGCGCGGAGCGCGGTTTCGCGCGCCAGAGCGACCTCGTATTCGTTACGGTAGCTTTCGGTCAGTTGCTTCAGCTCGCCGAAAATCTGCGCCGATATGTCGGCCTTCTCCTTGGCGAGCGCGACGGCCTGCGGATGTTGCGGGCCGAAATTGGCTTCGACGTCCTGCTGCCGCTTGGCGACGGTGAGATAGCGGTTCTTCAGCGTCGTGATGACGGAGCTGCTCGGCTGGTCGTTCGATATCGCGGCGTCCTTGAATGCATTGTCCGAGCCGCTTTCGACGATCGACTTGTACTGCTGATAGCGGGCGCCGGCACGTGCGGTATCGGCCTGCGCGACGATCAGCTGGGTGTTGAGATCGGACAATTGCTTGTCGCTGATCAGCTGGCCGTCATTGACGGCCAATCCGTGTTCGGCCCTGAACTTTTCGACCGCTAATGCGGCCGCCTGGGAGCTCTCACGAAGCTCGGTCAGCCGGCCTTGCAGCCAGACCGCCGCCCGCTCGGTCGCGTCGAAGCTGGCATCGAGCTGATCGGCGAGATAGGCGTCGGCATAGGCCTTGGTGATGGCGGTCGCAAGCGCCGGATCCGTCGCCTGGAAGGAGATGCTGATGACAAAGCTTCGGCCGATCCGCTCGGCGTCGAGTTGGTTCTGCAGTTTGAAGATTGCATAGTCGCGGGGCGACGACGATGCGGTGATCGCGTCACGCGTCGCAGCATCAAGCTGAGTGACATCGGTTGTGCTAGCGGCGCGCTTGGGGCGGACAGACTGGATGATACCGCGCACAAAGCCAGCAACCTTCGACAGGGCCGATGTCGGAGGGTTCATGAAAGCGTCGTTCTGATCGAGCTTCAGCTTGTCGACGACCACCCCAGCCAGCCTGGCCGACTGTAGTATTTCGATCTGGCTCAGAACGGCGGAGTCGGTCTGCATGCTGACCGACGCCGCCGAAATGTCGTCGACGACCTTGTTCAATCCTTCGTCGATCAGCACGCTGCTCGTCGCCACGTAGGTAGGAGGCGTCGTCTGCAAATAGAGCACGCCGAGAAAGAGACCGATGACGGCGCAGGCGGCAACCACTTTCGCCTGCCGCGCGGCCATGCCAAGCAGGCGCTCGATGTCGATGAAGTCTTCGGCGTTTGCCGCATTAGAAGCCGGCAATGGCGTCCTCTTGTCGACAGGAAAATTGGCATAGTTCATCTTCGGTCCAATTCTAGTTTGCAGGCGCTACCGCCTCGAAGGTCGGGACATAGGGTGCAAACCTTGCGCCGGACAGTGCGCGTCGCGCGCGGCGCAACGGCCTGTCCTGCGTCATCAGCCGCACCCACAATGCCTCGAAAAAATGGACATTATGCGGCTTCTTCCCGACGCTGATGCGACCGTACGAATTCCTGCAGCATCTCGAAGATCGGGCCCTTCATGTCCTCCCGCGCCAGCGCGAAAGCGACATTGGCCTGGATGAAGCCCTCCTTCGAACCGCAGTCGAACATGCGGCCGTCGAAAGGCTGGGCGAAGAAGGCCTGGGTCTGTGCGAGACGCACCATTGCGTCGGTCAGTTGTATTTCGTTGCCGGCGCCGCGCTGCTGGCTGGCCAGCAACGAGAATATCTCGGGCTGCAGGATGTAGCGGCCGTTGATGTAGAAGTTCGACGGCGCGTTGGCAGGAGCCGGCTTTTCGACCATGGCCGTCACCTCGAAGCCCGTGCCGACATCAGCGCCGCGCCCGACAATGCCGTATTTGCTGGTCTCGGTCGGATCGCAACGCTCGACGGCGATAACGTTTGCGCCAGTCTGCGCATAAAGATCGGCGACCTCGGCGAGACACCCGCGCCCGCCGAAGGACACCATGTCCGGCAAAAGCAATGCGAAGGGCTCGTCACCGATGACTTCGCGCGCGCACCAGACGGCATGGCCGAGGCCTTGCGGCGACTGCTGGCGGATGAAGCTCGTCGCGCCGGCGACGGGAAGCAGGCTTTCAAGCGATTCGAGTTGCGCCTTCTTGCCGCTCTGCTCCAGGGTTCCGGTCAGTTCAGGATGTAGGTCGAAATAGTCCTCGATCACCGCCTTGTTGCGGCCGGTGACGAAGACGATGTGCTCGATGCCGGCCTCGAACGCCTCGTCAACCGCATATTGCACGACAGGCCTGTCGACCACCGGCAGCATTTCCTTCGGCATGGACTTGGTCGCCGGCAGGAACCGCGTTCCGAGCCCCGCCACCGGTATGACTGCCTTCCTGACTTTTTTCATTGCATGTTCCTTCTGAGGAGATCGATTTCAACCCTGTCGCAGGCGGCGAAACTGTCTTCATTCACCTGCAGCCCTTCACCTCCCCGCCACCACGGCAAACTGTGCCGCTACCCTTCGCAGCCGGACGGCGATCGGCATGCTCATATGCCGAACCGCCGCCGGATCGCTGAGCGCCGTCCATATCGCCTTGAGCGGGGACCGCGCCTTGATGTGCTGGACCAGCGACAGGAATGATGCCGCCCGGCGCAGGCTGCGAGCGCGCCTGGCGAACGCCGCCTCGGCCGCAGCATCCATGGAATGGGTCGCGGCGAAGGTGGCATCGGCCCTGCGCATCGCCTCGACGTGATGAAGTTCGAGCACCCGGGAGATGGAACCGGTGCGAATGTGGTAGATATAGCCCGTCGTCGGCTCGACCACGCAATTGCCGCCTTTAGCCAGAGCACTGGCCAGGAGGATATAGTCTTCGCCAATGATCAGGCTTTCATCGTAACGAAGCCCGTTCTCGTTCAGGAACCGGCGCTGGAAGATCGGCTTGAGGTAGCCGAGATTGAACCTCGATTCGAAGAGGACATTGCCGCCGATGAAATCCGCCAGCGAGATTGAACCGAGGCCTTCCAGATAGTCGGCCGGGAACATCGTCTCTTCGGCAACGCCATCCTCGCGAACGACCTGCAGATTATCGACCGCGATCTCGGCGCCCGCTTTCTCCGCGCGTTCGATCATGGTGCAGAGTCGCCCGGGATAGACCGCGTCGTCGGAATCGAGGACCGCGACCCACCTGCCGCGTGCAAGCTCAAGGCCGGCATTCCTGGCGCCGCCGGGGCCACGGTTTTGCTCAAGCGCGACAACGCGTACGATGTCTTCGGGGTACGATCTCGCCAGGTCGAGCGTCCGGTCGCGCGACTTGTCGTCGACGACGATGACCTCGACGCTGATATTGCGCTGGGCGACGGCGCTGGCAATCGCCCGATCGATGGTCGCCTCGGCATTGTAGGCGGCAATCACGAAGCTCACGTCAGGCTGCACGCTTGCCCCCTTGCTGCGGCGAAGACAGGCCGTATTGGCGGATTTCACGAACCCCGACGAGGCCGCTGACGACGCCGACATGCATAATGCCGCGAAGCAGGCTGCGGTTCCGACGTACGGGGTCGATGGCGACCGGAATTGCCGACAGGAAACTGTAGGCGGCCTTTGCCGCGGCAATGCCGACCTGCTTGAGCCGGGCAAGGCCGTGTGCGTTGCGCCCCAGAAGATGACCGTGCGTCTGCCCAACGCGGAACCGGCGGCGGCCGAGCCAGTCGAATGCCGCCCTGGCAGGTGGCACCGCTTCGTAGACCCAAGCCTCCGGCGAAAAGGCGATGCGGCCGCCGGACTTGACCATCTGGTCGAAAAATTCCGTATCTTCGCCGCCGGTCTGGCCACGTGCCAGGCTGAAGCGCCGGCCGCGCAGGCTCTCAGCGCCAATCCTGAGCAGGACGTTGCAGGTGTAGCCGGTGCGGATTTCGCCGCTCACCCAGACCGGCAAGGTCGAGTGGAAATCGCCTTTGCGCATCCAGGCGGGCGCATCCGGCAGGTAACGGGCTTGCACCGGCCCAAGCACCGTCGCAGCACCTGTTGCTTCCGCCGTCGCCACCAGTTCGGCAAGCCAGCCAGCGGTGGCCGTCTCGTCGTCGTCGATAAAGGCGACGAAATCCGCCGCACTGGTATCGAGGCAAGCGTTGCGCGCGATCGAGATGTTGCGGGCCGGGGCGTGCCGGTAGGTCACCGGCAGCTTCAACTCCCCCGCCAGCTTGGCGACCAGCGTTCCGGCCGTCGGCGTATCGTCGTTGTCGGCGATGACGATACCGACGTCGAACCCCGCGGGCATGTCCATGACCGCTATGGAGCGAAGCGTGTCGGCAAGCTCCGGCCGGCGGAATGTGCAGACGCAGATATCGATGCTTCGATTTTTCCTGAGGGGGTCCATCACGCCACCCCGCGCTGCGGTCGCGGTGCGAGCAGTTGCAGCCAGAAACCGACCGACCAGCCGAAATGCATGACCATTGCCGAGACCCCGGCAAGCGCAATGTCGGCTTTGCGCTGGCTGACGGCGGTCCAAAAGCCGTAGCCGAGGCAGACCGACGCCCATAGCAAAAGCGGCACGGCCGCCAGCCAGTGGACGAAGGAAAAGGCGGCGAGAAGAACCACGGGGAACACCAGAAGCGGCACCATCTGCCGGATCTTCGGGATCATGCGGTGCTTGAGAACGTTCTTCGCCCGGCCACGGCCATAGCCGAGATATTGAAAATAGAGGCCCTTCAGCGAGGAGCGCGGGTAGTAGACCATTTGCGTCTTGCCGGTCATCCAGATGCGGTAGCCGGCCTGGCGGAGCCGATAGTCGAGTTCGGCATCCTCATTGTGGCTGAAGGTTTCGTCATAGCCGCCGACCGCGGTGAAGGCCGATATCCGTATCAGTGCGTGGTGGCCATGATCGACCCATTCCCCCGCCGAAAGATGCCGGTGCTTGGAGCCGCCGGTGCCGAGCCTGGAGTTCTGCGCCGCTGCCGCTGCTTTCTGAACCATGCCGCTGCCACTGGTCAGCATCGAGACGACGACCGAATCCGCACCGGTGGCCTGCGCTTCTTCGACCAGCCGGTCGCAATAATCCGTAGGATAGCCGCCATGCGCGTCGATGCGAATGAGATAGTCGACGCCTTCCCCGAACCTGGCGACGGCGAGATTGATTGCCGCGCTCTGCAAGCGCTTTTCATTGTGCAGCAGGATCACCCGCTGATCTTTTGCGGCGATGTCCGCGACGATCGTCCTGGTGCCGTCCGTGCTGCCGCCATCGGCAACGATGATCACGGCGCCCAGCCTCTCGGCCGCAGGGCGGAGCTCTCGAAGCAACGCGCCGATATGGGCTGCTTCGTTCAGGCACGGAACCACGATCATGCAGGATGGAATTTCGGTTTGCGTCATCGGCAGTCCTTCTATGCCAATGCTTCGGCAGCATATGGACCGGGAGCCGCAGTCAGCCCGCGGAGCTTTTCGACGAGCGCCCGGCAATCGGCGCGGTCGTAGCTCCATATGCGCGGATTGCGGGCGAGAACACGCGCCCTCAATGTCTCGAACCGATGCTGCTCCATCGTGCCGACGGCGGCTTCGAGCGCCTCGGGCGTGGCTTCTGGCAAAAGAACCCCTATGCCTTGCCGGTCAAGGAACCGGCCGGTTTCGGTGGCTCCCATCGAAATCGGCACGGCTCCGAAGCGGCAGCCCTCATAGAGCCGATTGGGCAGCAGCCATTCGGAGTTCAGGCCCTGCTCAAAAAAGTCGATGGCCCAGGAAAAGTGGACCTCGCGATAGATCGCCGCCATATCCTCGGGATTGCGGTAGGGCCCGCCAAACGAGAGCCAGGGTTCCGATTCGACGAAACCGTGGAAATCGGGAAATTCGGACAGCGCCGGCCGGCCCCTGAGGACGATTTCAAAGCGGCCGTCGAGGCGGCGCGAAAATTCGGCCAGAAGCTCCAGGGAGCGACGGCAGCGAAGCGCCCCGAACCAGCCGATCCGCCAAGGCGGCGCTACGGGGTTCTCCGGCGCCGCGCGGTCATCCAGCGAGGCCGCGGCTGGCTCGAAATACTTGTTTTCGAGCAGTTCGACCGGGGCGGCAATCTGTCCGAACGGCTTGAAATAGTTGGCGATGAAGGCCGGAGAGCTGGTCACCAGAAGCTTCACATCCCTGGCCAGGAAGCGTTCTGCGCCGCGCATCGCCCAGCCCAGCGGATCGTCGCGAAGCAGCAGGCGATGGATATCCAGGCACTCGTAGACGATCGGCACCGTTGCCTGGAAAGCCGACCTGGCGCGGCGGGCAAGCGCCAGCATTTCCAGATTGCGCGCGATAATGAGGTCGGGCCGTGGCATTGAGCCCAGCTTCGAGCCGGTCGAGACGACTGCCTTCATGATCGCGGCCAGACGTTGGGCGAATCGGCCATCACGAGTCGGGCCGAGATCGATCGGCTGCAAGCCCTCGACATCAGCAACTGCGCTTGCCGTACGACGAAAGCCCGCCAGCGTAACCTGGGCGCCGCCTGCCTTGAGCATTATGATCCGCCGGCGCACTGCCGGGTCGGAGACGTCGTGTACCAAGTACAAGACATGCAGCATGAAAACTCGACCGCTGTTGGCCCGCCCGCGACAATGCTAGTACAGCTCTTGCTGCATCGCAACATTTTTGGTTGCAGCGTAGCAAAGATCCCCGTTTTTTGTTGCACTGCAAAATCGATGGGTTAATCTCGCTCTGCTTGGGCCACATGGACCGCGCGTTGGCCTGCCATCGGGCTGCGCGCCAATAATCACGACGCGAGGACCATCCTTGGCGTGCAGCATTTTCGGCCAACCCGCCTGCAATCCGCCCCTTCGCACCCGTCGATGGAAGCACGGGACTACTCACGAAATGAGGTCATTCCATGAAGATCGCGGTTGAAAACACCGTCTGCCTGAATACCGGGGATGCAGCGATTCTCCTGGCGATCCGCCATGTTTTCAAGACGATCGTGCAAGACGATATCCAGTTCTACGTCTTCGACAGCCAGCCGGAGGTGGCGGCGAGGCTCTACACGAAGAAAGAGTATCCTGATCTCGAATTCCACAAGCTGCTGTCGGAATCGCTGTTCCGCTACAAATACGGCAGCGGGCTGAAGAACCTGTTCAAGCCGATCTACAATCGGCTCGTCCTCAATGCCCTGCGGCGGTTCGGCATCCGCGGCGTTCTCGGGCGTTTGTTCAGCTCAAGCAATCGCCGTGGTCTCGAGATCTACAAAGACGCCGACCTCGTGGTCACGACAGGCGGAACCTATCTTGTCGAGACTTACAATCTGGAACGGCGACTCAATCAATTCCGGATCGACGCGATTCTGGGCAAGGACCCCGTCTTCTTCACGCAATCGCTCGGCCCGTTCAACAAAAGTTACAATCGCCAGGAGTTGAGCCCAATCTTCGATCGGAGCCCGCTCATCCTGCTGCGCGACGAACGTTCGCGAGGCCACATTGTGGACATGGTGAAAGACCCCGGCAAATGCCACGTCGTGGCCGACGCCGTCTTTGCCCTGGCCGACACCGACAGGATCGGAAAAATTCTGGCCTCCGGCCAGTCGGCGACCGTCACCGGCCGCGTCGCCATTTCCGTCCGTCACTGGAACTATGTCAGCGACGGCGAGGGCGGCATGCGCCGCTACATCGACTCGATCCGCGCGATCGCGACCATCCTGGTCAGGGACCACGCCAAGGAGGTCACCTTCGTCTCCACCTGCCAGGGCGTGCCGGAATACGCCCATGATGATTCCAAGACGGCGCGGGCTATCGTTGCCGAACTCGATCCGGAGATCGCCAAGCATGTCAGCGTGGACGCTTCGTTCCACACGCCGGAGCAACTGATGGCACTGGTGAAAGGCTTCGACTTCGTTGTCGCAACGCGCATGCACATGATGATCATGTCGCTCTGCGTCGGCACGCCGGTGCTGCCGATCGCCTATGAATTCAAGACCAAGGAACTCGCCAAGCGGATCGGCGTCGCCGACCTGCTGCTCGACATCGACACGGTGACGCCCGAGGAAGCGAGCGAGAAGCTCGGCAGACTTACCGCCAATCTCGACCTCTATCGCAGGACGAGCCTTCAGGCAGTGCTTGAGGAGCATGCGTCGGCGATGTCGGCAGGTGAGCTTTTGAGGCCGGTGATTGCCGGCCTAGCGGGCGTTGCGCATGGCGCTGGAAAGCGTGGTGAACAGGGCGCTGCGCGACTGGCGAAGGGCAAGCATGAGGACCAGGCCGATCGAATAATTGAGGGCAACCGCCAGGACCACCGCGAGCAGGTCTGACTGGCCGGTCAGCGATGCCGGCAACTCGCGGTACACGGACCAGGCAAGCAGCGACGACGCGATGAAAAGTCCCTGCATGACCAGGAAGTCGGCTGCGGTCACCGGGCCGACCCGGTGGACAAGAACGGCAAGCACCGGGACGCGCAGCACATAGCCGCTGATCGCATAGGCCGCCGCGACACCGACGGCGCCCCAGTGCAGGCCGATGATGAAGGCGGCGACCGTCGTCAGCGACGAGTAGATGCCCCAGTGGAACATGGTCTTGGTCTTGCCCTGGCAGATGAAGATCCAGCCGGTGGTGCTCGAGACGGACTGGATCAGGCTGGCGATGCCCAGCCAGGCGAAGATCGGCGCCACCGCTGTCCAGCGCTCGCCGAAGAGAAGCCCGACGACCTGGTCCGACGTCAGCGTCAGCGCCGCGATGCCGGGCATAGTGATGGCCGCCAGCATCCAATTGGTTCGCACATAGATGTCGCGAAACCGCGCCTTGTCCTCATGGATGCGGCTCAGCAGCGGCACCATCACGCGTGTCAGCGGCTGGTTGATGTTCTGCAGCGGAAACAGCAGGAGCTTGTAGGCGCGGTCATAATAGCCGAGCTCGATCGCGCCCGAATATTTTCCGATCAGGATGTTGTCGAGATTGCGCGAGAAGAAGTTGGCCAGATTGAAGCCGGTCAGATTGGCGCCGAAGGACAATATGTCGGTATCGACCTTCAGGTCCGGCCGCGACGGCGTCCAGCGCGCCACCTGCCATGCCGCGGCCAGCGCGACAACAGCCGATACCGCAGGGCCGATGACCAGCGACCAGTAGCCCAGCCCCGCATAGGCGGCGATTGCGGTAGTCGCAAGTCCGGCAGCAGCGGTTATCACGTCGTTCAGCGCGAGCTGGCCAAAGCGCAAGTGACGGTTCATCAGCGCCAGCGGCACCGCGGCGAGGCTGCCAAGCAGCAGCGGCAAGGCAGAGCCGATGGTGATCCCGACCATGCGTTGATCGCCATAGAAGGCAGCGATGGCGGGCGCCAGGCATGCAACCACCACGGCACTGCCCAGCCCCACCAGCGCACTGATCCAGAATACCTGGTTGAGCTGCTCGGTGCTGATATCCTTGCGCTGGACCACGGCCTGCTGCAGGCCAAGGTTTTGAAGCAGCCCGACAAAGGCCACGATCGGCCCGACGGAAGCCACCAGGCCGAAATCCTCGGGCACGAGCAGACGCGCAAGCACGATGACGGAGAGAAACTGGATCGCCATCTTGAAGCCTTGCGCGCCGATCGTCACCACGCCGCCGCGCAGGGCGACGCGACCGAACTGGGGGGGCGGGTTGGCGTTCATGCCGGCTGCCTGGCTTCGGCCAGCTGGGCAACGATCTGCGCAAAACGTTCGTTGAGTACGTCCGCGTTGAAATCCTGCTCGATCTTGCGGCGCGCCGCACGTGCGATGCGCTCGCATTTGTCCGGGTTCTCGGCCACCCAGACAAGCTTGCGGGCCAACGCCGCAACGTCTCGCTCCGGTGCGAGGAAGCCTGTCTCCTGATCCTCGATCAGTTCGGGAATGCCCGAGTGATAGGTGCTGACGACGATCAGCCCGGCGGCCATAGCCTCCATCAGCGCCACCGGAATACCCTCGAGATCGCCGTCTCGCGCGGCAACGCTGGGCAGCAGGAATACGTGGGCATCGCGCAGGCACTGCTTGACCTCGGCGTGCGGACGCGGCCCGAGGAAAGTCACCCGGTCGGCAATGCCGAGATTTGCGCCGAGCTTCTTCAACTCTTCCAGCAATTCGCCGCCGCCAATCACCGAATAGACCCAGTCGCGCCGCGGCAGGCTGGCGAGGGCGCGAAGGGCGAATTCGATGCCCTTCTTTTCGGTCAGCCGGCAGACCGAGATGAAGGACAGCGTGTCCCGGTCCCAGGAACGCCAATGGTAGCCGATCTCACCGAGCCGCACGCCCATATGGTGAACCATGACTTGCGCCGGGGGTGCTCCGACGCCGATCAGGGCGTCGCGGAAAAACGCGTTCACCGGGAGCTGGAGAACGCCCTTGTCGAAGACAACCTTGTAGCGCGTGAGCGTGTTGTCATGCAGCGGTTCGCCGACATCGCGGCCGTGGAATATGGTCACCAGCGGAGCGGAAATCCGGCCTCGTTTCATGGCGCGGGCGACGCGCATGCCGTTATTGCCGAAATGCGCGACGATCACATCGGCGTTCTGCAATTTGCGCGCAAAAGCGATGTCGATAGCGGTCGAGAGCTTATCCCAGAACCTGCCCGACCATCTCCTGAGCGTCGGGCGAAAGCGCCCCAGCCCGCCCCACCAGCAGACGACCTTGCCAGGGAGAGCCTGCCAGCGGCGATCGTCGATGTTGCTGTCCTTGCCGAAGGACGTCTCGTTGCAGACGACGCCGACTTGCATGCCGCGCTCGAGGCACCCTTCTATCTGGTCGAGGACGAAGGTCTCCGACAAAGAGGGGAACTTATCAACTACGAAGCAAATCTTCATCGGATGGACGATCTTTCGAGGCCGGTCGGCGATCTGCTCGCGCGGATGAGGGCTGACGCCCGTCGCCACCGTGCGAGGCGCCTCAAGCGTCTGGTGTTGTGCGTGTCTTTGTCCCAAGGCAGCTCCCACCCCGGTCAGGCGCGAGAGCCGGCTTTTGGGCAACGTGCATGGCTTTGGACGAAATGCATCAGGCGGCACGCTCCAGCGCGCCTTGCCTGGCGCGGTCGAGAACGCCGAGAAAAGTCGCGAACTGGCTGTCGGGGTTCATTTGGGGCCGCTCCGAAAACAGCTGCGCCGCCGCCGACAGCCGATCGTACTCGGCCTTGTCGCTCCATAGTCGCCTGACCGCGGCGACCCAGTCGTCGAGCGGTGCATCATAGTCGAGCACCACGCCGCCGGCGCCAATCGCTTCCGGCAGGCCGCCGCGACGGGACCCGACGACTGGAATGCCGCTGCAATGGGCCTCGGATGCCACCCGCCCCCAGGCTTCTTCCCATTTGCTGGGCGCCAGCAGAATCTTGGTGCGGCCATAGACGGTCTTCATGTCGCTGGTGCGGCTTTCCAGCCTGACGTTGCGCAGCGGGGCGATGATCTGTTCGATCTGCGCCCGATGGTCGTCGTCGAGCTTCCAGCTTTCGACGAACAGGAACGGAATTTCTGGGCATTGGCCGGCGATGCGCACGGCGAGTTCGAACCCTTTTTCATTGTAAGGATTGATCAGCGTGACGAATTCACCGGTGGTCGGCGTGCTGTAGAGCCCGGGATTGATGGTCGGCGGGATCACGGTCGAATCGATGCCGAACCTTTCCTTATAGGTGCGCGCAGTGAATTCGGAGTTGGCGATATAAAGCGCCGAATGCAATTCGCGCAGGTCGCCGGCCAGTTCGTGGAATTCGACGTTCCGCAGATAGACCACCAGCGGCACGCCGAGCGCCTGCAGCGCCTTTCCGATCGGCACCGATTTGTGGCACTGCACGACGGCGACATCGGGATCGAGCCGTTCGACCGCGAAGCGCGCCGCCTCCCAGGGAAACCATGCCCGCACGACCGGATAGCCGGGATAGCTGTCGATGACCGCTCGCTGGCGAAGCAGCTTCATCTTGGCGCGCGCCTTGAAGCCGAACATGCCGTCACCGAACAGCGCCGCCAGAACCGAGGCGTCATGACCGTGCTCGCGCAGCTGCTCGACCAGATGATGCGTGCTCGACTGAACGCCACCGCTGAACTGCGGCGTGTAGCCGTTGCCGCCCGCAAACAGAACTTTCATGGACCTGGCTCCTTGCTGGACCGCCCTAGCGTCACGCCGCCATTCTGCCGATGCTGTGGTATTCGATGCCGTGGCGGGCGATGACCTTGGGGTCGTAGAGATTGCGTCCGTCGAAGATGACGGGCGTGGTCAGCGCGTTCTTCAGCGCATCGAAAGACGGCGCGCTGAAGCTTTTCCACTCGGTCACGATCAAGAGCGCATCGGCGCCTCGCAGCGCGGCCTCCTTGGTGCCGCACAGTTGCAGGTCGTCGCGCAGCCCGTAGATCGCCTGGCATTCCTGCATCGCCTCCGGATCATAGGCCTGCACATTGGCACCAGCGGCCCAGAGCGCTTCCATCAGCGTGCGGGCCGGGGCCTCGCGCATGTCGTCGGTATTGGGTTTGAAGGCCAAGCCCCACAGCGCAAATGTCTTGCCTTTGAGATTGCCCTTGAAATAGCGGTCCACCTTCTCGAACAGGACCGACTTCTGCTGGTTGTTGCGCTCCTCGACGGCACGCAGCAGCTTGGCGTCGAACTTGACGGCCTCGGCGGTCTTGATCAGGGCACGCACATCCTTCGGGAAGCATGAGCCGCCATAGCCGAGGCCCGGATAGATGAAGTGGTAGCCGATCCGCGGGTCGCTGCCGATGCCCTTGCGGACCTCCTCGATGTCGGCACCCAGTTGCTCGGCTAGGTTGGCCATTTCGTTCATGAAGCTGATCTTGGTCGCCAGCATGCAATTGGCCGCGTATTTGGTGAACTCGGCACTGCGCACATCCATCACGATCATCTTTTCGTGGTTGCGGTTGAACGGCGCGTAGAGCTCGCGCATCACCGCCTCGGTGTCCTCGTTGCTGGTGCCGACGATGATCCGGTCGGGCTTCATGCAGTCGCTCACAGCGGACCCTTCCTTGAGGAATTCCGGATTGGAGGCGACGTCGAAAGCCAGATCCTCGCGCCCGCGCGCCTTCAGCGTTGCGGCGATCCTGGCCTTTATCCTTTCGCAGGTGCCGACGGGCACGGTCGACTTGCCGACGACGATCTTGGGCTCGTCCATCTCACGACCGATGGCCTCGGCGACGGCCAGCACATATTTGAGGTCGGCCGAACCATCCTCGCCCGGCGGCGTGCCGACGGCGATCATCTGGATCTGGCCATGCTTGATCGCCGCGGCGGCGTCGGTGGTGAACTTGATGCGGCCGGCGGCATGGTTCTCCTTGACCATGCTTTCGAGCCCAGGCTCGAAGATCGGGACATGACCCTGGTTGAGCCGCTCGACCTTTTTTGCATCGATGTCGACGCAGACCACCTGATGGCCGACTTCGGCAAGCACCGCCGCCTGTACAAGACCGACATAGCCGATTCCAAAGACAGTCAAATTCATTCGGTTTCATTCCTGTTCAAGGTTTCGGGCCTGTTCGAGCTTCGGTTTTCCGACCACCTTCGGCCCGGCCGGTTCAGATGCGCTTCTAGTTTGTGTTGCATGCCAGCGATTCGGGGAATTGGCAGGGCTGGCCAAGTGCGGTGAATGCAACGCGATCCACCTGCATGGTGAGCTTGCGGCCGGGATCGGAGAACGGCCCCATCCAGCCCTTCATTGTATCGCTGCCCCAAAGGCTGAAATAGATCCTTTGCGAATGGGTGGGCAGCTTCGCCGGATCGGTGATCTCGTGGACAAGCTTGCCGTTGACGTACCAGCGCAGCCGGTCCTTTTCCCAGACGAAGGCGTAGTCGTTGAAGGCCTTGTCGGTGCCGCCAGCGACGTCGACCAGTTTCTCGTTCTTGCCTTTGCCGGCTATGTAGGCGTTGACCTGAACCTTGGACGTGTCCTTGGTCAGCACCTCGAAGTCGATTTCATCATGCGGCTGCTTGTCGGCATCGCCGACGAAGCTGAAGAATGCCGCGTTGACGCCGGAGCCCGTGTCGGTCTTCATCCGCGCCTCGTAAGTGCCGTAGCCGAAGCGCTGCTTGGTCTGGATCTCGGCGCAGGCGAATTCGCGATCCTTCAGCTTGCGCTTCTCGAAACCGAGCGTCAGCATGCCGTCGGAAAGCCCGATCAGGCTTTTGGACCAGGTGCAGTTCTGATGCTTGCCGTTCGTCCAGCCGTCGGAAATGTACCAGCGCGCGCGACTGAGGCTGGTGAAATCATCGACAAAGGACGGCGCGGTTGGGAGATCCTGGGCGCGCACGGGGACCAGGCCCGCAACCATGCTGCCGAGAACGACCAGCAGAAACGCGCCGTCTGAACGGAGCCGCCGCAGCTTGCCTGGGATCGGGCGCGTGAACGGGGTGCCTCGGGTTGCCGGGGCGGGCGTGCTTTTAGGATCTGCGTTCATATCAAACTCACCTTGTGCTGTGCGCCCCCAAAGCGATCGTTCGAACCGTGACGAAACAACCTGATCTTGACCTCTGTCGCTCCCAAGCTCCGTGTTGTGCCTAAAACCATTGCGCCGACTCGGGGTGTTCGCTCAGCCTGTGCCGGAATCGGCGGGCTTCACAAAATCGGTCCTTATGTCGGGGCCGTTCTGCCGATTCTCATCGAAGATTTCATCCAGCGAATGACGGAGATCCTTCATCATCTGCTTCTGGCGCGAGAGCGCCGCGATGCGTCGCTCGCAATTCAGGATCGACCTGGTCAGTTCGCCGACTTCGGAGGACTTGCGGGAGGAGACCGCTCCGTTCTCCATGGCCTCGACCAGGAAGGCGGCATTGGTAGCCGTTGTCCTGTAGCGGTTCTCAAGCCCGTTCTTCTCTGCCTCGACCTCGGCCGAGATCTGGTCCAGCAGCTTTGCCAAGCGATCGAGGCGCGAGGTGTCGGTCTGCGTGTCGCGCGCCGGATCTCTCGATCGGAAGCGAAAGATCGAGGCCATGCAGTCAGCGCCCCATCATCGTCGAGCTGGTGACCGGCCTTGGCGCCCGTCCGCGTTCAAAAGACATTTCTTGCATCGTCCAGCTCCTCTGACAGGGGGATATCTTGGGCCAGTTCGGTTGGCCGTCCAAAATTGCTGCACCGCAACATAGATTGCCATTCCCTGCGCGGATAGGCAACCACCTAGATCGTAAACTCATGAATCTCGTTGAAACCGTCCGAGCCGACCGAAGGGTAAGGGAGTAGCTACCGCCGTCGCACGTTGACGGGCCTAGCTTTCGCTGGCCGTGCTGGTTCCGGCCATGAGGAAGCGCAGCGGCGGCACATGCTGACGCTTCGCGGCGAGGCCGGCGCGGCGAAACAGCGCATCCAGCTTATCGGAGGCGACGCCGCGGACGACGGCTGTGAGGTTGGACGAGCCGGCCAAGGCGTAGGCCGCGGCCGGCGCCAGCCCGCGCTCAGCCTTCACGTCTAAAAACTTCCGCAACCGGTATTTGTCGCGGATGTGCCGCTCGTGCCTTCTCAGCGCAGCCTTCGATGCCTCCGGCAAACTGTCGATCGCAAGCAGTGCCAGGTCGGCATCGGCCAGATGCTTCAGGTCCTGGGTCTTGTGCCGTCCGCTCAGCGAATCGGCGCGCACGATCGCGCCGTAGCCACAGGATTTGATGACCTTGAAGCGCGCGCCATGGGCAACCGCGCGCGCATAGAGTTCATAGTCTTCACCCAGGCGCAGCTTCTCGTCGTAGCGCAGCCCATGCCGATCGAGAAAGGCGCGGCTGATCACTGGCTTGAGGAAGCCCAGTTCCCCGCGTTGCACACGGCGCCTGGAGATGTTGGCGTCGATGAAACCCTCGAAATCGAGGAATTCCGGCTCGGGCGAGAACGGTGGAGCAACGATTTTCGAAACGTCGGTTGCCGCGTCATCCCTGACAAGCATGATATTGTCTGCGGCGAAATCCCAATCGGTGCTGGCGAACAGTCTGTGAAACCTGCCTTCGAAAAAGAAATCATCAGCGTCCAGAATGCTGATGAACGGCGACCTGGAACCGGCTATCGCGGCGTTGCGTGCAAAGGATGGGCCGCGATTGACGTCGAAGCGGATGACGGAAAGGCGGCCCGTGCCGTCGCCGGCCGCGTGGGCGACTTTCGCGGTATCGTCGGTGGACGCGTCGTCGACGACGACAACTTCCGCAACCTCAGGCTCGCGTAATGCCGATGCAATGGCAGCCGGGATTGTCCGCGCCGCATTGCGGGCGGCGATGATCACGCAGACCTGGAATGATGTCATGGACATGCCTCTCGATTGCAGAAGTCGTTGCGGATTTCCTCGCCCCGTCCGCTCAATGCCCCACCGCCCATTCTGAAATGCATCGGCCCAAACGCCTATGCTGCAAGTGCGAAGCAAGCATCGCCAAAATCATCGGCGCCGTCCAGTTTTTCATTTTGCTGGGTGTCATGGCCCGGTTGGGCAGGCGGCGAGCCTCAATCGGGATGGCTCCAGAAATGCGCCGCTTTGGCAGAGCCGTTCCTACACGCTCTATAGAGCGCTCGACTGGCAGAAACCAGTTGCTGATCCTCGCCGACCGGACGGCGGCGGGGCGGAGCGAGCGCGTCGAGGCCCGCAGTGTCAAGGAATTGAAAGAACAGGAATGCCGACTGCCGGTGTTGTTGAGGCGAGCAATTCGTCAGAGGACCGGCGAGCTTAACCACAGGTCATATGGACATCGCAGACCGCGGCCAGGCCCGAAATCAGTGAAGGCCTCTCCTGGCGCTGAGTTTCTCGCCTTCGGCCGCTTCGTTCGAACTCAGCTTTCGTTCAGCGTCGCGAATTTTGTCGGCCGGGGTCGGGGCATTTCTGGCGACCATGGCAAAGACCAGCAGAAAATAACCCAGTTGGATGACTATGGCACAGCCGATGACGCGAAACAGCGTCGTACCGAGCGAGGCGCCGCCCAAATAGGACCAGACGATCACGATCGCCAGCGCAAAACACATTCCGATAATGAACTTTGGCAGTGACATACCCGATAGCCCATCAACCGGCTCGGGAAAAAATGTCGACAAGCCCACCCCGAGCACCTCCCTTAAACTCTGCGAGCTTATTTAGGTTGCCCGCGTCTGGCCGGTTGCTTCCGGCCTAGCCCAATCTGTCCATAGTCCGACAGAAACAATTTACAACTCTATTGAGCCGCGCAATAGGCGGCAAGGGCAGCTGCGGAATAAATTTTAAACGAATCCTCGGGATCGACTCTGCCATGGTGCAACGCACACGTCGGCATCACCACTGATTGCCGGATATCGACTCGCTCCAGTATGATTCATAATATTGAATAGTATTTTATCATAACATCAGTCATTATCTTGAAATTCTAAATGACGGCAAAGCTCCACAGGAGGGTATAAAGAGCGATTCGCCTAAAATCAGCCCAAAAATTGGACTAGCTTTTCCAAAATTGCCCATAATCTGTCTCTTTTGCGACATAAATGGGAAATTTTGTGCAGGACGAGTTTATTATTTAGTCAGTTCATGACGCGACTATTACAGCCGTCTGAGAAATTGTGTGTTGCGCTGCAACATTTTTTTGGTATCGTGCGGTAAACCATCCGTTCAACGTATGGAGTTTACGCATGAGGGACGTAGCCAAGCCGGCCGATGCGGATTTTTCGCAGGCCGGCGTCGATTTTCCGCCACCGATTGGCGGCCTGCTCAAACGCAGCTTCGATATTGTCGGTTCGCTGATCGGCCTGGTCGCTCTCAGCCCGCTGTTCGTAATGATAGCGCTGCTTGTCAGGTTTTCCGATGGCGGGCCGATTTTCTATGGTCACAGCCGAATCGGCCGCGGAGGACGGATTTTTCCGTGCCTCAAGTTCCGCACCATGGTTCCAGACGGCGAGCGGGTGCTTGCTGCCTATCTCGCCGCGAATCCGGAGGCCAACGCCGAATGGATAGCGACCCGCAAGTTGAAGAACGACCCGCGGATCACGCGCGTCGGAGCGGTGCTGAGGAAGCTCAGCCTCGATGAGTTGCCGCAGATCATCAACATCCTGCAGGGGGATATGAGCCTGGTCGGGCCTCGTCCCGTGGTGCGCGATGAGCTGGAGATATATGGCAATTCGGCCGTCTATTACCTGAAATCGCGCCCCGGCCTCACCGGGCTTTGGCAGGTCAGCGGACGCAACGATGTTTCGTATGACAGCCGCGTCGCATTCGACAGGCACTATGTCGAGAACTGGTCGATGTTCGAAGACATTCGCATCATCATCAAGACCGTACCTGCGGTCTGGATGTCGCGAGGCTGCTACTGACGGCCGCTTGCTGGCCGTGCATCGAGGAGCGACTGTCCAGAATTCGGGCCCAGAACTCAGGCCCCTAACTCAGGCATCGGCAGCTCATCGGGCGGGGCAAACCAGATCGGAAACGCTCAGTTGAAAGCAGATATAATCGATATCTTTTGCACCGGCATTCTCTCCAGACGCATGCGGCGAGTACGGCTTTTGACGACTTGCCTTACAATGGCGACCGGCCTGACGCTGTCGCTAGCCCTGCCACAGTTTGCCTTCGCCGACGACTATCGCCTAGGAGCACAGGACAAGCTGACCATCCGCGTGGCGGAATGGCAGACCGTCGAAGGCACGTTCCGTGACTGGTCGGCCATCAATGGAGAATACACGGTCGGCCCCGCTGGAACCTTGTCGGTTCCCTTCGTCGGCGAGATGCCCGCATCCGGCAAGACGACTTCGGAGATCGCGGCATCGCTCGGTGAGGCGCTGCAGCGCAAGCTCGCTCTGGCCGACAAGCCGGAGGCTTCCGTCGAAATGGCGCAGTACCGGCCATTCTACATCTCTGGCGAGGTGCAATCGCCCGGCCAGTATCCTTGTGTGCCTGGGTTGTCCGTGCTGAAAGCGATGAGCATTGCCGGCGGAGCCCGGCGGAACCCGGAGAGCGGACAGCGCTACGACCGCGACCTGATCAATGCCAAGGGCAATTTCGACGTACTACAAGACCAATTGGTCAGGCTGACCGTCAAGCGCGCCCGCATCGAAGCGGAACTAGCGGACAAGCCGACATTCGCGGTGCCGAAAGAGGTGGCCGACGATCCGAAGCTGCCCAGCATCGTTGCCGATGAGACGGCGATCCTGGCGGCCGACCAGAAGAAACTCAAGCTGCGCTTGCAGGCGCTCGACGATTTGAAGGCACTGCTGCAAAGCGAGATCGATTCGCTGCAGAAAAAGATCGTCAACCAGCAGAAGCAGGTTGATCTGGCGAAGGAGCAGCTCAACGGCATCGGCTCGCTGGCGCAAAAGGGGCTGGTCGTCAACACGCGGGTTTTGAACTCGCAGCAAACCATCGCCGACCTCGAGGGCCAGATCCTGGATTACGAAACGGCGATTCTCACGGCCAAGCAGTCGATCAGCAAGGCCACCCAGGACGCCATCGATCTCGAGAACACCCAGAACTCCAGCCTCGCGACCGACCGGCAACAGACGGAAGCCGATCTCAACGAGGTGACGCTGAAGCTGAATATGGAAAAGGCCTTGATGTCCGAAGCCTTGTCGGGCAGCCCCATGCCGCAATTCTACGGCAACAACGAACCAGCGGCCTTGTCATTTTCCCTGGTGCGGGTGGTCGACGGCAAGACCAGCGAAATCACCGCCGATGAAGACACGCCGGTGCTGCCAGGGGACGTGATCAAGGTCAAACCGGCGCCCATGGCCATCCAGTAGCTTCTTTCCACCGGAGCAAAGCACCAACCCCGCAGGCAGCGGTCTGCGGGGGGTTTTTGCGTTTGGGATCTTATGGGTCAGAAAACAAGGCGGCCTTCGGGCAACGAACCGCCTGGATCCGCCCGCTCTAGCCTCGCACGGCGTCCGGTTCCTCGAGATGGTTCACGGCGCTCCACCGGGAAGGAGCGACGGCCGGCACCCTCACCAGCTTGAAGTAGCTGTAGTACAGCAGGAACGATCCCATGATGTAGGGATTGAGGGTCTCGACCTCGACGAAGGATCGGATGAACAGAAGCACCATGACGCCGGCAAGAATCACGGAGTCGGCTTGCCATGTCCTGAATATCAGCGCCGAGACGTGACCCCAGAGCGTGCGCAGGATGATCAGCGAAAGCAGTGTCGCGCCGACGAAGCCGAGTTCCACCAAGGTCTCGATGTAGGTGTTGTGGAAGTGGAAGCCGCTTCGCGCGGCGATATAGAATTCGTTCCACAGCCGCTCGGCCTCGGAGAAGCCCTGCACCCAATAAGCCGCGTAGCCGACGCCGAGGATGGGCGATTGCTGCGCGGCATTCCAGCCCTGTTGCCAGAGGTAGGTTCGTCCGGTGAGCGTCGAATCCTTGCCGAAAAGGCCAAGGACAAAGTCCATCAGCCCGAGATTCAGCGCAATCACGGTGCAGGCGACCAGCCCGCCCGCACCGATTATGAAAATCACCCGGCGATGGCGGAGCGAAAGCAGCTTGCCGATGGAAAGCAGGGCGACCAGAGCGAGAACCGCCGGGGTCGACGCCATCGAAGTGGCCGAATGCGACACGACCAGCAGATAGCCCGACAGAAGGACGATCGGTACAATCAACAAAAAGCTTATGCGTCCGCGCCTGAGAAAGGCGAGGTAGACAACGCAGAAATAAATGCCGAGCGATGCGACAAAGCCGATCTGGTTCTTGGAGCTGAAAGCGCCGACGAAATTGTATGTCCCGTCGAGAACGTCGTAGGAATAACTTGCGACCTTGAGCGAGTAGAGCAGAACGACGAAAATCCCGATCAGGGCGCCTATGGTCAAGGTCCGGACGCTGACGGTGCGCGCGGCAATGTAGGCGCAGGCGATATGGGAGCAATATTGGACGGCCGTTCTTGCCGTGGTGCCGGGAGCCGCCGACCAGAACACCGAGAAGCAGACATAGGTTGCAAAGGCCAGCGGAAGCCAGGCGCTGGAAGCGTGCCTTAATATCTTGCGGTAGTCGACCAGGATGAGCGGTAGCCAGACCGCATAATAAGCCAGGATCATGGCCTGGCCGAAAATGGTCGAGTAGGAGAACGCCCAGATCGAGACGGCAACGGCAAAGCTGCCATAGACCGTGTTCTTGTCCGGATCGATCAACAGAGATTTTGGAATCTTCATCTCGATAGCGGTTTTCCGTCCTTGCAGCTCAATGCCGATTTCATGGGCCGCTCGTGGGCCGATTCGTCAGATCGATGGGAGCCTCGCCTGCAGGCGCTCGCATTGTGCAGTGCAATATAACCCATCCGGCGCCGCCTGTCACCCGGATGCCAACCGGGCGCGTCGTTCCAGCCGTTCTCTCCATACCGGGCGAGACGATTTGGCCAGAAGGCAGTGCCGTACAATTGACCGGTGCTGGCCCATCATAAGCTGTTCTGAGGTTGCAAGTCCGCGCTTGAACTTGTCCGCCGTTGACTTCACATTCGCCGCCCATTGGGAGGAAGACCACATGCCGATGAGTTTCGCGGGACGATTTGCCGGACGATCTGCTGTTATCACCGGCGGCGCCTCAGGCATCGGCCTGGCCGTCGCGCAAAGGATCACTGACGAAGGCGGGCGTGTTTCGGTCTGGGATCGCGATGCCGCCCAGATCGAGCAGGCCAAGGCCATTGTTCCAGGCCTGCACAGCGTCACCTTAGACGTCGCCGACCCCATAGCGGTCGAAGCCGCCGCCGGAGAGACGATCGAAGCGCTTGGCGTGGTCGATGTCCTTGTCACCAGTGCTGCCATCACCGGGCCGAACATGACGACCTGGGAGTATTCGGTGGAGGATTGGCGCCGGGTCACCGACATCAACATCAACGGCGTCTTCTTCTGCAACAAGGCGCTGGTCCCGCATATGCTCGAACGCAATTACGGCAGGATCATCAACATCGCCTCGATTGCCGGCAAGGAAGGTAACCCGAACGCCTCGGCCTACAGCACCTCCAAGGCGGCGGTGATCGGCATGACCAAATCGCTCGGCAAGGAACTGGCCAAGACCAAAGTAACGGTGAACTGCGTCACGCCGGCGGCCGTGCGCACCGCGATCTTCCAGCAGATGAGCCAGCAACACATCGACTTCATGCTGTCCAAAATACCGATGGCGCGGTTCGGCGAGGTCGAGGAGGTGGCGGCGCTGATTTGCTGGATCGCGTCCGAGGAATGCTCGTTCACGACGGCGGCCGTCTTCGACGTCTCCGGCGGCCGGGCGACCTACTGAGGCGGGGCCGGACGCAAACCGCCCGACCGGATCGCGGCGCCTCAGTCGTGAAGCTCCCGCGAGATCGGCGGGCCGATCGAAAAATCGCTGAATGTCACTTCGAAGCCCTCGCGCTGCGGCGAACAGCACATCATGCCGACATCGACCGTTTTCGACGGCGGGAAATAGGCAAGCCGCACCGGTTTCCAGTGCTTGTCAGATGCGTCGCGATACTGGACGCGGATCGTCTCGGCATGGCGGGTCATGCGGATCCTGACCCCGTCCGGATCGGCCGGAATGCTGGCCAGCGACCAGTCGGAGGCATCGTTGGTGACGACGACGGAAAAATACATCAGCCCGTCGGTGTATTCGATGCCGGCCTTGATCCAGTGCGTCTCGCTCAGGCGGACCATAAGCCCGGCCTGATCGTAAAGTACCTCATAGTGCCCCTTGACCGTGACTTCGGCGCTGAAATCGCCCTCGACCTCACGATAGAGGAAATGGCCATTGTCGCGCCAGAAGCCGTAGAACGTCTCGCGCCAGAAGTCGGTCTCCTCACCGGTCCGTACATGCACCGTATTGTTGCCGAAGGCGTGGTGCGGCGGCGGATTGAGCCAGGTCAGGTCCGTATTCTCAGATGCCATCGACTTGCTCGCTGCCTGGCTGGTCTGCCGCCTTTTCTTAGCCGGCAAACGTGTAAGCGGTCTTCACCGTGGTGTAGAACTCTGCGGCATAGCGGCCCTGCTCGCGCGGGCCGTAGCTCGATCCCTTGCGCCCGCCGAAAGGCACGTGGAAGTCGACGCCGGCCGTCGGCAGATTGACCATGACCATGCCGGCTTCCGAATTGCGCTTGAAGTGCGTGGCATGCTTGAGGCTCGAGGTGCAGATGCCGGACGTCAGCCCGAACGGCGTGTCGTTGGCCACCGCCAGCGCCTCGTCATAATCCTTGACGCGGATGACGTTGGCGACCGGGCCGAAAATCTCCTCGCGCGAGATGCGCATGGCGTTGGTGGTTTCGGTGAACAGCGCAGGCTGCAAATAGAAGCCGCGGGTTTCGCGATCGAGCCGCTCGCCGCCGAAGGCGAGATCGGCACCTTCCTGACGTCCGATGGCGATATAGTCCTCGTCCTGTTTGAGCTGGCTCTGGTCGACAACCGGCCCGATCTGCGTCTTGGCATCGAGAGCGTCGCCGACGATCAGCTTGGCCATGCGGTCCTTGAGCACCTCGACGAAGCGGTCGTGGATGCCGTCCGTCACCACCAGCCGGGACGACGCCGTGCAGCGCTGGCCGGTCGAGAAGTAGGCACCGTTGATGGCGCAGTCGACGGCGACGGCAAGGTCGGCATCGTCGAGCACCACAAGCGGGTTCTTGCCGCCCATTTCGAGCTGGAACTTGCGCATGTGCTCGACGCTGGCGGCGGCGACGCGCTTGCCGGTGCCGACCGAGCCGGTGAAGGTGATGGCGTTGAGGTCAGGACTGTCGAGCATGGCCTGGCCGACCACCGAACCTTTGCCCATCACCAGGTTGAGCACACCCTTGGGCAGCCCGGCGCGGTGCAGGATGTCGACAATGGTCCAGGCGCTCTCCGGAACGAGTTCCGCCGGCTTGAAGACGATGGTGTTGCCGTAGGCCAGCGCCGGAGCGATTTTCCAAGCCGGAATGGCGATCGGGAAATTCCACGGCGTGATGATGCCGACGACGCCGACCGCTTCGCGGGTGATCTCGACGCCGACGCCGGGCCGCACGCTTGGCACCAGCTCGCCCGACAGGCGCAACGCCTCGCCGGCGAAAAAATCGAATATCTGGGCGGCCCGCACAGTCTCGCCGATGCCCTCGACCAGTGTCTTGCCTTCTTCGCGCGCCAACGCCCGGCCTATTTCATCTTTCCGCGCGGTGATCTCGTCCGACGTCTTCCTCAGCACCGCATGGCGTGCCAGCAGGCCCGATCGGGACCATGCCGGAAATGCCGCTTTCGCCGCGGCGATGGCCTGCCGAGCATGCTCCGCGCCCCCCGATGCATATTCGCCGACCACGTCGTCGAGATTGGACGGGTTGATGTTGCGGGAGCCGGCATCGCCTACCCACTCGCCATCGATGAGGTTCTTTCGAAACGGGATCATGTTGCTGTCTTCCTTGTCGTCCTTCGATCGCCGTCTATCTGGACCACCGACCGCCGCACCGCAAGGCCGAAGAAGGCAAACTTCTCCTTCTCGACAGGCATGTGATAGGTGTCGGGGGCGGGAAAAGACGATTCTTGTGTGGTGCGACGCGGATCGCACGGGAGGTAAAGTATCATGTCCGACAGCGCCTTGCCGCTGGTGATCAGCGCACCCGAACCGCGCACGCTCGACCTGATCTTCACGCCGGCTGCGCTGGCGAAATTTCGATCGAAATACCGCATCGTCGAAACATCGCCTGAAGGTGTCGCGGCGCTGCCGGCCGATATCCTTGGCGAGGCGCGCTACATTGTCGGCCAGCCGCCGATCACGCCGGAGACGCTGGAGAAAATGAAGGCGCTGCGCTGCGTCTTCAATGTCGAGAGCAACCTTATCGACAACATGCCGTACGAGGCGCTGTTTTCGCGCGGCATCCATGTCGTCACCACCGGGCTGGTGTTTGCAGAGCCGGTGGCCGAGCTCGGCCTTGCCATGGCGCTCAACCTCGCCCGCGGAATCGTCGACGCCGATCTCGCATTTCGTCAGGGCAAGGAGCTGTGGGGCGGCGACGGCAACCGGACGGCGCGGCTTCTTTCCGGCGCGGATGTCGGCATTATCGGCTTCGGCGATCTTGGCCGTGCGCTCAACCGGCTGCTGTCAGGCTTTCGCACGCGGACAAAAGTCTTCGACCCGTGGCTGCCGCCGTCGATCCTGATCGAAAACGGCGTCGAGCCGGCCTCTCTTGACGACGTTCTGTCGAACAGCGATTTCGTCTTCGTCGTCGCTTCGGTGACCAGCGAAAACCAGGGCTTCCTCGGCGCCGAGGCGTTTGCCAGGATGCGCAAGGGAGCCGCTTTCATCCTGCTCAGCCGAGCCGGCGTGGTCGATTTCCCGGCACTGATGGACGTCGTCCGCAGCGGCCATATCGTCGCCGCCAGCGATGTTTTTCCTGAGGAGCCTCTGGCCCAGGATCACCCGGTCCGTACGTTGCCGGGGTTCCTGCGCTCCGCCCACCGGGCCGGCGCGCTTGACATCGCCTTCAAGCGGATGGGCGACATGGTGCTGGAAGACATGGACCTGATCGACCGCGGCCTGCCGCCGATGCGTTCGAAGCGGGCCGAGCGTGAGACCGTTTCGCGAATGCGTTCGAAGCCGGTCGACAAGAATTAAGCCGCCTGCCGACGGTCGCACATGCTCAGACGGTGAAGGACCAAAACAGGCAGGCCAGTGTCGCTGCGGCGAAGATGACGAAGAACAGGCTTCTCAACAAGATGTTGCGGCGCAGCTCGTTGATGAACAGATGGCATCCGACGACGCCTGCGACAAACAGGAAGCGCCAGTTCAGGAGTGCGGAGAGCACATCGCGCTGACCGAAAGCAAATCTCGCGGCGAGACATCCAACGATGAGCGCAAACAACACGATGACCGTCCAGAAGATCGCATCGGCGGCATGTGTCAGGACGATGCCAGCGAGCCTGATCGGCAGAACCATCATCAGCAGTGCGCTGAAAAAATAGATCGCCGCGAGCGGAATGAACGTCCCCGCATCGGCGACGTCGCTCAAGCGCTTGGCGCCGATCGCGCCATAGGGATAGCCATGCCTGGCCACCGCCAGGCTGAGCGCCATCAGCAAGGCCGTCAGCACGGCGGCAAGCGCGAATGAGGTCAGGGCTTTGCTCATGAGGCTCCCGTTCCGAGCGAATCGAAGTCAGAACGTTGGTAGCCCATGGTTTGTAAATTGCTAGTAAGCATCATGCAGCGGCGCGGCAGAGTTCCTCGGCGCATCACTCCGCAGCTTGCAGACGCCGCCCGTCGATAATGGTCTTGATCTCGACGCGGCAAGAGCCGCAATTGGTGCCGGCGTGAAGGGCGGCGCCGATTGCCGCGACGCTGGTACAGCCGCCGCGTACCGCTTCCGCGATCTGGTTGGCACCGACCCCGAAACAGGCGCAGACGATGGCACCGCGGTCGACGCTGTTGCCGCCCGGCCGCCCGGCGACAATCGCCAGCCGCGCCTGCCGATCGGCATGGTCAGCACCAAGTTGTTCGACCGCCCAGCCGCGCGACACCGCTACCGGGGTAGGCGCAAGATAGAACGCGCCGACCAGCCGATTGCCTGCGAAACGGGCGAAGCGATGGTGCCCGCCGGCGATGTCGTGATAGGCGAGCGTCTCGCCTTCGAGGCCGAACAGCGAGGCGGCAAACCCGGTCCAGTCACGGCCGGACTGCAGCGCAATTTCAAGGCGCCAGCCGGCGGGGCAGCGGGCGAGGCTCCAGTAATCGGCGTCGATCGATGCGGGTCGTTCGGCAAGCACGGCGAAGCCGAAGGCAGTGGCGGCGAACCGCTGGATGCGGGCGGCAACGTTCTTCGAGGCCGGCTGACCTGAAATCGCATCGGTCGTCGGCGGGACCAGTGCATCGACACGCGCGCGGGCGGAGATCTGATCGGTCCAGTGCATCGGAACGAATACAGAGCCTTGGCGTTGGCGCACCGTCACCAGCGCGCGGACCAGCACCTCGCCATGGCCAGTCGAGACGCGCACGATGTCGGCATCGCCGATACCATAGTGCTGCGCATCCGCCGGGTGGATTTCGACGAACGGTTCGGCCATGTGCTGCGACAGGCGCGGGCTCTTGCCGGTCCGCGTCATGGTGTGCCAATGGTCGCGGACGCGCCCGGTGTTGAGGACGAGCGGGTAGTCCGGGTTGGTGCGGGTTTGTGCGGCTGGGCGGATGGCAATGAAGCGCGCCTTGCCGTCGGGCGTGTAGAAGCCGCCATTGGCGAAGAAGCGGATGCTGGCTGAGCTATGTCCAGCCTGAACACCCCCCTCTGGCCTGCCGGCCATCTCCCCCTCAAGGGGGGAGATTGGCGGTTTTGCCGGCTGCGCCCACTCATCAACCTGGGAGACTGGCGACAGCCGAGCAGCAGGCTGATCTCCCCCCTTGAGGGGGAGATGGCCGGCAGGCCAGAGGGGGTCATCTGCGACGGCCTCCACCTCGGTGGGGCGACCCGGAGAGGTCGAGACTTCACCACCGACCCCACCCCGTCCCGCTTGTTTCGCTTTGCTCAACGCGCGTGCCGACCCTCCCCTCAAGGGGGAGGGTGAGGCCGGCGCTGGCCATTGGAACGGCAGAAGATCCTCATAGGCCTCTGCACCGATATCGCCATACGCGCCTATATCAAAATCGCGAACGCCATCATTCTCGAATGTCGACAGCGCCGCGTGCTCGGCGAAGATGTCGGCCGGCGACACATGCGAAAAAGCCTCGCCGAAGCCCATCCGCTTGGCGACTTCAGCGATGATCCACCAATCTGGCCTTGCCTCGCCGGGCCTGGTCAAAAAAGCCCGCTGGCGCGAGATGCGGCGCTCCGAATTGGTGACGGTGCCATCCTTTTCGCCCCATGCGGAGGCCGGCAGCCGGACATGGGCGTGGCGGACCGTGTCGGTCTCGCCCAGCACGTCCGAGACCACAACAAACGGGCAGGCCCTGATCGCCGCCTCGACGGCATCGGCGTCCGGCATCGAATCGACCGGGTTGGTGGCCATGATCCACAGCGCCTTGATGCGTCCGTCGGCCACCGCTTGGAACATCTCGACCGCTTTCAGGCCGGGTTTTTCGGCGACGGTTGGGGCATTCCAGAAGCGCTGCACGCGTTCGCGGTGCTCGGGGTTTTCGATCTCCATGTGGGCGGCCAGCATGTTGGCCATGCCGCCGACCTCACGGCCGCCCATGGCGTTGGGCTGGCCGGTCACCGAGAACGGCCCGGCGCCGGGCTTGCCTATGCGGCCGGTGGCCAGATGGCAGTTGATGATGGCGTTGACCTTGTCGGTGCCCGAAGACGACTGGTTCACGCCTTGGCTGTAGACGGTCACCGTCTTCGCCGTCGCGGCAAACAGGCTGTAGAAGCGGGCCAGTTCGTCCTCACTGAGACCCGTGGCAGCCGCGATGCCGGCAAGATCGAGCGCCGAGGCGGCGAAAAGCGCTTGCCCGAAGCCGGTCGTGTGCGCCGTGATATAGGTGCGGTCCAGCGCGTTGTGCTGGCCGAGATAGGCGAGCAGCCCGGTGAACAAAGCGACGTCGCCATCGGGCGCGATCGCCAGATGCATGTCGGCGATGTCTGAGGTCATGGTGCGGCGAGGGTCGATCAGCACCACCTTCATCTCGGGCCGCTTTTCCCGGGCGGCGGCAATGCGCTGGTAGAGTACCGGATGGCACCAGGCGAGATTGGAGCCGACCAGCACGATCAGGTCGGCAAGTTCCAGATCCTCGTAATTTCCCGGAACGGTGTCCGAGCCAAAGGCGCGGCGGTGGCCGGCGACCGACGAGGCCATGCACAGACGCGAATTGGTGTCGATATTGGCCGAGCCGATAAAGCCTTTCATCAGCTTGTTGGCGACGTAATAGTCCTCGGTCAGCAACTGGCCGGAAACATAAAAGGCGACCGAGCCGGGGCCGTGTTCGGCAATGGTTTGCGAGAAGGTCGAAGCGACAAGGTCGAGCGCTTCGTCCCAGTCGGTGCGGCGACCGTGGATCTCCGGGTATAGCAACCTGCCGTCGAGGTCGATGGTCTCAGCTAGCGCCGAGCCTTTGGAGCAGAGCCGGCCGAAATTCGCCGGGTGGTCCGGGTCGCCGCGAACGGTTATTTCACCGTCCGCGGCGACCTTCGCCAGCACGCCGCAACCCACCCCGCAATAGGGGCAGGTGGTCCTCACCTCGCGCGCTTCATCAATCTGCATGGTTCACGCCGCGCGGCTGGCCAGCGCTTCCAGCGCAATGAACAGCCGCTCGCCGTCGATCCGCACGGCAATGGTGCGCACCGCGCCCTCGTCCGCGCCGAGCGCCTTGCCTGTCTCCAGCGAGATCACCCAATTGTGCAAGGGACAGGTCACCGCCGTGCCATGGACGATGCCCTGGCTGAGCGGCCCACCTTTGTGCGGGCAATGGTCGTCGATGGCAAAGACCTGATCGTCGGCCGTGCGAAAGACGGCGATCTTTCCTTCCGGCGTGGCGACGCAGCGCGCGCCGCGACGCGGAATGTCCGAGAGCGTGCCGATCGATACCCAATTCATGTGGCCATTCCTCTTTTGCGCGTGTTCTTGTCCGAAAACCGCATTCCACTTTTCGGGAACACGCGCCTACTCCGCCGCCTGGGCAAAGCCGACCGAAGCCATCGGCCGGAATTCATGCTTGTCCTTGCCGGAAGCACGTTCCGACCATGGGTCGACCTGGGCGAATTTCTGCGAAAAGACGAAGCGGTCGAAATAGGCTTTGCGCTTCTCGCCATCGTCCATGATCTGACGCTTGATCTCAGCTATGCCGACGCGCTTGGCCCATTTGTAGATACGCTCGAGATAGCGGCCCTGCTCGCGATACATCTGCGTCAACGCCACGATATGCTCCAGCGCCTCGTCCTCGGTCTTGACCAGGCCGAGCACTTCGGTGCCCTTGATGTCGAGACCGGCGGCGCCGGCGAAATGGATCTCGTAGCCGCTATCGACGCAGATCACGCCGACATCCTTGCAGGTCGCCTCGGCACAGTTTCGCGGACAGCCCGACACCGCCATCTTGACCTTGGCCGGGGTCCACGAGCCCCACATGAATTTTTCGATACGGATGCCCAAGCCGGTCGAATCCTGCGTGCCGAAGCGGCACCAGTCCGAGCCGACACAGGTCTTCACGGTGCGCAGTCCTTTGGCATAGGCGTGGCCAGAGACGAAGCCAGCCTGGCCGAGATCGGCCCATACCGCCGGCAGGTCTTCCTTGCGGATGCCGAGCATGTCGATGCGCTGGCCGCCGGTGACCTTGACCATCGGGATCTCGAACTTGTCGACGACGTCGGCGATGGCGCGCAATTCGGCGGCGTTGGTGACGCCGCCCCACATGCGCGGCACCACCGAATAGGTGCCGTCCTTTTGGATGTTGGCGTGGACGCGCTCGTTGATGAAGCGCGACTGGTAATCGTCGGCGTATTCGTCGGGCCAGTCGCAGACGAGATAATAGTTGAGCGCCGGCCGGCATTTGGCGCAGCCGCAGGAAGTCTTCCACTCCAGTTCCTGCATGACGGCGGGAATGGTCTTCAAGCCCTTGGCCTTGATCAGCCGGCGGACCTCGTCATGGCCAAGCGCGGTGCAGCTGCACATCGGCTGGACCGCCGCGGGATTGTATTTGTCGCCGATGGTCAGCACCATCAGCTTTTCGACCAGCCCGGTGCAGGAGCCGCAGGAGGCCGACGCCTTGGTGTGGGCGCGCACGTCGTCGAGCGAGGTCAGGCCCCTGGCCGTAATCGCGCCGGTGATCTTTCCCTTGCATACGCCGTTGCAGCCGCAGATTTCCGCATCATCCGGCAAGGCTGCAACGGCCGCCATAGGGTCCAGGGGGGCGCCTCCCTGGTAGGACTGGCCGAAGATGAGCGTATCGCGCATCTCGGATATGTCGGTCTGCTTCTTCTTGAGGTCGTTGAACCAGGCGCCGTCCGCCGTCTCGCCATAGAGCACGGTGCCGATGATGCGGTCGTCCTTGAGTACCAGGCGCTTGTAGACGCCGGCCGCGGCATCGCGCAGCACGATCTCCTGGCGGTCATCGCCCTCGGCGAAGTCGCCGAGCGAGAACAGCTCGATGCCGGTGACCTTGAGCTTGGTCGGCGTGTCCATGTGGACGAAAGCCGCCGCCTCATTGCCGGCCAGATGGCTGGCGGCGACGCGCGCCATTTCGTAGAGCGGCGCGACCAGCCCGTAGACCTGGCCGTTGACCTCGGCGCATTCGCCGATTGCGTAGATATCGGGATCGTTGCTGCGCATGCCGGCGTCGACGACGATGCCGCGATTGACCGCAATGCCGGCTTCCTTCGCCAGCGCCGCATTCGGCCTGATGCCCACCGCCATGACGACGAGCGTCGCCGGGATGACTGTGCCGTCGGCAAGCTCCACCCGCTCGACCTTGCCGTTGCCGGTGATCGCCTGGGTGTTGGCCTTGGTGATGACCTTGATGCCGCGTTCTTCAACCGCGCGCTGCAGCAGATAGCCGGCGGCTGGATCGAGCTGGCGCTCCATCAGCGTCGGCATGACATGCAGCACGGTGACGTCCATGCCTTGCGCGTTGAGGCCGGCCGCGGCCTCCAGCCCGAGCAGGCCGCCGCCAATGACCACAGCCTTGGCCCGCGACTGGGCGGCAAGCATCATGGCCCGGACGTCGTCGAGATCGCGATAGGTGAGCACGCCCGGTAAGTCATGGCCCGGCACCGGAATGATGAACGGCACCGACCCGGTGGCGATGACAAGCTTGTCGTAGGGCTCGGTCACGCCATGATCGGAGGTGACGGTCTTTGCCTGCCGGTCGATGGCGACGATCTTGTGGCCCTTGTAGAGGGTGATGCCGTGCTTGATGTACCAGCCGTCGCCATGGATGATGATCTCCTCATAGGCCTTTTCGCCCGACAGAACCGGCGAGAGCATGATGCGGTCGTAGTTCACGCGCGGCTCGGCGTTGAAGATGGTGACCTGGTAGCGCCCAGGCGCCTTTTCCAGGAGGTGCTCCAGCATGCGCCCGGGGGCCATGCCGTTGCCAATGATAACGAGTTTCTCGGTCATGTCCTGATCCACTCCGGTCTCACTCAGCCGCGTAGGAAAGGCCTGAAGCTTCGTCAGACGCCGTGCGCTCCATCCGCCGGATGGAAGAATGCATCCAGGCAAAGCAGGTGGCGACGATGACGAAGAGCAGCATGAAGCAGCTCGACCAGACGCCGGTGAGGTCGTTGAGCACGCCGAAGGCGATTGGCAGGATAAAGCCGCCGAGCCCGCCAATCATGCCGACAACGCCGCCGACCGCGCCGACACTCTGCGGATAGTAAGCCGGGATGTGCTTGTAGACGGCGGCCTTGCCGAGGCTCATGAAGAAGCCGAGCACACAGGCAACGGCTATGAAGGCCAGCGGGCCGATCTCGAAATGGAAGGCGATCGGCCCGCTGATACCGCGCACGACGTAGTCTGCCGAGGGGAGAGACAGAACGAGAGTCGCGACGGCACTGACAGCGAAGGTGCAGTAGAGCACGGTCCGGGCGCCGATCCGGTCGGAAAGCACGCCGCCATAGGCGCGGAAAATACTTGCCGGAATTGAATAGGCCGCCCCGATCATGCCGGCGGTCGCAAGCCCGAAGCCGTAGACGCCGATCAGGTAGCGGGGCAGCCACAGCGAGAGCGCCACGAATGCACCGAAGGCGAAGAAATAATAGAAGGCGAAGCGCCAGACCTGCAGGTTCTTGAGCGGCGCGAATTCCTGCAAGAAGCTTCTCGCGGGCGCTGCCTTGCCGGCGCGGCGCTCGCGGATGACTGGATCGTCGCCGGTCGTGAACCAGAAGACGGCGGCCATGACGACGAGTGCTGCCGCCCAGATCAGCGCGACCGACTGCCAGCCCCAGGAGAGAAGCACGAACGGTGCCAGGAACTTGGTGACCGCGGCGCCGACATTGCCGACACCGAAAATGCCAAGCGCCGTACCCTGCTTGCCGGCCGGGAAGAAGCGCGAGACATAGGCGACACCGACGGCGAAGGAACCGCCGGCGAGCCCAACGCCTAGTGCGGCGACCAGCATCTGCCCGTAGGTGTGCGCAAAAGCGAGCAGAAAGGTCGCGACCGCCGCCGCAAGCATGGTCGCGGTGTATACCAGCCGTCCGCCAAAACGGTCGGTCCAGACACCGAGCACCATACGGACGAGCGAGCCGGTGAGGATCGGCGTGCCGACGAGCAGGCCGAACTCCGTCTCGTTCAGCCCCAGCTCCTGCTTTATGCGCACGCCGATGATTGAAAAGATCGTCCACACCGCGAAGCAGACGGTGAAGGCGATGGTGGACATGGCAAGCGCCTGCCGGGGAGCGCTGTCCTGGCTGGGCGCGGCTGGGAGATTTGCGGTCATTTTCTGGCTCCGGTTTGCGGCGTGGGAGGCACCGCCCTTGTCTGTTCGTTCGCGACTGTCAGCGGCGCAGCATCGGCGAACTGGTTGAAACCGACCTTTGCGCGGTCACTTCGAGACCCTTGCCGTCAGTCTTGGCGCCGGCGGGAAAGAGGAGGAGCGCGGCGGTGAACAGCGCCGCCGGGAGCGCGCTGACGGCCAGAAAATCGCGGCGCGTGAAGGCCGCGAGGGAAGCGCCAGTTCCAATCCGTTTCGTCATCGTCGTCTCCGGTTGGGCGCCGCTTGGGACCAGCGCCGTCGATTGCGTCAAAACAAAAAAGCCGCCGGCCAGGTCTTCGCGTCCGGGGTTCCGGGAGCGCGTGTGGACCTGAGCGGCAGCTTTGCCTGTGGCGCCCGCCATTGGACGCCGTTTCACTTGGCCCTTGCGGACCCTACATTTTGGAAAGCAGGAAGCGTGCCAATTCGACAGCGCTCTTAATTATCGAATGAAATCAATATGAACCGCAGCCGCGCGACTTTTGACCAAGCTCGGCAGCGGATCAAAGATTAGTCAAAATGCCTTGCACAGCAGCATAATATTTGTGCAATGCGGTAGATTGCCCATTGCCGATGCAGATTGCCAATGATGATGACGAGTTTTCCCGTTATGGCCTTACTCCGCGGCTTCGACGAAGCGGTGGCGTTCGTAGAGGAATTTCAGCACCGCCTCGCGGCAGCGCAGGAAGGTGCGGTCGGAGGAAAGCTCGATGCGCCGGCGCGGCCGGGCCAGCGGCACGGCAAGAACCTCGCCGATGGTGGCCGCCGGGCCGTTGGTCATCATGACGATGCGGTCGGACAACAGCACCGCCTCGTCGACATCATGGGTGATCATGATCGTCGTCGAGCCGAGCCTCGAATGGATATCCATCACCGCGTCCTGCAGATGCGCGCGCGTCAGCGCGTCGAGCGCCCCGAACGGCTCGTCGAGCAGCAGGATCTTCGGCTCCATGGCCAGCGCCCGGGCGATGCCGACGCGCTGCTTCATGCCGCCCGAAATCTCGGCCGGACGTTTGTCCTTGGCATGCGCCATCTGAACGAGATCGAGATTGCGGATGATCCATTCATGCCGCTCGGCCCGGCTCTTGCTCCGGCCAAAGACCTTCGTGACTGCCAAATTGATGTTTTCGTAGACGGTGAGCCATGGCAGCAGGCTGTGGTTCTGGAACACCACGGCGCGTTCCGGGCCGGGACTATCGACCTCCTTGTCATCCAACAGAACCGCGCCGGCCGAGACCTTGGTCAGGCCGGCGATCAGGTTGAGCAAGGTCGACTTGCCGCAGCCGGAATGGCCGATGATCGAGACGAATTCGCCTTTGTCGATGGTCAGCCGGATGTCCTTCAGCACGTCGCTGACCTGGCTGCCGCGGGCGAAGGATTTGTCGATATGGTCGAGTTTCAGATAGGCCGTCATCGTCCCTCTCCTCACTTTGCCGTTGTGCCGCGGGTGACGAAGGCGCCGACCGCCGCGACCAGGCGGTCGAGGCAGAAACCGGTGACGCCGATATAGGCGAGCGCGACAATGATGTCGGGCAGCCGCGACGAGTTCCAGGCATCCCAGATGAAGAAGCCGATGCCGACGCCGCCGGTCAGCATTTCGGCGGCGACGATGGCCAGCCACGACAGGCCGATGCCGATGCGCAGGCCGGTGAAGATGTAAGGTGCCGCGGCCGGCACCATGATCTTCACGAAGAATTCGAGCTGGTTGAGCCTGAGGATGCGGGAGACGTTGCGATAGTCCTCTGGAATGTTACGGACGCCGACGGCGGTGTTGATGATCACCGGCCAGATCGAGGTGATGAAGATGACGAAGATCGCCGACGGGCTGGAATCGCGGAACGCCGCCAGCGACAGCGGCAGCCAGGCGAGCGGCGGTACCGTGCGCAGGATCTGGAACACCGGATCGAGACCGCGCATCGCCCAGATCGACTGGCCAACCAGCGCGCCGAGCGCGACGCCGACGACAGCCGCAAGGCCAAAGCCGATGGCGACGCGCTGCAGCGAGATCAGCACCCGCCAGGCGAGTCCAATGTCCTGCGGGCCATTGTTGAAGAACGGATGGGCGATCAGGTCATAGGCCTCGTTCCAAACTTGGCTTGGCGGTGGCAGGCTGGCTGTGGGCGACGAACAGGCGACCTGCCAGACGACGAGCATAATGGTGATGACGATGACCGGCGGCACCAGCGTGCTGGCCAGCTTGCCTGCGATCGCGGCCGGGTCGAAGCGGCGCCGCGCCCTGGCGGTGAAGGCGATGATTTCGGCGGGCTTGGCAGGCGCGGGGAACGGCTTCACCTTGCGGTCCTCGATGGCTTGGATAGACATTTCTCGAACGTTCCTTTGGCATTTGGCGACAAGCGGCGCCGTTGCGCTTGTGGCGACAAACGGCGCGAGCGCCGTTTGCACCGTTCAGGCCGATGCCTTGATCTTCAGGCTGTCGAGATAGGCGGACGGGTTCTCCGGATCGAAGACCTTGCCGTCGAAGAAGGTCTCGACGCCGCGCGATGAAGACGCCGGGATATCGGCCGCGGCGACACCAAGATCCTTGGCCGCTTCTCGCCACAGATCCTCGCGATTGACCTGGGCGACCAGCGCCTTGATGTCGGTGGTCGGCGCGAACTTGCCCCAGCGGATGTTTTCGGCGAGGAACCAGCTGTCGTGGCTCTTGAAGGGATAGGACACGCCGCCCTGCCAGAACTTCATGTAGAGATCGGTGCCGTTGGCGACGCGGCCATTGCCGTAATTGATGTCGCCCTTGAGGCGGCCGATGATGTCGGCAGTCGGCACGTTCATCCATTGCCGCTTGCCGATGATGGCGGCCATCTCGTCCTTGTTTTCCTTGGCTTCGCACCATTGCTGGGCTTCCATGACGGCCATCAGGATCGCCTTGGTGGAGTTCGGGTACTTGTCGATGAAGGCGGCGCGCAGGCCGAGCGCCTTTTCCGGATGGCCCTTCCACAGTTCGCCGGTGGTGGCGGCGGTGAAGCCGACGCCCTGGTGGACGAGCTGCTCGTTCCACGGCTCGCCGACACAGAACACGTCCATGTTGCCGACCTTCATGTTGGCGACCATCTGCGGCGGCGGCACGACGATGGTCGAGACGTCCTTGTCGGGATCGATGCCGCCGGCAGCCAGCCAGTAGCGCAGCCAAAGATCGTGCGTGCCGCCCGGGAAGGTCATGGCGGCCTTCACCTCCTTGCCTGCGGCCTTTTTCGCAGCGAAGGCGTCCTTCAGCTTGGAGGCGTCGAGGCCGACACCGGTGCCGGCATATTCCTGGGCGACAGAAATGCCCTGGCAGTCGTAGTTGAGCCGGGCCACGATCGCCATCGGCAGCGGCTGCTTGTTTTGAGTCACCTTGCCGGTGTGCATCAGATAAGGCATCGGCGTCAGGATATGGGCGCCGTCAATGCCGTTGGCTTCGCCGCCGAGCACCAGATTATCGCGCGTCGCCCCCCAGGAGGCCTGCTTGAGCACCTCGACGTCGGGCATGCCGAATTTCTCGAACAGGCCTTTCTCCTTGGCAATCATCAGCGGCGCCGCATCGGTCAGCGCTATGAAGCCGAGCTTGGCGCCGGTGACTTCCGGCGCGGCGGGCGCCGCATAGGCGCCGGAGGGCAGCAGCGCACGCGCCGCGGCCAGCGTTGCCGCGGTGGCCGCGCTGATCCTCAGGAAATCGCGGCGGCTGATCGCCGTTTGGGCGGAATGGCTATTGGTGCTTTTCGTCATCGTCATCTCCGGTTGGGCGCGGCTTGGGATCGGCGCCGTCGATTGCGTGTTCGACCAAAACAAAAAAGCCGCCGGCCAGGCCGCGCGCGTCCGTCCATCCGGGATCGCGTGTTGACCTGAGCGGCAGCGTTGCCTGTAGCGCCCGCCATTGGACGCCTATTCCGTGACCCGAGAAGAGTCTGCCTATTGCAACGCAGGAACCGTGCCAGTTTCGGAATGGATGACAAACATCAACGAGATCAACGACATGCCAAAATCGTCGGCGCGCCGGCCCGCTGGGCGAGCAAGCCAAAGATTGTTCATTAGCGCAGTTGCACGCACATTTTTTGTGCAGCGCACAAGAATGCCGCCGAAATGATCAGACTTCGGCGCGCGCCAATTTCTGGCCGGCAATGTAGGCGTCGATCTCGTCGGGATCGAAGATCTGGCCATCGAAGAAACCATCGGGACCGAGCACCAGGCTTGCCCCCGCCGAACCGACCGGAGTCGCGGCCTTCAGCGCGCCCTCGACCTTGGCATTGGCACCGGGAAGCGCTACGCCAAGCGGCTTCAACGCCGAGCGGTAGAGATCGGGGCGGTAGCAGTCGCGGGCAATAGCGAGGTTTTCCGGCGTGTGCGCGACATGCCCCCAGCGCACCATCTGCGTGTAGAACCACAGCGCATGGCTCTTCCACGGGAAGTTCGCCGCCTTGTTGAAGGGCAGAAAGAAGTCGCCGACACTCAGTTCGGCGCCGCCGCCGAGCGCCAGATGCCCGCTGAGGATCGGCATCTGCAGCGCCGGCGCAAGTCCGAGGAAGGCCGGCTGCGCCATAAGGGCCGCGAGTTCGTCACGGTTTGCCGGATCCTGGCACCAGCGCGCCGCGTGATGAAGCGCACGCAGCAGGGCTGAAAGCGCGTCCGGCTCTCTTTCCGCCCATGCCTTGCGCACGCCGACGACTTTCTCGGGGCTGGTCTTCCAGATGGCCGCCTTGACCGTGGCGATATGGCCGGTGCCCGCGACGACCGAGGCGCTGTTCCAGGGTTCGCCGACGCAGTAGCCGTCGATCCTGCCGGCGGCGAGTGCGTCGGCCATGAAGGGGGGCGGCACGATGACGATCTCGATTTCACGCGACGGGTCGATGCCACAGGCGGCGAGCCAGTAGCGCAATTCGTAATTGTGCCCGGAGTGCGGATGGACGACGGCGAAGCGAAGCGGATCGCCGCCGCCATTCGCCCGCTCACGAATCAGCGCTCCCAACGCCTTGCCGGCCCGCGCCGGATCGAGATCGGGTTGGGCGCCGTGCGCGGCCATGCCGGCCCAGACCGCGTTCGAAACCGTCACGCAATTGCCGCCGAGGCCGAGCGAAAACGGCACGACGGTATCGGAGGCGAGCGGCGTCAGCCCCAGATTGCAGGCGATCGGCATCGGCCCCAGCATGTGCGCCAGATCGAAATGGCCGATGGCGATGCGGTCGCGGATGTTGGCCCAGGATGTTTCCCGGTTGAGCGTCAGGTCGATGCCTTCACGCAGGGCGAAGCCGATTTCCTTCGCCGCGACAAGGACAGCGCTGTCGAAGAGCGGCATGAAGCCAGCATTGATCCGGTGCTCGGCCGCCATTCTCAACTCTCCTCGGGATCCAGCAGGCCTGCCGCCGTTACCAGGCTCTGGGCGATCTCGGCGATCTTGCGGTTCTGGTTCATGGCGGTCTTGCGCAGCAGCGTATACGCCGCGTCCTCCGACAGGCCGCGCGACTTCATCAGGATGCCCTTTGCGCGATCGATCACCTTGCGGCTTTCCAATTCGCTGCGGGCTTCTTCCAGTTCGCGCGCCATGCGCGAAAACGCATTGAAGCGGCTGATTGCCATGTCGAGGATCGGCTTGACCCGCTCCTGACGCAGGCCGTCGACGACATAGGCCGACACTCCGGCTTCCACCGCTGCTTCGATCGAAGCCTGATCCGAGCGGTCGACGAACATGGCGATCGGCCGCTTCACCAAGCGCGACAGCTGGAACATGTTTTCGAGCATGTCGCGATTGGGATTTTCGAGATCGATGACGATCACGTCGGGTTCGATCTCGGCTATCCGCCGCGCTATGCCGGCGACGTCATGGATGACCGTGACCTGCTGATGCCCGGCCTCCCGCAATCCCGCTTCGATTATCGAAGCGCGGATGTGGTTCTCATCGATCACCAGGACAGTGAGGGATTTGCGGATCATGCCGCATTTTGCGCAGGCGAGACGATTGTGCAATGCGGCATCGCGAGATTCACGGAAACAAAGCCGGCGTCCAGGCGCCGCCTGAGGAATTGGACGCGACGGCCAGCGTCGCGGCGGTGGTGCTGGGGCGGTCGGCGACAACGAACGGGCAACGCGCCTGTCCGGCGTACGCTGCTGGCAGGTGATCACCGCGCTCTACGTTATCTCGAGCGTGCTCGTCGGCACTGCACTACATCGGCCTGATCAAGGCCGTCGCTCGCCGACCCGCTGGTGCTGCCTTGGGTGGCCGCCGCCGTCGTCGGCGGCACCTCGATCTTCGGCGGCCGCGGCGGCTGCACCGGCACAATCAACGGCGCTGATCCCTACCGCGCTGACGACGCTGCTGACGATTTTGCAGATGCCGGAAGGGGCGTGGTGGATATTGTTTGGGTTAATCGTGCTGTTTGTGACGGCGGCCTATTTGCGGATTGTGGAGGAGAGATAGGGGGAAGCTGAGGCGGGGGCTGCTTTGACCCAATCACGACGCTCACTCCGGTCAGTGGTAACGTCCGGATTTGGCGCGCGATTCCGACCTCAGCGAACGAAGTTATGACACGCCATTCCAGTGTATGCTTGCTTCGCCAAATTGGGTGTGCGCTGCAATAGCAGCCCGAGACAGTCGCGCTTGCCGAAGGGGCTGTCGGCTTTGACGGGATTGGCGTAAGCTACAGTTAAGGGGGTGCACACATGCACCGCATCATCGCCATAGCGATCTTAGTTCTCGCGGCCGTGTTCAGCTCCGCGCGGGCGGAGGTGCTGATCGGCGTCTCGGCTGCGATGACGGGACGGCTCGCCTGGATCGGCGAGCAGGGACAGCGCGGCGCGGAGATGGCAGTGGCCGACGTCAACACGGCGGGCGGCGTGCTCGGCCAGAAGGTGAGGCTCATCTCGGTCGACGACTTCTGCGATCCCGAGCAAGCTGTGGCGGCCGCCAAGAAGCTGGTGGCTGACGGGGTCGTGCTCGTCGTCGGGCATTATTGCTCCGGGGCCTCGATCCCCGCATCAAAAGTGTACGAGGAGGCAGGCGTCGTTGAGATATCCCCAGGCTCGACCAATCCGCAGCTGACCGAACAGGGCCGTGCCAATGTCTTTCGCACCATTGGCCGCGACGACGCGCAAGGTTTCATCGCCGGCAACTACCTTGCCGATCGCTGGGGCAACAAGAAGATTGCGATCCTCCACGACAATTCGACCTATGGGAAGGGTCTCGCCGACGAGACCAGGAAGCAGCTGAACAAGCGGGGCGTGACTGAGGCCGTTTACGACGCATACATTCCCGGGAAGGACGACTATTCGGCCGAGGTCGCTACGTTGCAGACCGCCGGCGTCTCCGCCTTATATGTGGGTGGGTATCATGCCGAGGTTGCGCTGATTGCTCGCGCTGCACACGACAGTGGCTACACGGTTCAGCTCATATCCGGAGATGCTTTGGCGACCGAGGAATTTGCCCTGATCGCCGGCCCCGCGGCGGAGGGGACCCTCTTCACGTTCCCGGCGGACCCGAGGCGAAGCCCCGAAGCGGCCGCGGTCGTTGAGCAGTTCCGTGCGGAGAATTTCGAACCCGCGGGCTACACGCTGTTGAGCTACTGCGCGGTCCAGGTTTGGGCCCAGGCAGTCTCGAAGGCAGGTTCGCTGGAGCAGAAGGCCATCATTGCGGCACTGCACGAACAGGAATTCGACACCGTCATCGGCCGGGTCGATTTCGACGACAAGGGCGACCTCACGAAGCAGAGTTGGGTTTGGTACGTCTGGCGCGGCGGAGAGTACGTGCCGGTTGAATAGGGTTCGCTGATCGCCGGCGTGCCGGCTGAGATGTCTAGTCTGATGCAGACCAGTGTGGCCGGACTGTTCCGACTCGCCGAGCTTGAACGCCTCGGCATACGCGGCCGGCTGTTGCTCGCCTTTTTCGGGATCAGCGCCCTTGCGGTGCTGGCAACCGCTGCGGCGCTTTATGCCTTCCTCCAGGTTGGCGACGTCGTGGACCGAATTACCACGGATCGAGTGCCGTCGGCGCTCGCCTCCCTCCAGCTGTCGCGCCAGGCCGAACGGGTCGCTGCTGCCGCGCCATCGGTGCTGGCAGCGACAAGCAGGGCTCAGCACAGCGAGGTCTCGGCTGCCGTCGCGCTCGAGATGTCCCGCCTCGAGGCCCTGCGCACGGACCTCCGGGATGCCACGTTGGGCACAGTGCCTTTGGCCGAGATCGAGGAAGCCGCGATTGTTCTGAGGCGCAACCTGAAGGAGCTCGACTCTCTTGTTGTCGCCCGGCTCGACGTGGTCGCCCGCAAGGAGGAGCTCCTGAACCGCCTCGCCGCGACGACGACCGGAAGCCAGCGCCTTGTGGCCACCGGCATCCTAGTAATGGATTCCAGGCTCCCGCAATGGCGGGCGGTCGCGGCCGACACGTCGCTGTCGCCCGATCGACGCGCAGCGGCGATGGCCGACCTGGTCCAGGCGATTGCGGCTTACATTCCCCAGCAGAAGGCGCAGCTGGAGATCTCGGCGGTCAACGACGCGCTGGTGAAGGTCGCGAACGCGCCGACGCCGGGCGACCTGGCGTTGATCCTTTTTCCGCTACGCCGTTCGCTCACTGCTCTTGAAAAGGTTTCCACGGAGATCGACGAAAAGCTGCGGACCCGCTTCCGGCAGCGTGTTGACGAGTTCAGGGGTTTGACCGACGGCGAGGACAGCATCCCCAAGGTGCGGGAGGACGAGTTTGCTGTCCTGGCACAGGGCGAAAGGCTTCTGGCCGAGAACAATCGACTGTCGCGCAATCTCACCGCTGGCGTCGATCGCCTGGTCGCCACGGCAGATCAGGAGATCGCTGCGTCCGGTCGCGAAGCCGCGCTCGTCCAGCGCTACGGCACCGCGGTTGTACTCGGCTCCGCCTTTCTCAGCCTCCTGAGTTCGGTTCTGGTTGTCTGGCTCTATGTCGACCGCAGCCTCCTCGCCCGACTGGGGGCCGTGAGCCAAGGCATGCTCGCGATTGCGGGGGGCAATCTTCGTGCGCCGCTGCCAGCCGCGGGCAGCGACGAAATCGGGCGCATGGCCGAAGCGCTGAGACTCTTCCGGGATACTGCTGTCGAGGTCGAGGAAAAGAACCTGCGCGACGTTGCGGAAGCTCGTCAGCGGCTCATCGATGCCATCGAAAGCATCTCCGAAGGATTCGCTCTGTACGACTGGGAGGACCGGCTCGTCCTCAGCAACAGCCGCTACCGCGAATTGCTCTACACCGGTCTGGAGAGCGAACTGACGCCCGGCACGACATTCGAGCAAATCATTCGCCGATCCGCTGAGCGCGGCTACATCAGGGACGCCGAGGGGCGGGTCGAGGAGTGGGTCGCCGAGCGCCTCTCGCGGCACCGCAACCCTGGCGAACCTTGGGTGCAGAGGCGAGGCGACGGGCGATGGGTCATGGTCAGCGAGCGGCGGATCAGCGCCGGCGGCACGGTCGCCGTCTATTCGGACATCACTGAGCTGAAGCAAAGGGAGGAGAACCTCGCCGAGAAATCCGTGGTTCTGGAGGCGCTTTCCAGCAAGCTGGCGAAGTATCTGGCGCCCCAGGTGTATCGCTCGATATTCACCGGCCGCCAGGAGGTCAGGATCGCCAGCCAGCGGAAGAAACTGACAATATGCTTCTCCGATATCGCCGGCTTTACCGAGACCACTGACAAAATGGAATCCGAGGATCTCACCCAACTCCTCAATCACTATCTGACGGAAATGTCGAAAATTGCTTCGGATCACGGCGCGACGATCGACAAATATGTCGGCGACGCGATCCTGATGTTTTTCGGCGATCCCGAGACTCGCGGCGTCAAGGAGGACGCGCTGGCTTGCGCGCAGATGGCACTTGCAATGCAAAAGCGGATTAGCGAGCTTGCCGAAGTCTGGCGGGACATGGGGATCGAAACACCGCTGCGCTGTCGCATCGGCATCCATACCGACTACTGCACCGTCGGTAACTTCGGCAGCGAGGACCGGATGGACTACACGATAATCGGCGGCGCCGTGAATCTCGCCTCGCGCCTGGAGCAGGAGGCGCCGCCGGGGGCCATCCTCATTTCCTACGAGACGTTTGCGCAAGTGAAGGACGCAATCGACTGTGAGGAACTGGGGCAAGTCCAGGTCAAGGGGATCGCCTATCCCGTCGCCACCTACCGCGTCATCGATCTGAAGGCCAATCTGGCGGCCGCTCGTCGTGCTGTTCGAACCGAGCTGCCGCACTTCAGGTTGGAACTTGAACCGGAGCTGATGTCCCCTGACGAGCGTGGCGATGCCGCCAATGCACTTCGAGACGCGCTGGATCGGCTTCGTCACAAGCCTGGGTAGTAGGGCTTGGTCCACAACGACCCCTCCCAATGGACACAAGGAGTGGGATGTGGGACGCCGCTCATTGGCGCTATCCATGCGAAGGCCGCAGAACGGTCGCGGTCAGTCTTCGAACTCGGGCGGAACGTCCGCATCGGAGCCGAGACTTAACATTCACGGCATCACTGGCAAGGTCCGGATATGGCGCAAAACAGACTTAGCCCCTGCCTGATGAGCGGTGCTTTCTCAGTGTGAGTTCGTCCCCCCATCACACCAAACTCCCCTGCTCCGCCTCCTCCGCATTGGGATCCCCCGGTGCCGTTGCCCAGGCGAGCTCCACCAGCGTCACCGTCCGCCGGCCGGCTCCGTCGAGCTGGCATACGATCAGCCCCTGCTCCTCGATATAGGTCAGCAGGCGCCGGGCGCGGCGCAGCGAGTGCGAGCCGTAGGCGCGGGCGATTGCCGCGTCGCTCGGGCAGGGCCAGCCCTCCTTGGCGGCGCGAGCGATCATCATGAACACGCCTTGCATGTCCTCGGGCAGCAGCGAGGCGCGCGCCGAGACGTCCTGCCAGGCGTCGTCGCCCGCCATGTCGGAGCCGAGGCCGGCGCGGGCGCGGGTCAGCATGCGGCGGAACTCGGGCAGGTCCGGCACGACCGAGGCGAGGCCCTCGATGCGGCAGCGGACCACGAACTCCTGATAAAGCACGCCGATGACCCGGAAGCCGGCATCGGGTTGCGCCAGCACGGCGCGCAGCACCCGGTCGACGCGCTCGCGCCGCTCCGCCAAATCCTCGGCGCTGATTTGCGCCTCCGCTGCTTCCGGGCGGATTTCCAGCGCCGCCGACTTCGCCGCCATCAGCTGATCGAGTAGATCCGGCGACGAGCGGCGCTGCGGCCGGACGGTTTCCGGCGGCGGGGCCGCCAGGATGATCGCACGGGCATCCTCCAACGCCGATTCCGGCAGCGGCATCAGGCGCGGGGTCGCGTTGCGCGGGCTTGTATCTGTCGGGCCGATGCGCAAGCCGAGCGGACGGCGCGACAGCGCCGGGCCGAGCGCCATGAATTGCCCGCGCTCGAGGTCGCGAAAGGCCTCGGCCTGGCGCCGCTCCATGCCGAGAAGGTCGGCGGCGCGCGCCATGTCGATATCGAGAAAAGTCCGGCCCATGAGGAAATTGGAAGCCTCGGCGGCGACGTTCTTGGCAAGCTTGGCCAGCCGCTGGGTGGCGATGATCCCGGCCAGCCCGCGTTTGCGGCCACGGCACATCAGATTGGTCATGGCGCCGAGCGAGAGCTTGCGCGCCTCGTCCGAAACCTCGCCGGCGACGGCCGGCGCGAACAGCTGCGCCTCGTCCACCACCACCAGCATCGGGTACCAGTGGTCGCGGGCGACCTCGAAAAGCCCGCCGAGGAAGGCGGCGGCGCGCCGCATCTGGTTCTCGGCGTCGAGCCCCTCGAGATTGAGCACCGTGGAGACGCGGTGGATGCGCGCCCGCTCGCCGGCGCTCTGCAGGCCGCGCTCGGTATGCTCCTCGGCGTCGATCACCAGATGGCCAAAACGGTCGCCCAGCGTCACGAAGTCGCCTTCGGGGTCGATGATGGTCTGCTGCACCCAGGGCGCGCTCTGCTCCAAGAGCCGGCGCAGCAGGTGGGACTTGCCGGAGCCCGAATTGCCCTGCACCAGAAGCCGCGTCGCCAGCAGTTCCTCAAGATCCAGCGCCGCCGGGGCGCCTGCGCTCGTCTGGCCCATCTCGATCGCAACGGTCATGTCTCGACTCTCCTTGCGGAGAGGGCTTATCAACCGCATCACAGCCCGTCGAGCGCGCCATGGCCGGCGCTCCGTGTTGCGCACAGGCTGGATGTCGCGGACGATCGAGGATACGGAACGTACCGTTTCGATTCGATAAGGCTTGTCTCTTCAGGTCGAAAACCGGTACCCGCCTTTCACCGGCTGGGCCTGCCTGGCTTTCTGCGAGCCGGCGCGCGCGGCCGCCGCAAGAATGCTCTCCATCAGGTCCTTTTCGCGCAGCGGTTTGCCGAGCAGCGGCACGTCGGGGGGCCGGTCGGCGATCGCGTCGGCATCGGCATATCCCGTTATCATCACCGCCGGCCAATCGGACCGCAGATTCCGGGCGAACCGAATGACCTCCAGGCCCGAGACGAGCGGCATGGCAAAATCGGTGACGATGACATCGAAATCGTACGGCGCCCGCTCGATCATCGCCAGCGCTTCGGCACCGCCCCCGGCACAGGTAACCGCAAAGCCGTGTTGGCGAAGCGATTGCGCCGTCAGTTCCCGTAGTACATTGCTGTCGTCGATCAGCAGGACCGATGGATAGTCCTCGCCGGCATTCCCGACGCTGTCGTCGGCATCGGACTTCTCGGCGATTTCCACCGGGCGCTCGATTGAACGCGGCAGCCAGAGCTGGACGGATGTTCCACTGCCGACGGTGCTTTCAATGCGAAGCGTGCCGCCCGATTGCTTGACGAAACCATGCACCGTGCTCAGACCGAGGCCAGTGCCTTTGCCGACCGGTTTTGTGGTGAAGAACGGTTCTACGACCTTGGCGAGAATGTCAGCCGGTATGCCCGACCCCGTGTCCTTGACCGTGACCACGACATAGTCGCCCGCCGAAATATCCTCGGCTGCACTGCCTAGCGTTCGATTTTGCGCCTCCACGATTATCGTGCCGCCGGACGGCATGGCATCGCGCGCGTTGAAGACCAGGTTCATCAGCGCGAGCTCCAGCTGGCTGGCATCGACATGCGCCGGCCACACAGTGTCGTCGACAAGCCAATCGAAACGGATCAGGCCGCCCAGGACCGGGGCCACCAACCCGTTCATTGTATCGCCGAGCGCGGCGAGGCGCACGGCCTGCGGCCGCAGCGTCTGGCGGCGCGAGAAGGCAAGCATGCGGTTGACGAGCTCGGCGCCTTGTTTTGCCGACCGGCGTGTCAGTTCCAGAACCTGCCTGGTCTGTCCGTCGAACTCGGCATGGCGCTCGAGCAATCCCAATCCGCTGAGAATTGCGGCAAGCAGATTGTTGAAATCATGCGCCAGGCCGCCGGTAAGCTTGCCGATCGCGTCGAGGCGCTGCGACTGCAGCAGCTGGTCCTCAAGCTCGCGCCGCTCGGTAACGTCCAGCAATGTGCCGAGGATCTCGGGGTTCCGGCCGTCGGAGCCATTCGACAGGACGCCCTGGTCGAGAAAAATCCGGTAATTGCCGTCGGCGCATTGCCAGCGGAATTCGCAGGTGTAGGAGCCGGTGGCCTTGGCTGCGAGCAGGACCTCCCTCACTCTCGGCAGATCGTCGGGATGAACGCGGCTCAGGCCGAAGCCTGGATCGGCGGTCAGCCGTTCCGCAGGAAAGCCGGTCAGGCGTTCGACCCCTTCGGTGACAAAGCTGGCGCCGAACGGCGGCTCCGCCGCCCTTGCGTGGAAGCAGACCGGAAGAGAGCTCAAAATGGCATGCTGCCGCTCCTGTGCGCTGCGCAGCGCCCGCTCGGCCTCGAGCTTTTCCTTCTGCGCCTGCAGTGCCTGGGCCAGCAGCCGTTGCTCGGCAGCCGCCTTTTGCTGGATTTCGAGCGTCTTCTCATGAAGTTCGACGAACACGGCAACCTTGGAACGCAGCATGGCCGGGTCGAAAGGCTTGAACACGTAATCCACCGCGCCGGCGTCGTAGCCGCGCAGCATGTGCGCGTCTTCCTTGTTGATGGCGGTGAGAAAAATTATCGGCGTTCGCCTGGATTGCTCGCGCTGGCGGATCAATCCCGCGGTCTCGTAGCCATCCAGCCGGGGCATCAGCACGTCCAGCAGGATGACTGCGAAATCCTCCTTCAGCAGTGCGCGCAACGCCTCTTCGCCCGACTGCACGCAGACGACTTCACCGATAGGGGCCAGAACCTCGCCGATCGCCAGCAGATTGCGCTCGTCGTCATCCACGGCCAGGATGCGCGCCTTTGCCGGCCCCGCTGCCGGCGCCATGACCTCCAGCTTCCTTGCTCCGTTTCTCGACAGCTTCTGCATCGAGCGGCCGTCAGTTCACTGCCATGAGCGTCTTTTCCGGACCATGGACACGGGATCGCGAACGGCCGATCCAGACACGCAGCAATGCCAACAGCAGATCGAGGTCGACAGGCTTGGCGATGTAGTCGGAGGCGCCGGCGTCGAGGCACTTCTGCCGGTCGCCCTTCATTGCCTTGGCTGTGACCGAGATCAATGGGATATGGGCGATCGCCGGCATGCTGCGGATCTGCCGCATCGTCTCGTAGCCATCCATTTCCGGCATCATGATATCGATCAGTGCCGCATCGATGTCCGGGCTCTGCTCCAGAAGCGCGATACCTTCCCGGCCGCGCTCCGCATGCAGCACCTGGATGTCATAGGTCTCGAGAACGCTAGTAAGCGAATAGATGTTGCGGATGTCGTCGTCGACGATGAGGACCTTTGCGCCGGCGAGGTCGAATTTGTCCGGCTGTTCGGCTGCCGCACCATCGTTTTCGTGGCCTCGCCCGGGGAGTGTTGCCGACATCAGGAGAGCCAGCTGCGCGAAATTCTCCGCCCGCGGAACATCCGCCAATGCCGGATGCAAGGCGAGCGACTGTTGCAGCGCTTCCGGATGAGGCGCAAAGAACAGCAGTCGCGACACCGACTGCCCGAACAGGACGGCAATCTCATCCAGCATCTGGGCGTTGTCCTTGGCCGAGCGGCCAAAGCCGAGCACAACGGCATCATAGTTGGCGATGCCGATTTCGTCCGCATTCGCCGCGACGCGGCCGATCGCCGTAACCGAGGTGACGCCGTCGCGGATCGCCTCGATCAGCGAAAGGCGGCGCTCGGGATCGGGATCGGCAATCAGGACGCGGCTCTGGACGCGGAGCTTTCTGGAATGAATATCCTGGAAGACCTTCATCAGTTCGTCCGACGATACGGGCTTGGTTGAAATGCTGGATGCACCCTTGCGGGCAAGCACCTCGATGTCTTCGGCGCCCGAGATGACATGAACGGGAATGTCCTTGGTTTTCGGGTCATGGCGAAGCAGATCGAACAACACCCAGCCGTCGATATCCGATAGTCCGAGATCGAGCGTAATCGCGTCGGGAACCAGCTTGCGTGCCAAAGCCAGCGTGCCGGAGCCCGCGGTCGACAGGACGCCTTTCAGCCCGGCCGAACGTGCAAGGCCGAGCAGCAAACCGCCGAAGGTCGGGTCGTCCTCGACGATCAGCACGACCCGATCTTCAGACGAGATCATGTCGCGGTCATCGAGCAATTCGGAGGACGGCGGGCTCGGCTGCGCTGTCGTCGCGGCCACCTCCATCGCCGGCAGCAACGCCGCTTGCGGGGCCAAGGCCATCCGGGGTCCGTCGAATGGAATGACCAGAGTGAACGTCGAACCCTTGCCCGGCGTGCTCTCGACCCGCAATTCGCCGCCGAGCAGCCGGGCAATCTCCCGGCTGATCGAGAGCCCAAGCCCGGTGCCGCCATATTTGCGGCTGGTGGTGCCGTCGGCCTGCTGGAAGGCCTCGAAAATCAGCTTCTGCTTGTCTTGCGGAATACCGATGCCGGTATCGCTGACCACGATCGCGAGCGCCTCCATCGGTTGCGCCGAGCCGTTGTGACGGCCCGTCGTTTCGGCCCGGAAATTCAAGCGGACCTCGCCTTGCGAGGTGAACTTGAACGCGTTCGACAAAAGGTTGAGCACGATTTGCTGCAACCGCTTCTCGTCGGTGCGGACGGTCTCCGGCAGCTCGGGGTCGACATTGATGGTGAAGCCAAGTCCCTTGTCGGTCGCCAGCTGCCGGAAGGTTCGCTCCATATGCTGGCGAAGATGCACCACGGGCATATCGTTGATATCGATCGAGACGGTGCCCGATTCGATCTTCGACAGGTCGAGGATGTCGTTGATGAGGCTCAAGAGGTCGGTGCCGGCCGAATTGATGGTGCGCGCGAACTCGACCTGCTTGTCGTTGAGATTGCCCTGCTGGTTGGTTGCGAGCAGGTTTGAAAGGATGAGCAGCGAGTTCAGCGGCGTGCGCAGTTCGTGGCTCATATTGGCGAGGAATTCCGACTTGTATTTCGAGGTAAGCGCCAGCTGCTCGGCCTTCTCCTCCAGCGCCCGCCGCGCCATCTCGATTTCCAGGTTCTTGTTCTCCACCTGCTTCTTTTCGTTCTCGAGCAGCTGCGCCTTTTCCTGCAGCTCCTCATTGGTGGCGTGCAGCTCCTCCTGCTTCTTGGTCAGTTCGGTCTGACGCGCCTGCAATTCCGAGGTCAGCAGCTGCGACTGCTTGAGCAGGCCTTCGGTGCGCATGGTGGCGGCGATGGTGTTGAGAACGATGCCGACGGATTCCATCAGCTGGTTGAGGAACGACTGGTGCGTGTCGCGGAATTCGCTGAACGAGGCGAGTTCGATGACGGCCTTCACCTCGTCTTCGAACAGAGCCGGAAGAATGATCACGTTCGCCGGCGCGGCATTGCCAAGGCCGGAGGTAACGCGCAGGAAATTCGGCGGCACATTGTCCAGCATGATGGCGCGCTTGTCGGCGGCACTCTGCCCGACAAGGCCTTCGCGCAGATCGAGGCGTTGCTTGATCTCCGCCTTGCTTTCGGCGCCATAGGAGGCGGCGAGCTCCAGATAGAATTCATCCTCGTCGCGGTTGGTCACGTAGAACACGCCATATTGCGCATTCACCAGCGGGGCGAGTTCGGACATGATGAGGCGCGAGATCGTGGCCAGGTCGCGCTCGCCCTGCAGCATGCGCGAGAAGCGGGCGAGATTGGTCTTCAGCCAGTCCTGCTCGGCATTCTTCAGCGTCTGGTCCTTCAAATTGCGGATCATCTCGTTGATGTTGTCTTTCAGCGCCGCCACCTCGCCGGAGGCCTGGACGCTGATCGAGCGGGTCAGATCGCCCTTGGTCACCGCCGTCGACACCTCGGCGATGGCGCGCACCTGGGTGGTCAGGTTGGCCGCCAGCTGATTGACGTTGTCGGTCAGGTCACGCCAAAGGCCGGCAGCGCCGGGCACCCGGGCCTGGCCGCCGAGCTTGCCTTCGATGCCCACCTCGCGGGCGACGTTGGTCACCTGGTCGGCGAAGGTCGCCAGCGTCTCGATCATGCCGTTGATGGTGTCGGCGAGCGAAGCGATCTCGCCCTTGGCGTCGACCGTCAGCTTGCGCTTGAGATTGCCTTGCGCGACCGCGGTCACGACATCGGCGATGCCGCGCACCTGGTTGGTCAGGTTCGTCGCCATTAGATTGACGTTGTCGGTCAGGTCCTTCCAGGTGCCGGCAACGCCCTCGACCCGCGCCTGGCCGCCGAGCTTGCCCTCGGTGCCGACCTCGCGGGCGACACGCGTCACTTCGCCGGCAAAGGAGTTCAGCTGGTCGACCATGGTGTTGATCGTCGATTTCAGCTCCAGGATCTCGCCCTTGACGTCGACGGTGATCTTCTTCGACAGGTCGCCGCGCGCCACAGCGGTGGTCACCTCGGCGATGTTGCGGACCTGGCCGGTCAGGTTCTCGGCCATCGAATTCACATTGTCGGTCAGATCCTTCCAGGTGCCGGCAACGCCGCGCACCTGCGCCTGGCCGCCGAGCTTGCCTTCGGTGCCGACCTCGCGCGCAACGCGCGTCACCTCCGAGGCAAAGGAATTCAGCTGGTCGACCATCGTATTGATGGTGTCCTTGAGCTCGAGGATCTCGCCGCGCACATCGACCGTGATCTTCTTCGACAGGTCGCCCAGCGCCACTGCCGTCGTCACCTCGGCGATGTTGCGCACCTGGCCGGTCAGGTTGGCAGCCATCGCATTGACATTGTCGGTCAAGTCTTTCCAGGTGCCGGCAACGCCGCGCACCTGCGCCTGGCCGCCGAGCTTGCCGTCCGAACCGACCTCGCGCGCCACGCGCGTCACCTCGGAGGCGAAGGAATTCAGCTGGTCGACCATCGTGTTGATGACGTCCTTGATCTGCAGGATCTCGCCCAGCGCATCGACGGTGATCTTCTGGGTCAAATCGCCGGTCGCAATTGCCGTCGCCACCTTGGAGACGTCGCGCAACTGCACGGTCAGATTGCCGGCCATGGCGTTGACGTTGTCGGTCAGATCCTTCCAGGTGCCGCCGACACCCTCGACATGCGCCTGGCCGCCGAGCTTGCCTTCCGACCCCACTTCGCGCGCCACACGCGTCACTTCCGAGGCGAAGGAATTAAGCTGGTCGACCATCGTGTTGACGGTATCCTTGAGCTCCAGGATTTCGCCCTTGACGTCGACGGTGATCTTCTTCGACAGGTCGCCGCGGGCAACGGCGGTCGTCACCTCGGCGATGTTGCGGACCTGGCCGGTCAGATTGGCGGCCATCAGGTTGACGTTATCGGTCAGGTCTTTCCAGGTGCCGCCGACCCCTTTCACCTCGGCCTGGCCGCCGAGCTTGCCTTCGGTTCCGACCTCGCGCGCCACACGCGTCACTTCCGAAGCGAAGGAATTGAGCTGGTCGACCATCGTGTTGATGGTGTCCTTGAGCTCGAGGATTTCGCCTTGCACGGCGACAGTGATCTTCTTCGACAGGTCGCCCGAAGCGACCGCAGTCGTCACCTCGGCGATGTTGCGCACCTGGCCGGTCAGGTTCTCGGCCATCGAATTGACGTTGTCGGTCAGGTCCTTCCAGGTGCCGGCAACGCCGCGCACCTGAGCCTGGCCGCCGAGCTTGCCCTCGGTGCCGACCTCGCGGGCGACGCGCGTCACCTCGCCGGCAAATGAATTCAGCTGGTCGACCATGGTGTTGATAGTCGATTTCAGCTCGAGGATCTCGCCCTTGACGTCGACGGTGATCTTCTTCGACAGGTCGCCCAGCGCCACAGCCGTCGTCACCTCGGCTATATTGCGCACCTGGCCGGTCAGGTTCTCGGCCATCAGGTTGACGTTGTCGGTCAGGTCCTTCCAGGTGCCGCCGACACCTTCGACGCGCGCCTGGCCGCCGAGCTTGCCTTCTGTACCGACTTCGCGCGCGACGCGCGTCACTTCCGAGGCGAAGGAATTGAGCTGGTCGACCATCGTGTTGATGGTGTTCTTGAGTTCGAGGATTTCGCCTTTCACGTCGACGGTAATCTTCTTCGACAGGTCGCCGGAAGCGACGGCGGTCGTCACCTCGGCGATGTTGCGCACCTGCCCGGTCAGGTTCGTCGCCATCGCGTTGACGTTGTCGGTCAGGTCCTTCCAGGTCCCGGCCACACCTTTCACGCGGGCCTGGCCGCCGAGCTTGCCTTCGGTGCCGACCTCGCGCGCCACGCGCGTCACTTCCGAGGCGAAGGAGGCCAGTTGCCCGACCATGGTGTTGACGATCTTGCCGATTCGCAGAAACTCGCCGCGCAGCTGCCGGCCGTCGATTTCGACCATCATCGTCTGCGACAGGTCACCCTTGGCCACCGCGCCGATGACGCGCGCCACTTCGGCCGTCGGCTGAACCATGTCCTCGATCAGATCGTTGACGGAACGGACGCTCGATTCCCAGCTGCCGGTGGCGTTGCGGACACGGCCGCGTTCGCCGATCCGGCCATCCTTGCCGACGACCTTGCTGAGGCGTTCGAACTCGCGCGTGACCTGATCGTTGAGTTCTACGATTTCGTTGAAGGTGTCGGCGATCTCGGAATCAAGGCCGGCGTAGACATTGTCGATACGAACGGAGAAATCACCGCTCCGAAAAGCCTTCAGCGCGTTCAGTATTTGACGGTGGTCCAATTGCCTTGTGGATGCAAGCACGCTCACAGCGCCCCTCCCAGCTCACGGATTTCTTGAATGTCCTGGTGAAACTGTCCCCTGCGGCCGACACAACTCCCCGCAAGCGCAAGAACGCGGCATGCTCGATTTGGTTCCAGACGAAATTGCCGCTATGCGGCAGGAATTTCGCAGCCGCATTCACGAAACGACGAGCAACAAAGATCCATAATGATGTATCGATCAATATTTCTGCCCAACGGAACATCTCGAAAAAACTCTCGTTGGTATAGATCGCGATAGAGCGATGCAACTCGATGGAGACACTAAGATGATGAAAATTCTCTCTGCATCCCTACTTGCTATCGGCCTGGCCACATCTGCCATGGCACAATCCATGGACTCCGGGACCGGTAGCGCCGATGGCAATACCGGCGTCAACACAGGCACTTCCGGCGGCAACACCGGGACCGGCAGCGCAGCTACCCCGAACACGATCGATCCGAACGCAACGAACTCTACCACGCCGCAGACAAACGGTATGGAGGACCGCTGCAAGGATACGGCGGGCATCGATACCGACAACAACACCCCCAGCGGCGCTATGACGTCGGATATGCAGAACTGCAACAAGTAACGGAGTTTTGCGCAGCGATCATTTCAGCCCGCTGCCTGGTCGAGTCCCGGTGCTCGCGGTTCAAACCACAGCCAGAAAAATGCACAGACCGGGCACGGGCTCACTACTTCTGAATGGATCGGCGAGCCCAAGTAGGGCGGCCGATTACACTAGTCTCAGCTAGGTTCTGCGACGGCCAGCCCGGACGGGCGGGCGGCCGTTCTGCTGATTTTCGCGGAGAGAACTGGTGGAGCCAATCGGAATCGAACCGACGACCTCTTGAATGCCATTCAAGCGCTCTCCCAACTGAGCTATGGCCCCACTCCGGCAGTTCACCGGCGCCGTTTCCGGCGAAGAGATCCGGCGCGGGTTCTAGACCGCGCCGTTAGTGATGGCGGCTTCTAACCCCGCCCTCAGTCAATATCAAGCCTTCAAGAACCGCTTTTTCTAGGCAGCGCCGCGAAAGCCGGCGAATGCGGTTCGCTCAGACTTCGTCGTCGTCTTCGCCGACGCCGATCATGTCGGCAACGTCGTCGTCTTCTTCCTCCTCGTCGGCGAGGAACGTGTCATCCTCGTCATCGCCAAGGTCAACGTCGTCTTCGTCATCGCCGAGATCGGGAAGCTCGTCGGCCTTCGCGTCCTCGTCCGCCTCTTCGAGCGAGACGACCTCGACGCCCTCTTCCTCCTCGGCGTCCACTTCCTTCTCGGCAACTTCCTCTTCCTCCTCGAGGGCGGCGATCTTGCCTTCCTCGAAATAGGAGCGCGGATAGCTCTTGCCCGTGTAAGGCGAGACGATCGGGTCCTTGTTCAAGTCATAGAATTTTCGACCTGTCTCCGGGTCGATGCGTTTGGTGCCAAGTTCGGGTTTTGCCACAGCAAGCCTCGTCGATGAAAGTTTGGTCCCCTTAACCAGAGTTTACGGCGCTGTCAAAGCGAAAAGCCGGCGTCCCAAAAAGCTTGAATTCGAAGGCCTTCATACCAAGGGGATGACCATTTCGGTACGCCATGATAGGAGACCCCCGCAAACCAGCAGAAAATGGCCGGCCGCCGGCGTTTCCAGGAAAGAACCATGTCGCACACTGCCGCCCCGAAGCAGGCCACCGCCCGCAAATCATCTGGCCTTTCAGGCGCGGCACGGGTGCCGGGCGACAAGTCGATCTCGCACCGCTCGTTCATGTTCGGTGGCCTGGCCTCCGGCGAAACCCGCATCACCGGGCTGCTGGAAGGCGAGGACGTGATGCGTACGGGCGCTGCCATGAAGGCGATGGGCGCTCATATCGAGAAGCATGGCGCTGAGTGGGTGATCCGCGGTACCGGCAACGGCGCGCTGCTGCAGCCGGAAGGCGCGCTCGACTTCGGCAATGCCGGCACCGGCTCACGCCTCACCATGGGCCTGGTCGGCACCTATGACATGGAAACCACCTTCATCGGCGACGCCTCGCTGTCGGGCCGGCCGATGGGCCGCGTGCTCGAACCGCTTCGCCAGATGGGCGTGCAGGTGCTGAAGGCGACGCCCGGCGACCGCATGCCGATCACGATGCACGGGCCCAAGCACGCCGCGCCGATCACCTACCGCGTGCCGATGGCATCGGCGCAAGTCAAGTCGGCGGTGCTGCTGGCTGGGCTGAACACGCCGGGCATCACCACCGTCATCGAGCCGGTTATGACGCGCGACCACACCGAAAAGATGCTCAAGGGGTTCGGCGCCAATCTGTCGGTCGAGACCGACGAGCGCGGCGTGCGCCACATTTTCATCGAAGGCCAGGGCAAGCTCACCGGCCAGACGATCGCGGTGCCTGGCGACCCCTCCTCGGCCGGCTTTCCGCTGGTGGCGGCGCTGATCGTGCCGGGTTCGGACATTACCATCGAAAACGTGCTGATGAACCCGACCCGCACAGGCCTTCTGCTGACGCTGCAGGAAATGGGCGCCCGGATCGACATTCTCGAGCGCCGCAATGAAGGCGGCGAAGACGTCGCCGACCTGCGCGTGCGTTACTCCGAGCTGAAAGGCGTCACCGTGCCGCCCGAACGGGCGCCGACCATGATCGACGAGTATCCGGTGCTTGCCGTGGCGGCGAGCTTCGCCGAGGGCGAGACGCTGATGCTCGGGCTGGAAGAGCTGCGCGTGAAGGAATCCGACCGGCTGTCGGCAGTGGCCGAAGGGCTGAAGCTCAACGGCGTGGACTGCAGCGAAGGCGAGGCCTCGCTTGTCGTGCGCGGAAAACCCGGCGGCAAGGGCCTCGGCCAGCATCCCAACGGACAGGGCACCATCGTCCAGACCCATCTCGATCACCGCATCGCCATGAGTTTTCTGGTGATGGGGCTGGCGACGGAAAAGCCCGTGACCATCGACGACCAGGCGATGATCGCGACGAGTTTTCCGGAGTTCATGGGCCTGATGAAGGGGCTCGGTGCGGAGATTGAATGAAATATGTCTGCGTACATTGGAAGCACGAGCGGCCGGAGCAACCATCTCATCTCTGGTATGAGATTGCCGACGACAACTATCAGTCGAGAACAATAGAGTTCTATCGGGACGGTTCAGTCGGTTTTGCGTCACGTGGCGTCGCGCCAGATGGATCAGAGGACCTCGAAGTTGGCGGGACAACGAACTCAGACCAACCTTTTCCGGACCTCGACGAGATCAACGCTGATCCTGTATTTGAGGCGGTGGAAGTCACGGCGGCAGAGTTTGAAAAGCGTTGGCAGCAGGCGCTTGCCTCGCGACGGCATATGACGGCGTCCTTCACCATCGCCATCGACGGACCTGCCGGTGCCGGCAAAGGCACCCTTGCCCGGCGGCTGGCCGATCACTATCGGCTGAACCTGCTCGACACCGGCCTTACCTATCGCGCGGTGGCGCATGCGCTGCTCCGGCTCGGCCTGCCGCTCGACAATGTCTCGGCCGCTGAAACCGCGGCTCGTCAGGTCGATCTGGCAAAGCTCGACCGCGCCGTGCTTTCGGCACACGCGGTCGGCGAGGCGGCTTCGAAAGTGGCTGTCATCCCGTCGGTCCGGCGCATACTGGTCGACAAGCAGCGCGACTTTGCAAAAACCCCGCCGGGTGCGGTGCTCGACGGCCGCGACATCGGCACCGTCGTCTGTCCCGATGCCGACGTAAAACTCTATGTCACGGCCAGCGCCGAGGTGCGGGCAAAGCGGCGGCTGGACGAAATCGAGAGCATCGGCGGCACTGCCAATTTCGATGAAATCCTTGCCGATATCGTGCGCCGCGACGAGCGCGACATGGGCCGCATGGACTCGCCCTTGAAGCCGGCGGCCGATGCGCACTTGCTCGACACGTCGGAAATGGCTATAGAGGCCGCGTTTCTGGCAGCTCAGGTGATCATCGACAACGTCCTGGCCAAGAGAAACGAAGCCTGAGCCGGGTTTTCCTGCCGCCGCCGATTGCCGGCGACAACAAGAATTCCCATATCGGGTATGAACCAGCCTGCCAGCATTCTTCATGCGCCGGAATTGCCGCTCAAGGGCGGCCAAGGGCTTTTTGCCCGGAACGCCGGCAGGCCAACGCAACGCTAACCCACGGCGCCCGCCCCGCGACAGATTGCGGGGCATTCCAGGAGAAACTATGTCAGTTGCAAATCCCACTCGCGATGATTTCGCGAGCCTGCTCGAAGAATCATTTTCCGCCGGCCATTCCGGCGAAGGCCAGGTCGTCAAGGGCATCATCACTGCCATTGAAAAGGACATGGCCATCATCGACGTCGGCCTCAAGGTCGAAGGCCGCGTGCCGCTGAAGGAATTCGGCGTCAAGGGCAAGGACACGACGCTCAAGGTCGGCGACACGGTCGAGGTCTATGTCGAGCGTATCGAGAACGCGCTTGGCGAAGCCATGCTGTCGCGCGAAAAGGCCCGCCGCGAAGAGAGCTGGGTCCGTCTCGAAGAGAAGTTCACCAAGGGCGAACGCGTCGAAGGCGTCATCTTCAACCAGGTCAAGGGCGGCTTCACCGTCGACCTCGACGGCGCCGTGGCTTTCCTGCCGCGGAGCCAGGTCGATATCCGCCCGATCCGCGACGTCTCGCCGCTGATGCACAACCCGCAGCCCTTCGAGATCCTAAAGATGGATCGCCGCCGCGGCAACATCGTGGTGTCGCGCCGCACCGTGCTTGAGGAAAGCCGCGCCGAACAGCGTTCGGAAATCGTGCAGAATCTCGAAGAAGGCCAGGTGGTCGAAGGCGTCGTCAAGAACATCACCGACTATGGTGCGTTCGTCGACCTCGGCGGCATCGACGGCCTGCTGCACGTCACCGACATGGCCTGGCGCCGTGTCAACCATCCGACCGAAATCCTCAACATCGGCCAGACGGTCAAGGTGCAGATCATCCGCATCAACCAGGAAACCCACCGCATCTCGCTCGGCATGAAGCAGCTCGAGAGCGACCCGTGGTCCGAGATCGGCACCAAGTTCCCGATCGGCAAGAAGATCAAGGGTACCGTCACCAACATCACCGACTACGGCGCGTTCGTCGAGCTGGAGCCGGGCATCGAAGGCCTCATCCACGTTTCGGAAATGTCGTGGACCAAGAAGAACGTGCATCCCGGCAAGATCCTGTCGACGACGCAGGAAGTCGACGTGGTGGTGCTCGAAGTCGATCCGGCCAAGCGCCGTATCTCGCTCGGCCTCAAGCAGACGCTGGAGAACCCGTGGGAGGCCTTCGCGCGCAGCCATCCGGTCGGCAGCCAGGTCGAGGGCGAGGTCAAGAACAAGACCGAGTTCGGCCTGTTCATCGGCCTCGAAGGCGACGTCGACGGCATGGTCCACCTTTCCGACCTCGACTGGACCCGTCCGGGTGAGCAGGTGATCGAAGAGTACAATCGCGGTGACATGGTCAAGGCGCAGGTGCTCGACGTCGACATAGACAAGGAGCGCATCTCGCTCGGCATCAAGCAGCTGGCCAAGGACACGGTCGGCGAAGCAGCGACGTCAGGCGAACTGCGCAAGAACGCAGTCGTCACCTGCGAGGTTATCGGCGTGAAGGATGGCGGTCTGGAAGTGCGGCTGGTCGACAGCGGCATCGAGACCTTCATCAAGCGCTCCGATCTCAGCCGTGACCGCGACGAGCAGCGCCCCGAGCGCTTCACCGTCGGCCAGAAGGTCGACGCCCGCGTCATCGCCTTCGACAAGAAGACCCGCAAGCTGCAGGTCTCGATCAAGGCGCTGGAAATCGCCGAAGAGAAGGAAGCGGTCGCCCAATACGGTTCGACCGACTCCGGCGCTTCGCTGGGCGACATCCTTGGCGCCGCGCTGAAGAAGCAGGGCAGCTAAGCCAACACCGCGCCTCGCGCGGGTTATAAACGAAACAAAAAAAGCCCCGCCGGAACGATCCGGCGGGGCTTTTGCTTGTGACCTTTTGCTTGTGACGAGCCGCAGGCTCAGGCCCGGCCGTAGAGTGGCACCAGCGTGCCGCTGATCGCCATGTTGGCCGGCGAGGCGAGATAGGCAATGGCCTCGGCGGCCGCTTCAAGGCTGACCCATCTGCTGAAATCTGCGTTCGGCATGTCAGCCCGGTTGGCCGGCGTGTCAAGCGTCGAGGGCGCCACGGCGTTGACCAGGATGCCGTTGCCCTTCAGCTCTTCGGCCATCGCCACAGTCATCGCGGCGACTGCCGCCTTGGCGGCGGCGTAGGCCACCTTGCCGGAGCCGCGCCGCGGATCGAGCCCGGCTCGCGCGGTGACATTGACGATGCGGCCCGGCACGGAAGATCCCAGCATCGAGCGTATCGCCGCGCGGCAGCACAGAAAGGTGGTGCGGGCATTGGTGTCCATCATCTCGGCGAAGGAGGCGGGTTCGATCTTCTCGACCGGCGCCGCGGTGAAGCCGCCGGCAAGATGCACCGATGCCCATAAATCTGGAACGCTGGCATAGAAGGCGTCGACCTTGGCAGGGTCGGCAAGGTCGACATTGTGCGCCAGCCTGACGCGGTCATGCGCCGGAAAGGGAAAATGCGCAGGCGCGGCAGCGTGGGCATTGGGCACATGGCAGATCGCGCCCTGCTCCAGCAGTTTTCCTACGACCGCGCCGCCAAGGGCACCGGTGCCGCCGGTCACCACGATATGTCTGCCGTCCAGTGTTTCCGTCATATTCGACCGCTCCGTCATTGCGCGCCGCCGATGCGGAAGGTCGCGCCTTTCGCGCGATCACTCAACCGAAATCTCGATGACGTAAGGTCGTCCAGTCGCCCGCGCGCGCCCAAGCGCGTCCGCCAAGCCGCCGGTGCCGGAAATCCGCTCGGCGGCAATGCCGTAGGCTTCGGCCAATTTGCAGAAATCCGGCGGTGCCGGGGAGACGCCGACCGGCTCGACGCCGACGTCGAGCATCGAGGTCTCGATCTCGCGGTAGCCGCGATTGTTCCAGACTGTGAAGATCACCGGCGCCGCAGCGTCGAGCGCGGCGCCCAGTTCCGGCAGGGTGAACTGGAAGCCGCCGTCGCCGGTGAGGCAAACGACCGGCGCCTCAGGCCTGGCGAGGGCGGCACCGATCGCCGCTGGCGGGCCATAGCCGAGCGCGCCGAAGCCGGTGGCGGCGTTGAACCAGCCGCCCGGCCGGTCGTGATCGTAGTAGAGGTTGGCGGCGTAGACCGGCTGGGTCGAATCGCCGACGATGATCGCGCCAGGCAGCGTATCACGGATCGTCTCGACGGCGCCCAGTTGCGCCTGCATAGCCGGGCCAATCTCGGCAAAGGCCGCCTGCCGCGTCGCGGCGGCGCGAGCTGCGCCGCCGCCCGATTGCGCCTGGCCCGTGCCGAGTTCGGCATGCAGCGCCTCGAGCGCTGCGCCAGAATCGGCCTGGATCGAAATCCGCGCAGGCCGGCGGGCAAGCTGGTCGGCGCCGATGTCGATGCGGATCAGATTGGCGGGAAGGACAAAACCGCCGTCGCCATAGCCGTCATAGTCGGTCGGACCGAATTCGGTGCCGGCCGCAATGACCAGATCGGCGTCGGCCATCAGCGCACGCACCGCCTTCAGGCTGGGACTGGCCGGCACGCCAAGCGGATGACGATGGAGCAGGCCGCGCGCATTGGCGGTCTGGACGACCGGCGCTCCCAACCTCTCGGCCAGGCGCTGCAACGGCGCTTCGGCAGCTTTGGCGCCGCCACCGGCCAGGATAAGCGGCCGGCGGGCAGACGCGCATAGCCTTGCCGCCTCTGCAATCGCCGCCACATCCGGCTCGGGCGGCGCTGAATTCCGCAGCAGCGGCACGATGCCGTTGGCGGGCATGGTCATGACATCGGTCGGGATCTCGATATGCACCGGACCCGGACGCGAGGATGAGAACAGCGCAAAGGCGCCGGCGAGCACGCCGGGCAGTTCGCCGGCCTCCGTGACACGGTGCGAAAACAGCGCCACCTTCTCCATCATGCCGCGCTGGTCCGGCAATTCATGCAGATGGCCAAGGCCTTTGCCCAGCGTCGGTGTTGCGTTGACGCCGGAGATTACCAGCATCGGCACCGAATCGGCGCGCGCCTGGCCCATGGCGGTGATGGTGTTGGTCAGTCCTGGCCCGGTGATGACGAAGGCGACGCCCGGCTTGCCGCTGGCGCGCGCATAGCCGTCGGCCATGAAGCCGGCGCCCTGCTCGTGGCGCGGCGTGACGTGACGGATATTCGACCGCGCCAGTCCGCGGTAGAGCTCGACCGTGTGCACGCCGGGAATGCCGAACACGATGTCGACGCCGTGCGCTTCCAGCAAGGTGATGAGCGCTTCGCCGATGGTCGTCATTGTCTTAGCACCGGGCGCGTGAGGCAGGTAGGGCCGCCCTCGCAGGCAATGCACAGCGCATCGGCCTCGAATGTCGAGACCGTACAGCCGGCGGCTTGCATGGCAGCCGCCGTCTTCGGAAAACCGGCAACGGCGATAACCTGGCGCGGCGCGGTCGGCAGCACGTTCAGGCTGAGCCCATTCGAGGCGAAGAATTCGTCGGCGTCGCCCTCGACCAGCCGAATGCCGCGTTCGCGCAGCATCTGGTGGAAGGCGACCGGCAGGAGGGGCGCATAGACCAGCGCCAGATCGTCTGCGAGCGGGCTGATCACCGACATCAGATGCAGGCAGGCCTCCTCGCCCTGCCAGAGCGGGAGGTCGAAGCCATAGACCTGGATGCCCTTGGGTGAAAGCAGGTTGGAGAGCTGCTGGATGCCGTGCTGATTGGTGCGCACGCCGCGGCCGACGGCCAGCGTGTTTGCATCCACCCACACGCAGTCGCCGCCCTCGACCTGGCCGGGAGCCTCGATACGGCCGAGGGTGGGGATGCCCATGCGCCCGTAGGCTGCCTCGTGCAGGCCGGGCTCTCGCCGGCGCAGCGCCTTGCCCATGGCAAGGATGACCGCGCCATGGTCGGTCATCAGCGACGGATCGTGGGTAAAGACCGAATCGGCAAGCCCGTCATCGGCGTCGCTCAGCCATTCGATTTCGGCACCTGAGACAGAAATCAGCCTGGCCAGTGCATCATGCTGGGTTGCCGCTTTTTGTGGATCGAAGCCGGGGCCATAGTGCCACTCCAGCGCTTCGGCCCGACGCATGGCGCTGGCGGCGGAGCGCATCAGCACGCGCTGCAGCGGCCCGGCCATCGACTGCGACCCGTATGCTTTGCCCACTAAGTTCTCCTGAAACGCGCCCCTCCTGCCAATAGCCACTCGGCAGGCCGTGATCAATGGTCCAAAAACTGCGGTTGACGGAGGCAAGCGGAACGGTCCATCTTGAGAATCGGAACGCTGTCCAGTGACGGGTAATGGGTAAAAAATTCCAGCAAGGACTGCCTCGGCTGCTCCGCGGGGCGCCGCGACGATGACAGCGCCGGCCACCGCCCTGAAGCATACGGCGCAGAACGGCGCTGCCGAAGCCATCCACGTCGAGAACCTGCACAAGAATTTCGGCAAGCTGCATGTATTGAAGGGCGTTTCGCTGTCGGCGCGCGATGGCGAGGTGATCGCCATCATCGGCGGCAGCGGCTCGGGCAAATCGACGCTGCTGCGCTGCATCAACTGCCTGGAGAACCCGACCAGCGGCATCATCCGGGTCAATGGCGAAGAGATAAAGCTGAAGGCCGACAGCTACGGCCACACCGTGCCCGCCGACCGCAAGCAGATCGAACGCATCCGCTCCAAGCTCGGCATGGTCTTCCAGAACTTCAATCTGTGGAGCCACATGACGTTGATCGAGAACGTCATCGAGGTTCCCGTGCATGTGCTCGGCGTCAAGCGCGATGTGGCGATCGGCGAGGCGGAAAAATTGCTCGCCCGCGTCGGCCTGGCCGAAAAACGCGACGTCTATCCCGCTTATCTGTCGGGCGGCCAACAGCAGCGTGCCGCGATCGCCAGGGCGCTGGCCATCAACCCGCGCGTCATGCTGTTCGATGAGCCGACTTCGGCGCTCGACCCGGAGCTGGTCGGCGAGGTGCTGAAGGTGATCGGCGACCTGGCGCGCGAAGGCCGCACTATGGTGCTGGTTACCCATGAGATGAAGTTTGCCCGCGAGGTCGCGACGCATGTCGTCTACCTCCACAACGGGCTGGTCGAGGAAGAAGGGCCGCCGGAACAGATCTTCGGCGCACCAAAATCCGAAAGGCTGAAGCAGTTCATCCGCAACATCAGTTAAACTGTGGGCGGACGAAAACCGGGAACAACAACAAAACTGGGAGTCATGACGATGAAGATTATTCTCAAGACCTTTGCCGCAGCGCTGCTGCTCGGCGTTGCCGCGATGGGCGTGGCCAAGGCCGATCCGGTCAAGATCGGCGTCGCCGCCGAACCCTATCCGCCCTTCGCCTCGCCGGACGCTTCCGGCAAATGGGTCGGCTGGGAGATCGAATTCATCGATGCCGTCTGCGCCGAGGAGAAGCTCGACTGCGTCATCACCCCCGTCGCCTGGGACGGCATCATTCCGGCGCTGACGACCAAGAAGATCGATCTTATCGCCGCCTCGATGTCGATCACCGCCGAGCGCGAGAAGACGATCGCCTTCTCGGACAAATATTACAACACCCCGACTGCGATCATCGGGCCGAAGGACCAGAAGTTCGGCTCAACACCGGAGGACCTCAAGGGCAAGATCATCGGCGTCCAAGTCTCGACCGTACACGCCGACTACGCCAAGAAGCACTTCGCCGACGCGGCGGAAATCAAGGAATACCAGACCCAGGACGAGGCCAACCAGGATCTTGCCGCCGGCCGGGTCGACGCGGTGCAGGCCGATTCCATTGCCCTCGACGCCTTCCTAAAATCGGACCAGGGCAAGCAATGCTGCGATCTGAAGGGCATGGTCGCGCCGGATCTGGCCATTCTCGGGCCCGGCGTCGGCGCCGGCGTCCGCAAGGAAGACTCCGAGTTGAAGGAAAAGATCAACGCCGGCATCAAGGCCATCCGCGCCAACGGCAAATATGACGAGATTTCGAAGAAGTACTTCGACTTCGACATTTACGGTGCCGACACGCAGTCGAACTGACGGCCTCATCCATGAGCGATTAACCACACGGCCCCGATAGAGCCGCGTGGTTAGTCGAAATCCATCGACGCGTGCTTCCGCGGGCGGAGATCGCCGGCGGTTTTAGCGCCAGCAATTCGAGGGCGACGCTGATCGACGCATTTGTTCCGGCTTGGGCCGCCTCCGCCATCGCGCTTCTCTCGCCCACGCCGCCGGGCTGGGGTGGAACGCTCATCGTCGGGCTGCTCCATACGATCGAGATCGCGGTCGGCGCCACCTGTCTCGGCCTTTTGATCGGCATCGGCGGCGCCTCCGGCAAGCTGTATGGTGGTCCGGTGGTGCGCGATCTCCTGGCAGTCTATACGACAGTCGTGCGCGCCGTGCCGGAGCTGGTGCTGATCCTTCTGCTCTATTACGCCGGCACCGATCTGATCAATCAGATGCTGACGGCAATGGGCTATCAGCGCATGGACATTAGCGGGCTGGCGGCCGGCATTGCCGTGCTCGGCTTCGTCCAGGGCGCCTATTCGACCGAGGTGATCCGCGGGGCGATCCTCGCCATTCCGCAGGGCCAGATCGAAGCCGCGCGCGCCTATGGCATGTCTCCCGGCCTGCTGCTGCGGCGCATCACGCTGCCGGCGATGCTGCCGTTCGCCATACCCGGCCTTGCCAATCTTTGGCTGATCGCCACCAAGGACACCGCCCTGCTGGCGGTCGTCGGCTTTTTCGAGCTGACATTGGCGACACGGCAGGCGGCCGGCGTCACCAAAGCCTATCTGACATTCTTTGTCGCCGCCGGCGCGATCTACCTTCTGTTGACGCTGGTCTCCAACCTGATCATCGGCCGCATCGAGAGCTGGGCCCGCCGCGGCATGCCGTCGCTCAAGGAGGCCCGTTGATGGCCGGCCCGGTGATGACTGGCGAAGCGGCCGTCGAGATAGCCGCACGCGCTTCGCTGTGGCTGAAGCCGCATCGTATCGCGCTGATCCTGATCGCGCTGGGGCTGGTTTTGGCGGCGGCCGTCTTCATGCGCTGGGACTGGCTGCCGAAATATTACGGGATGGGATTGCTCGGCATCTGGCGCGCGCTGTGGATTCTTGCCGTCACCTGCACGCTGGGCTTCCTGCTCGCCATGCCGCTCGGACTGGCACAAGCCGCAGGCTCTTTCTGGTTCGCGGCGCCCGCCAAGGCCTTCTGCACCGTCATCAGGGGAACGCCGCTGCTGCTGCAGCTCTGGTTGCTCTATTACGGGCTGGGCTCGCTGTTTCCACAATATCCATGGATTCGCGAGTCCTGGATGTGGCCCTATCTGAGGCAGGCATGGCCCTATGGCGTGCTCGGGCTGACGCTGTCCTTCGCCGGCTATGAGGGTGAGGTGATGCGAGGCGCTTTTGCCGGCGTACCGAAAGGCCAATTGGAAGCCGCCCGCGCCTTCGGCATGAGCCGCTGGAGGATTTTCCGGCGAATCTGGCTGCCGCAGGCCTTCTACCGCGCGCTTCCGACACTGACGGGCGAAATCGTGCTGCAGCTGAAATCGACGCCGCTGGTGGCGACCATCAGCGTGATCGACATATTCGCCGTCACTTCAAAGGTGCGTCAGGATACCTACCTCACCTATGAACCCTTGCTGCTCCTGGCGTTGATCTATATGGCGATCACCGGCATCCTCGTCTTCACCCTGGGCAAGATCGAGGCGCGGATTCCGAACAAGATTGGTTAGGTGAATGGTGAATGGTGAATAGTCAGTAGTGAGTAGCCCGTAGTGTTACCGGCTAAGTCCCACTCACCATTTACCATTCACCCATTCCCTCAGATATCCATGGCAATCACAATGCAACTCAGTCTCGACCAGGCGACAGGGCTGTGCCGGATGGCCGCACTTGGCGCTGGCGCCAACGAAGAGGCGGCGCAGTCGCTGGCTGCCTCGATCGTCGCGGCCGAGGCGGAAGGACTGTCGATCGTCGGGCTTTCGCACTTTATCGATTATCTTGAAGCACTGGAGGCCGGCCGTATCGACGGCAACGCCGATCCGGTGATCACCAGGCCGGCGCTCGCGGTCTATCTTTCCGATGCGCGCGGCGGCTTAGCGCATACCGGTTTCGACCGCACGATCGATGACCTCGCCAAGGCGGCGCGGCTGTTCGGCGTCGCCATCTTTTCGCAGAAGAATGCTTATACGTGCGGCGCGCTCGGCTATTTCACCGGACGGCTGGCCGCGCAGGGATTGGTGTCGTTCGCCGCCACCAACGGCCCGGCCGTGCTTGCCGGCTCGGGCTCGGTCAAGCCGGTCTACTGCACCAACCCGATGTCCTTTGCGGCACCCGCCGCGGACGGGGCGGCGCTGGTCATCGACCAATCGTCGAGCGCCACCGCCTTCGTCAACATCCGCAAGGCGGCCGAGGACGGCAAGAAGATACCCGAAGGCTGGGCACTGGATGCGAGCGGCAATCCGACCACGGACCCGGCAGCTGCAATGAAGGGCGCCATGCTTGCCTTCGGCGGCCAGCGCGGCGCCAACATCGCGCTGATGGTCGAGGTGCTGGCTGCGGGCCTGTCGGGCGCCAACTGGTCGCTCGATGCGCCATGGTTCAGCGGCGGGCCGGACAGTCCGGGGACCGGCCTGTTCGTGCTTGCCGTCGAGCCCAAGCTGCTCGATCCGGACTTCGAAAAGCGGATGAAGGATCAACTCAACCGGCTGCGGCGGCGCTATGGCGTGCATGTGCCGGGGCGTGCCCGGGCCGAGGCCGCGGAGAAGGCGGCGGCGCGCGGCATAAGCGCGCCGAAAGCCGTGGTGCAGCGCATTTCCGAATTCGCCGCCCGCTATTCGTCCTGAAGAAATTCGTTTGTCCGATGAGCGGCTGAGAACGCCTGCCGATCCGGCAGAGCGAGCCTACTTCCCGCAATAATGATCGTTGATGACGTTCGCCGCATTCGCGTCCGGCCCTACCCTGTTGTAGGAGCAGGGTTCGGCGGCCGTCGTGAACAGGTGGTTGTCATAGTAGCGCGGGCCACCGAACAGAATGTCGATGATGTTGCCGTTGGCCGGAACGTAGCGTTCGGGTTGAGCTTGGTGGTGATGCCGGTTTGCCGCGAATGCCGAGGCACCAATGCTGCAGCCTGTTGCGAAAGCCAGAGCGAAGATCGCAACGCGTTTTGTCGTCATCGGCAATATCCTCCATTCGGAATCAAACCATACATCCTAAAATCGCCGGCCGGAACAAAGGTTCCTGTCCCGAATGGAGTTACCCTAAAGCCCGGCGTCGGCGGGTTTTCTGCCGTTTCCAACGGATACTGGAAATCATGCTTCAACAATGCCGGGCGACCGATGGTCGCCCTTTGCCTTTGGCGCGAAACCGACTATGAAACGGCTTCAACCAAGCCATCTGGATAGCCGCCGGAGCCAGCCATGACCGAAATCCTGCAGACCCCAAAGCTCGTGGTCGTGTTCGGCGGCTCCGGCTTTGTCGGTCGTCATGTCGTGCGGGCGCTGGCCAAGCGCGGCTACCGCATCCGGGTCGCCTGCCGCCGGCCCGATCTCGCCGGCCACCTGCAGCCGCTCGGCAATGTCGGGCAGATCCAGCCGGTGCAAGCCAATGTCCGGGTGCGCTGGTCGGTCGACCGCGCCGTGCAAGGCGCGGACCATGTCGTCAATCTGGTGGCGATCGCGCATGAGGCCGGCCGGCAGAAATTCACTGCCGTCCACGAGTTCGGCGCGCGGGCTGTCGCTGAAGCGGCGCGCGCCGTCGGCGCCGGCCTCACCCATATCTCGGCTCTGGGTGCGGATCTCCACGCGCAATCGGACTACGCGCGTACCAAGGCGCTCGGCGAAAAGGCCGTTCTTGAGACGGTCCAGGACGCCGTGATCTTTCGGCCATCGATCAATTTCGGGCCGGAGGACGGTTTCTTCAACCGCTTTGCAAACATGGCTCGCTTTTCCCCAGTGCTGCCGCTGATCGGCGGCGGGCAGACGAAATTCCAGCCGGTCTATGTCGGCGACGTCGCCGAAGCGGTGGCACACTCGGTCGACGGCAAGGTCCAGGGCGGCCGGATCTATGAACTCGGCGGGCCGCAGGTGCTTAGCTTCAAGGAATGCATGCAAGAGCTGCTTGTCATCATCGAACGCAAGCGGTTTTTGCTGCCCGTGCCATGGTGGCTGGCGAACTTCCAGGCATCAATTCTCGGGCTGCTGCCCAATCCGTTGTTGACCAAGGACCAGGTCCTGCTGTTGCGCCAGCACAATGTGGTGTCGGATGCCGCCGTCAAGGACAACAGGACGCTCGCCGGCCTCGGTATCCAGCCGCGGTCGATCGGAACCATCCTGCCCAGCTATCTCTGGCGCTACCGCGCCGCCGGCCAGTTCCAACGCAAGTCCGCCGCATAACACGAACGGACGTCGGGTTGCCTACGCCGCGCGCCTGGTAACCTGCATAGGCAGCCCGCCTTGCGGCTGCGTCGTCAGCTTCTGCACCGGCCAGGGGCGGGTTTGCGCGGTGGTATCGAAACGATAGCGCGACAGCATGATCGCCAACGCGATGATTGCCTCCTGCATGGCAAAGCTGGCGCCGATGCAGACGCGAGGCCCGGCGCCGAACGGCAAATACTGGAAACGGTCGATCTTCTCGCGGTTTCCCGGATGGAAGCGTTCCGGCATGAAGGCGTCGGGCCTGTCCCACAGCTTGCGATGGCGGTGGACGACCCACGGCATCACCAGCACCGCGGCACGTCGCGGTATGTAGAGGCCGTTCCAGGTTTCGGGCTCGATCGGTTCGCGGTTGATCGATGGCGCCGGCGGATAGAGCCTGAGCGCCTCTTCGAAGGCGGCACGGGTGAGCGGCATGGCGTCGAGCCATTTCGTCGGGTCGGGCTCACGCGCCAGCACGGCATCGATCTCGTGCTCGATCTTTTCGCGCTCCCACGGCGCTTCGGCAAGGCAGTAGAGCGTCCAGCCGAGCGCCCTGGCCGTAGTCTCGTGGCCGGCGCCGATAAAGGTGATGATGTTGTCCTCGACCTCGGCCCGGGTCAGCCCGCCCGGTCCCTCCGCTTTCAACAGCAGCGTGAGAAAATCCTGCGGCACCGTGTCCGGATCACGCTTCAACCGCGCCTCGCGCATCTGCACCGTGTCGGTGACGATCTTGCGGAAGTAGGCCATGGTCTTGCGGCCGCGGATGCGGGTCAGACGCGGCAGCCAATCGGGTGCCCGCAACAGGTCGAGCGGATCGACCCGACCCATGGTCTCGAACAGGCGGTCGATCTCCTTGGCAAAGCTGCCCGGCTCGCCTGAAATCTCACCGGAAAACAGCGTCTCGGCCAGGATGTCAAAGGTAAGCAGCGTCATGTCGTGAGCGATGTCGAACGTGCCGCCGCCCTCGTAGCGCGTGACGAACTCCCGCGTGCGCCTCAGCATCGGCTCGGCAAAACCGAAGATATGGCGCGGCGTGAACACCGGCGCCATGGCCTTGCGTGAACGCCTCCACACCTCGCCCTCGGCGGTCAGCAAGCCGTCGCGCAGGATCGGCCGCAGGATCAGCTGGCGAACCGTCGCCATCTTGTAGTTCTTGGCGTTATCGACCAGCACGTGGCGAATGAGACCGGGGTCGTTGGCGATGACCAGCGGCCCGCCGATGCCGGTCACCGAAATCCAGGGCTCGTTGTAGGTCGGCTCGCCCCACAGTTCGAGCGGATTGCGGTAGACGATGCGGATCATCTCCAGCGTCGAGGGCGGCGCGGTGCGCGGCTTCGGCGCCGGCGGGACGAAGGGGACGGGCTGACTGTCCATGACTTGCTCCGCTGACACCTCAATGTAGTGGCGGGCAAGGCAGGCGTCCATGTGAGCGGACGACAAGGTGATGCATCCGCTCTCTGGAATGTGACCCGGGCACCGGAAAGTGCCTGCTTGCTGTGTCCGGCTGCGTGTCTTAGGTGGCAGCACCACAGATGTCAGAACCGGCGGGAGCCTGCCTTGAAGCACCAGTTGAACGTCATCATCGGCAGCACGCGGCCGGGCCGCGCCGGACCCGCTTTCGCAAAGTGGCTGGAGAGCTTTGCGCGCGAGCATGGCAAATTCGAGCCGGTGCTCACTGACATCGCCGCATTCAACCTGCCGGTGCTGGACGAGCCGCATCATCCGAGACTCGGCAAATACGAAAACAGCCACACGAAAGCCTGGTCGAAAGCAATCGACGCCGCCGACGCATTCGTCTTCGTGGCGCCGGAGTACAATTATTTCACCGCTCCCGCGATCGTCAACGCGGTCGACTACCTGCTCAGGGAATGGCGATACAAGCCGGCCGCCATCCTCAGCTACGGCGGTGTCTCCGGCGGCTTACGAGCGGCGCAGGCGGTCAAACCGTTGCTGACCGCCGTCGGTGTCATGCCGATTCCGGAAGGCGTGGCGCTGCCGATGTACCAGAAGCTGCTCGACGAGACCGGCGCCTTCCTGCCCAGCGAGCAGGTGCTCGGCGGGGCCAGGACCATGCTGGACGAGCTGTTCCGCTGGAGCGAAGCGCTGAAGCCGATGCGGGTTGGCTGACAACGCGAACGGCCCGGCTTGCCGATGCCGTAACTTGCTCATGCCATAAAGAGATGGAATGCTCCGGCAAATGACCGGGCCGGGGCGGTTCGATTTGCGTTTTCTGTTTGCCTTGCTGCTGATCCTCTCGACGGCCTCCGCTGCAATGGCGGAGCGGCGCGCTGCGCTGGTCATCGCCGAGAACGACTACCGGCTGATCCGGCCGCTCGCCAATCCCGTCAATGACGGCGAGATCATGGAAACGGTGCTGAGGAAGCTCGGTTTCGAGGTCTTCCTCGAAACCAACCGCGACCTGCGGCGCATGCGCCGGGCGCTTGACGATTTCCGCGAGGATGCCAAAGGCGCCGACGTGGCGCTGGTGTTCTTCTCCGGCCACGGCGTCGAGATAGCCGGCGAGAATCGGCTCCTGCCGGTCGATGCAGACGCGTCGTCGCTCGCTACGCTGGAAAGGACCAGCCTGCCGCTGGAGGAGATCCGCGCGACCGTCGCCGCCACCAGCAAGGTCGGACTGATCGTGCTCGATGCCTGCCGCAGCGATCCGTTTGCGGCTACGGGCGGCGAAGGCCGCGGCGCAACGGCGCTGGTAAAAGAGGTCAGCGACAAGGTCCGGCCGGGTCTTGGCCGCATCGGGCGGGCAGAAAACATCCTGTTTGCCTTCTCGGCGGCGCCCGGCGAGACCGCCGCGGATGGGACGGACCAGAATTCGCCGTTTACCGCGGCGCTGACGAAATACCTCGGCACCGAAGGTCTCGAGATCCGCTCCGTGCTGACGCTCGTGCAGCAGGAGGTTTACGACCTCTCGCGCGGTAAGCAATTGCCCTATGTCGAGAGCGGCCTGCCGCAGCTGTTCTTTGCCGCCTCGGCCAAGGAGAAATTGCCGGAGCGCGAACGCTTGTTGCTGGCCATGGCCGAGGTGACGCCTCAGATGCGCGGCGAGGTGGAGAAGATCGCCAGCGACGCCAACATGCCGCTGGCACCGCTCTATGGCGCGTTGATCAGTTCCGATACCGGCCACCTCTCCGCTGACAGTCTGAACGCCAGGCTGCGTGAGGCAGCCGACGCCTTCGTCAAGGTGCGGAGCGAAATGCAGACGCTTGGATCCGACGATCTGCGGGTGGCAGCGTTGCGCCGGCAGGCCGAAGAGCAGCTTTCGCTGGGAGCGTTCGATGCCGCGCGTAAAAAGCTCGCCGAGGCAGCCGAGATCGACAATGTCTCGCGCAACGCGCTGAAGGCCAATTTCGTCAGCCGCACGCTCTCCGAGGCCGCAACGCGCTATCTGTCCGGCGGGGCGGCGCGCGCCGACCTCGACTACGCCACAGCCATCGGGGACTATGAGTCCGTGCTCGCGCTTTATGGCGAAGCCGGACAGGTGGTGCTGTCGCTCGACGACGCCGACCGCTTGATCCGCACGCTGGACGAGCTCGGCAAGCTCTATACCACGGTCGGCAATATCGATGCGGCCGGCCGTGCCTTCGAGGCGCTGCAAGCCGATCTCGAGCGGCGGTCGCATCATGAAACCGATCCCAACGTGAAGCGCGACTTCGGCGTCAGCCACGTCAAGCTCGGCAACGTGCGGATGGCGCAAGGCAATCTGCCGTCAGCGCTGCAGAATTATGAGACCGCCAAGACCATTCTGCAGGGCCTGACCGAGGCAGAACCGGACAATCTGGAGTGGTTCGGCGACCTCGCCATGGCCGACGACAAGATCGGCAACGTATTGGCGACGCAAGGCGATCTGGCCGGCGCCGCAGAGGTCTACCAGGAAAGCCTGTCGATCAAGAAGCAGCTCGCCGCCGGAGAGCCCGACCGTGCCGAACTGCAGCGCGACCTGACCATCACCTACGATGAGATCGGTCACCTTGCCCATATCGCAGGCCAACTGGACAACGCACAGGCGGCCTATGAAGAGAGCCTGAAGGTGCGGCTGGCGCTGGCGGCGGACAAACCGGGAGACGCCGACCGGCAGCGTGACGTCTCGGTCAGCCACGATACGATAGGCGACCTGCTGCGCGAACGCGGCGACGCCGCCGGGGCGCTGGCGGCCTACAAGGAAGGTCTGGCGATCGTCAAACAACTGGCGAAACGCGATCCGGACGACACCGAGTTGAAGCGCGACCTGTCGGTCGGCAACGCCAAGATCGGCAATGCGCTGAGCGACCAGCAGAATTGGCCGGCGGCACTTTCGGCTTATCGTGAGGCACTTTCGCAGGCCAGCGCGCTCGCCGCCGGCGACCCGAACAACACCGAATGGCAGCGCGACCTGTCCGTGTGCATCGAGAAAGTCGCCGGCGTCCTGGCGATACAGGGCGACCACAAAGGCGCGCTGAAAGCCTATCTGGACAGCTACGCGATTGCGCAGAGGCTGGCCAAGCTCGATCCCGCCAATTCCGACTGGCAGCGGGACTTGTCGATAACGCTGTCCGAAGTCGCCACGCTGCGCCTCAGGCAGCGCGACGTCAGGGGCGCCCGCCAAGCCCTTCAGGACAGCCTGGCCATTCGCGAGAAACTTGCCTGGTCCGATCCGGACAACGCCACCTGGCAGCGCGACCTGGTGGTCGCCTATATCGACTACGCCCAAGTCGCAAAGGACCCGAAGGCTGTGCTTTCCAAGGCGCTCGACATGACGCTCGAGCTCGACCGGAGCGGGCGGTTGGCACCGCGCCACAAGTTCATGATCAAGTTTTTACGTGAGCGGCTGGCCAGGATCGAAGCCAGGCGCCGGTAGCCGGCTCACGCGATGGTCATTCCGTTCCGAAATGCCTGCAAACCTTGGAAAAACCGCCTTTTGCGCCTATATCTACGACATTAGAAATGCGCGATTCGAAGCCGATTTTTCGCGCTCTGCACACGGCATCAATCAGACAGGTTTTCATGAGCGACCAGACCGACATCGCCAACGGCGTTGAAGCCGAATACGGCGCCGATTCCATCAAGGTTTTGAAGGGCTTGGATGCCGTTCGCAAGCGGCCGGGCATGTATATCGGCGATACCGACGACGGCTCGGGCCTGCACCACATGGTCTATGAAGTCGTCGACAACGCCATCGACGAAGCACTGGCCGGCCATGCCGACCTGGTGACGGTGACGCTCAATCCGGACGGATCGGTGACGGTCATCGACAATGGCCGCGGCATTCCTACCGATATCCACACCGGCGAAGGCATTTCGGCGGCCGAAGTGATCATGACGCAGCTGCATGCCGGAGGCAAGTTCGACCAGAACTCCTACAAGGTGTCAGGCGGCCTGCACGGCGTCGGCGTGTCGGTCGTCAACGCCCTGTCGGCCTGGCTGAAACTGAGGATCCGCCGCAACGGCCAGATCTACGAGATGAGTTTCACGCATGGCAATGCCGACGCGCCGCTGCGCATCACCGGCAGTTATGAACAAGACAAGGTCCCCGGCACCTATGAAGGGCGCAGCGGCAGCGAAATCACGTTTTTGCCGTCGTCCGAGACTTTCACCATGGTCGAATTCGACTACGGTACGCTGGAGCATCGGCTGCGCGAACTCGCCTTCCTTAACTCCGGCGTGCGCATCATTTTGACCGATGCCCGCCATGCCGACATCATGCGCCATGAATTGCACTACGATGGCGGCCTCGAAGAGTTCGTCCGATATCTCGACCGGACGAAGAAGCCGTTGCTCGACAAGCCGATCTCGATCCGCGCCGAGCGCGACGGCATCACGGTCGAAGTCGCCATGTGGTGGAACGACAGCTACCATGAAAACGTGCTGGCCTTCACCAACAACATCCCGCAACGCGACGGCGGCACGCATCTGGCAGGCTTCCGCGGTGCGCTGACGCGCCAGATAACCGGCTATGGCGACTCCTCGGGCCTGACCAAGAAGGAAAAAGTGGCGCTGATCGGCGATGATTGCCGCGAAGGGCTGACCGCGGTGCTGTCGGTCAAGGTTCCCGACCCGAAATTCTCCTCGCAGACCAAGGACAAGCTGGTGTCGTCCGAGGTCCGCCCGGTGGTCGAAGGGCTTGTCAACGAAGCGCTCGGCACCTGGCTCGAGGAGCACCCGACCGAGGGCAAGGCGGTCATCGAGAAGGTCATCCAGGCCGCTGCCGCGCGCGAAGCCGCGCGCAAGGCACGCGACATCACCCGCAAGAGTTCGCTCGGCGTTACCTCGCTGCCCGGCAAGCTGGCCGATTGCCAGGAGCGCGATCCGGCGAAATCCGAGATCTTTATCGTCGAGGGCGACAGCGCCGGCGGCTCGGCCAAGGGCGGCCGCTCGCGCCAGAACCAGGCCATTCTTCCGCTGCGCGGCAAGATCCTCAATGTCGAGCGCGCCCGCTTCGACCGCATGCTCGGCTCCGACATGATCGGCACGCTGATCACCGCGCTCGGCACCTCGATCGGCAAGGACGAGTTCAACGCCGACAAGCTGCGCTACCACAAGATCATCCTGATGACCGACGCCGATGTCGACGGCGCCCACATCCGCACCTTGCTGCTGACCTTCTTCTTCCGCCAGATGCCGGAACTGATCGAACGCGGTCATCTCTACATCGCGCAGCCGCCGCTCTACAAGGTGACGCGCGGGAAGAGCTCGCAATACATCAAGGACGAAGCCGCCTTCGAGGAATTCCTGATCGGCTCCGGGCTGGAAGAAGCGTCGCTTGCGCTCAGCACAGGCGAGGTGCGGGCCGGGCAGGACCTGCGCAGTGCCATCGACGACGCCTTGGCTGTCCGCCAGCTCATCAACGGATTGCACACGCGCTATAACAGAGGCGTGGTCGAGCAGGCAGCGATTGCCGGCGCGCTCAACCCGGAGATCTTCACCGACCTCCGCCGCGCCAATGAGACGGCCGAGCGTGTTGCCCGCCGTCTCGACATTATCGCCGAGGATACCGAGCGCGGCTGGATCGGCCGCATGTCGACCTCGAACGAGGGCATCGGCGGCTATGTCTTCGAGCGAACGGTGCGCAGCGTCAAGGAGTTCGCGCATCTCGACCTGGCGCTGATCAATTCCGCCGACGCACGCCAGCTCGACCGCTATGCGCCGCGCCTGGCGGAAATCTATGGCGAGCCGCCGGTGCTGCGCCGCAAGGATGTCTCGGAAACCATTTCGGGGCCACTGGCACTGCTCAATGCCGTGTTTGCCACCGGCCGCAAGGGCCTGACCATGCAGCGCTACAAGGGCCTTGGCGAAATGAACGCCGAGCAGCTCTGGGAAACGACGCTTGACCCGAATGTGCGCTCGCTCTTACAGGTCAAGGTCAATGACGCAACGGATGCGGACAGCTTGTTTTCGCGGCTGATGGGCGACGAGGTCGAGCCAAGGCGCGAATTCATCCAGGAAAACGCGCTGTCGGTCGCCAATCTGGACATCTGAGCCAAGGCCGAGATGCCCAGCCGCTAGGCATGAAGTTGCATTGGTGCGCATTGACGCACCAATACGCCTGCTGCATCGCAAACAAGATCACTGAGGATCGCCCGGAACGGAAAGTCTTTTAAGGCATTGTAGTTGATCACAATCGCCGCAGGAGGCATCCATGGGACGTGGCATTTTGCTCTGGCTTCTCGGAGTCCCAATTCCGATTATTATTCTGATCATGCTGTTTGCACGGTAGGAGGCTTCCATGCCGTCCACCCTAACGACTGTCGACGTTTCCGCACCGACGGAATCCGCTTCCCCCGCTGTCAGCTGGGGGCCAATCGTCGCCGGCGCCTTTGCTGCGTCGACGCTTACCTTCATCTTGATGCTGCTCGGCTCCGGGCTTGGGCTGAGCATGGTGTCGCCATGGTCCGGCTCGGGTGCGTCAGTCACCACTTTCGCCGTTTCCACCGCCGTCTGGCTGATCGTCGTGCAGTGGCTGTCGTCGGCCCTGGGCGGCTACCTCGCCGGACGCCTGCGCACCAAATGGGTCGGCATCCACACCGATGAAGTCTTCTTCCGCGATACCGCTCACGGCTTCCTGGCCTGGGCGCTGGCGACGCTGCTCGTCGCCGGCGTGCTCGGCACGGCGCTTTCGGCCGCGATAGGTACCGGTGTCCAGGCTGCTTCGACTGTGGCATCGGGCGTGGCAATGGGCGCTTCGGCGGGTGCTGCTGCGAACGCGAGTGGCGCCTCGCCTGACAACGCCACGTCTTATTTCGTCGATACGCTGTTCCGCCCGGCCGATCCGGCAAGGCTCGCTGCCGCCAATCCGGAGAGCGACGCTGCGGCAACCGCGCAGGCATCCCGCATTCTGATCGCGAGTGCCGCAGCAGGCGAAATATCGGCCGACGACAAGACCTATCTGTCGCGGCTGGTGGCCGCCCGCACAGGCCTGTCCGAAGCGGATGCCACCGCTCGCGTCGATGCGGTAATCGCCAGAGCGCAGGACGCCAAGGTCAAGGCCCAGCAGGCGGCCGACACCGCCAGAAAGGCAGGCGCCACCTTCTCGCTGATTGGCGCGCTGTCGCTGGTCGTCGGGGCCTTCATTGCCAGCGCGGCTGCAGCACTTGGCGGCAGGCAGCGCGACGACGAGGAAGCGATTTTCCTGACCAATCGTTGATCGGTGACTAAGCGAACTCGGTCCGCTTCGGGAAGATTACGCCCGAAGGGGACCTTGCTTTGAACTGCCGCCGCGGCATGTCGTGCGCTGCTCGCCGCCTACAGCTCAGCTTCCAGTTTGCGGCCGAGATCGACCGCATCGCGCAGCACGGCAAGGTGCGAGCGCGGCTGTACGCCGGCCGGCGCGTTGACCTCGACGCCGCTCGCCGTCAGCGACCAGTAGAGGCTGTGCGTGAAGACGCGGCCGCCCGAGCCGCGCAGCTCGACCTGGATGTTTTCCACGCCGGGACCAAAATTTTCCGTCATCCGCCCTGAAATCGGGTCGCCGGTCAGCCAGCCATTGCCCCTGTCGAAAATATTGGTCCAGCGCGTCGCGGCAAACACCGCGCCATGATGCACCGCCCGCTGCGGCTTGCCGGAATGGCTGCGCCCTTCCTGGTAGAGCATGGTCCCGCCCGCCGCCCTGTCGGCGATCGGCGGGCATGCCGAAAACAGGCGCTCGGCGATGCCGCGCCTGAATTCGGCGAGGTTGTAGGTCACCAGAAACTCGCTGTGGGTCAGCGGACTGCCGAGCGTGACGAAATCGCTGATCTTCCACGGCAGCGGATGATCGGCGTCGCCGACGCGAAGCTGCCGGTAGAGCTCCCATTGGCTGCGCCGGAATGCGGGGAGGTCATCGAGGCTGTCGGGCCAAGCGGAAGCATCGGCGTCCAGCGTCGCCTTGTCGACGGCGTGGATCGCCTTCAGCCTCGCTTTGTCGCGAATGGCTTCCAACTTTCTAGGCCTGAAATCGGCCCACAATATCTGCAACAGATCATAGGCGATGATCGACCCGAGGCTGTGCGAGACCAGCACGATGCGGTCATAGGCATCGTCCATCATGAGACGCTTCAGCAGCTTGAGGCCACGCTCGCGGACCAGCGCCCGCTTCTCGACCGTTGCCGCTTCGGCCCGCACATAGGCGGCGACGTCGCCGAAATAAGGCAAGCCAAACTGGTCCACCGACCAGATGACGAACGACGCCAGAACCGTGACAAGCACACCGGTCGTCCAGGAGATGTAGCCTTGCCAGGTCGACGTTGCGAGCGCCAGCGCCGCGCCGAGGACGACGATGGTGGCCAAAAGCGTGACGCCATAGAGTTTGAGCACATCGCGCGGAATATCGGCCGGCTTGCGCCAGAGCAGGGTCGTCACCCAGGCAGCAAGGCGGCTTCGGGTCGTGCCCTGGGTGATGTCGGCCCAGTAAAGCTCGTAGAAATCGGTGCGGCGGCCATCGACATCATAGGGCGTGGTGATCCGGCGGAGTTCGTGCGAATTGGTCCGGCTGTCGGGCGTGATCCAGCTCTGGTTGATCTTCGTACCCATCGGGTCGGCCGGATCGGGGACATGGGCATAGAACGGTGCACGGGCCGGATCGTGGCTCCATACGGCCTGGACAAACTCCCTCAACGTGTCCATGGGCCGCTGCTCGCCCATGCCGTGCACGACCACTACCGCCTGGCTGCGCTTGCGTGGCGCCTTCTCTGCTGCGGTCAGATCGGCAGCCGGCGATGCAGTAGAACCAGGGTCGGGCACCAGCACCTCCACGATGACGCCGTTAGCAAGACGACGGGTCGGCATCGTAGCTTCAGAACCGGTAACAGCCAAGAAAGAGCCCGGCGCGGAGCCGGGCTGTATTCGACGATCGGCAGTGAGTTGGCAGCGACGCCGTTTCAGTGATCCATCGCTTTGACGATCTCCTCGGTCATCTTCTTGGCGTCGCCGAGCAGCATCATGGTGCCGTCCTTGTAGAACAGCGTGTTGTCGATGCCGGCATAGCCGGAGCCGAGCGAGCGCTTGACGAACAGGCAGGTGCGCGCCTTGTCGACGTCGAGGATTGGCATGCCGTATATAGGTGAGGACTTGTCGTCACGAGCCGAGGGATTGGTGACGTCATTGGCCCCGATGACATAGGCGACGTCGGCCTGCGCGAACTCAGAGTTGACGTCCTCCAGCTCGAACACTTCGTCATAAGGCACGTTGGCTTCGGCCAAGAGCACGTTCATGTGGCCGGGCATGCGGCCGGCAACCGGGTGGATGGCGTATTTGACGTCGACGCCGTTGGCCTTGAGCTTGTCGGCCATCTCGCGCAGCGCGTGCTGCGCCTGGGCGACGGCCATGCCGTAGCCCGGCACGATGATGACCTTTTGCGCATTCATCATCAGATAGGCGGCATCCTCGGCCGAGCCCTGCTTGACCGTGCGCTCGATGCCGTCGTTGGCAATGGCTGATGTCTCGCCGCCGAAGCCGCCGAGGATGACCGAGATGAAGCTCCGGTTCATGCCTTTGCACATGATGTAAGACAGGATGGCGCCCGACGAGCCGACCAGCGCGCCGGTGATGATCAGCGCCAGATTGCCGAGCGTGAAACCGAGTGCGGCGGCGGCCCAGCCGGAATAGGAATTCAGCATCGACACGACCACCGGCATATCGGCGCCACCGATCGGGATGATGAGAAGCACACCCAGCACCAGCGAGGCGGCAACGATCAGCCAGAACACCACCTTGGACTCGGCGGTGACGAGCAGCACGATCAGCACGATCAGCGCAATGCCCAGGGCCGCGTTGATGAAGTGGCGGCCACCGATCATGATCGGCTTGCCCGACATGCGGCCGTCGAGCTTCAAAAAGGCGATGACCGAGCCGGTGAAGGTGATGGCACCTATGGCAACGCCGAGGCTCATCTCGATCAGTGCCTGGGCATGAATATCGGCGACGGTGCCGATGCCGAAGCTTTCCGGTGCATAGATGGCGGCCGCCGCCACCATGACCGCGGCAAGACCGACCAGCGAGTGGAAGGCGGCGACCAGCTGCGGCATCGAGGTCATGGCAATACGCCGTGCCGTGACCGCACCGGCCGAGCCGCCTACCAGCAGCCCGAGCACTATGAGGCCGAAGCGCCCGGCCGAAGGGGTCGCCAGCGCCAGCGTCGTGGCGATGGCGATGCCCATGCCGATCATGCCGTACATGTTGCCCTGGCGGCTGGTGGTCGGATGCGACAGGCCGCGCAATGCCAGGATGAACAGGATGCCGGAGACCAGATAGAGAAAGGAGGCGAAGTTGGCGTTCATAGCGGCCTACTTTTCCTTCTTCTTGTACATGGCCAGCATGCGCTGGGTGACGAGAAAGCCGCCGAAGATGTTGACCGATACCAGCATCAGCGCAACGAAGCCGAAGCCGGTGGCAAGCCCTGAGGCCGAGATGCCGACGGCCAGCAGCGCGCCGACGACGATGACGGAGGAAATGGCGTTGGTGACCGCCATCAGCGGCGTGTGCAGTGCCGGCGTGACGGACCACACGACGTAGTAGCCGACGAAGATCGCCAGGACAAAGATGGCGAAGCGAAAGACGAACGGATCGATGGCACCGCCGGACAGCGCGTGAGCGGCGTCACCCGCCGCCTCGGTCCCGGGCGCGGCCGCCAGGTTCTGCACCGCAAGCCGCACGGCAGCTGTCGCTTGGTCGAGCTGGTCGAGGGCTTTCTGCAGAGTCTGATCCATCACGCGATCCCTCCGGTGGTCTTGGGCTTCCTCGAAGCCGCCGTTTTCTTCGCAGCCGGCTTCGCCGAAGCCTCGGCAACCATCGTCCTGGCCGGAATGGCCGGTGGTTCGACATATTGGCCCTTTGGCGGCTCCTGCTCAGCCTTTGCGAAAGCCGGATGCACGATCTTGCCAGCATCGGTCAGCATCGTCGCCTTGACCAGTTCGTCGTCGTGGTTGATGGCAAGCGTCTTCGCCGCCTTGTCGACCAGCGTCTCGAGGAAGGCATAGAGGTTCCTGGCATAGAGAAGCGAAGCGGAGGCGGCGACGCGACCGGGAACGTTGAGATGGCCGACGATCTTTACCCCGTTGGCCGTGGTCACCACCTTGCCGGCTTCGGCGCCCTCGACATTGCCGCCGCGCTCGACCGCGAGGTCGACGATCACAGAGCCGGGTTTCATCGAGGCGACCATCGCCGCCGAGACCAGCTTCGGCGCCGGACGGCCGGGGATCAGCGCGGTGGTGATGACGATGTCCTGCTTGGCGATGTGCTCGGCGGTCAACGCCGCCTGCTTGGCCTGATACTCCTTTGACATTTCCTTGGCGTAGCCGCCGGCCGTCTCGGCCGCCTTGAACTCCTCGTCCTCGACCGCCAGGAATTTTGCGCCGAGCGAGGCAACCTGCTCCTTGGCGGCCGGGCGCACATCGGTGGCGGTGACCACGGCGCCGAGGCGGCGCGCGGTGGCGATGGCCTGCAGACCGGCGACGCCGACGCCCATGATGAAGGCCTTCGCCGCCGGTACCGTGCCGGCGGCCGTCATCATCATCGGCAGTGCCCGGTCATATTCGGCAGCCGCGTCGACCACTGCCTGATAGCCGGCGAGGTTCGCCTGGCTGGACAGGACGTCCATCGACTGGGCACGGGTGATGCGCGGCATGAACTCCATGGAAAAGGCAGTAACACCAACCTTGGCCAGCGCGGCGACGGCAGCATCGTTGCCATATGGATCCATGATGGCAATGACGGCAGTGCCCGGCCGATAGGCTTTCAGCTCGGCATCGCTCGGCCGGCGCACCTTCAGCACGACATCAGCCCTGGAAACATCGCCGGCCTTGCCGATCGCGGCGCCGGCCTTGGCAAACTCCTCGTCGGGAATGCGCGAAGCAGTGCCTGCGCCGGCTTCGACGACCACGCCGAAACCCAGCGCCGCCAGCCGTTTCACCGTGTCGGGCGAGGCCGCGACGCGCGGCTCGTTCGCGTCGAGCTCACGAGGGATGAAAACCGTCTGTCCCACCGCATGATCCTTTCGGCCGGAACCCGTTACCCAAGACGCCGGCCGGCCACCGGCGGCGCCCTCGACAAAGGTTGGAGGAGTCTATCGGAGAATAAAGGCGCCGACGGCCAGGATCAGCACGAACAGGATAGTCCCCGAGAAGAAGCCGCCCACAAAGAAGCCGAACGCCATGGCCAGAAGCACGGCGGCGCAAAATAGCGACCCATATTTGGCCAGCATCACAAAGCCGGCATAGGTGCGGTCGTGCTCGGCATAGTCCATCTTCGCGCCCAGTTCGACAGGACCGGTCGGCGTGTGTTCAGCCATAGGAATACCCCTTCGAAGACATCTTTCAGGCACATAGCGAAAAGCCGCGTTAAGGGCAATGGCGCTATTGCCGCATCGCCGCAGCCAACTGTCTCAAGCGAAACTGGAAATCGCTGCGTCAACGATGTGGCGCAACATGCGCAGCGGTTATGACTGACCCGAGCCTGAAAACGAGGCGGAGCGGAGCGCGGCGATACCAATCACAATGGACGGCAGGTCCGCTATTGCCAATGTCGTTAGCCGGCGAGATGCGGGAACAGACCGAGCAGGCCGACAACGATCAGATAAAGGGCGACGATATAATTGAGCAGCCGCGGCATCACCAGGATCAGCACGCCTGCAATCAGCGAGATAAGCGGGGTAAGGGCGAGCGTGGAAATGGTCATATCGGTTCCTTTGATCGGATCGCTATCGAAGCGATGCTTGGCGGACGCCGGCGATGCCGACCTACCACCAGCACCCTTGCCCAGAACGCCGAAGCGACCGGAAGGCTCCATGGGCTCGTTCAGGCGGCTTCGCGAAAATACTTGGCGGTGGGCAGGATGGTCAGCGGGGCGAGTTCGCCGGCACCGGGCGTATCGAACAACATGCGCTGCTCCATTGGCGTCGAACGGAAGAACGGAAAGCGAGCGTAGGTTTCATTCTTGATCGCCAGGACATCGGCTTGATAAAGCAGCGCGAAACAGTTGATCACGCCGGCATAGGGCCGCGCATCGCCGATCGGTCGCGCCCGATAGATGCGCTTGTAGAAAGCCGCATGGTCCTCGCGGATCATGGATATGCAATAAGGCGCGCCGAAATGGAAGCAAGCCATGCCCGCAAGGCGCAGCGTCACATACGGGATCTGCGGGTAAAGCCGTGACCATTCGGCGTCCACGGCAAAACGGCTCGGGTCGATAAAGACTTCGCCGGCCGCCAGACGCGGCATCAACAAGTCCTTGTAGACGCTGAGCGCTGGTGATGTGGCGTTATCAGCAGACACGTTATGCAGGCGCATTGTGCTGACCAGCCGCCCCTCGATGTAGATTCCGAACGTATGGCAATTGGGCAGTTCGTCAAACTCGTCATGGACCTGACGGGACGCATTCTCGGGCACGAGATCGTTCATCCGATAGGAATTGTAGCGCAGCCTGTAAATGCTTTCGAAGTCCTCGCCGCTTTCACAGCGTCGGTACTCCGTCCGGTCAAGCAGCGCATAAACATGTTGCGCGAAGCTGGACATGGTCTCGGACGCATCTTTCCCACCAGCGCCCGCCGCATGGCCGAGCGAACTCAACTGGGCACACATGAACTCTATTCCCCGCGATTACCGCCACCAGCCGACACTACGGACGGGTCATGAGATGTAAAGATGAAAATAAGTAGGAGCTCGTTTACCGGTCATTAAGGTTAACAATTAATAAAATTATACTAAAATACGCGGTCTTTCAGCGCGAAGTCAGCGCCGCGGCGCCTTCCTTGCCGTCTGGATGTCCTTGGCGAAGGGCCAGACGGTGCTCGACATCGTCTCGATGCCGGACGCGCTGAGTGCCGACCCGAACAGAAAGCCCTGGACCAGGTCCGGCTTGACCTGCAATGCCAGGATCTTGAGCTGTTCGAAGGTCTCGACACCTTCGACGGTAACCGAAAGTCCCAGCGGCCGTGACAGGTTGACGATGCCCTTGAGCAATTCGAGCGACCGGCTGTTCTGAGTGACATCCATCAGGAACGAGCGGTCGATCTTGATTTTGTCGAGCGGCAGTTTGTGGAGATAGCTGAGGCTCGAATACCCGGTACCGAAATCGTCGAGCGCAATGCGCACGCCGAGCCGCTTCAACTCCTCGATATATTGGCGTGTCAGCGACTTGTCGTCGAGCAGCGCCGTCTCGGTGACCTCGATCTCCAGACGTCCGGCGGAGAGACCGGATTCAGCCAGCGCGTCGCGAACCTTCTGGATGACATCACGGTTGCGGAAATCCTTGGCCGAGAGATTGACCGACACGCTGGTCTGGGCCGGCCATTTGGCGCATTCCGTGCAGGCCGCATGCAGGACGAAGGTGCTGATGTCGGAAATAATCCCCATTTCCTCCGCCAGCGGAATAAAGATACCGGGGGAAATCGGCCCGAGATCGGGATGATCCCAGCGGCACAGCGCTTCGCAACTGGCGATACGCATCGTGCTCATCGCCACGATCGGCTGATAGACCACCCGCAATTCTTTGTTTTCCACGGCGCTGCGCAGGTCCGCCTTCATCAGCTGACGGCTGCGGAAGGCAGCATCCATGGAGGCCTCGAACAGCCGCCAACCGTTCTTGCCAAGCTCCTTGGCCTTGTAGAGTGCAAGGTCGGCTTTGACGATCATGGCGTCAACGTCGGTATCCTTGACCCGCGACAGCACCGCGCCGCCGCTGGCCTGGATGCGTAATCCGTGGCCGGCGACATCGACCTCGCCCTGTAGATTGACAAAGATCTCATCAACCTGGCCGGTCAGGTGGCTTTCATCCTCGATGCGCTCGAAGAAGATCATGAACTCGTCGCCGCCAAAGCGGCTAACGGTGATGCCTGGCCCAGCGACTGCCGCCAGCCGCTCGGCAACGGCGTAGATCAATCCGTCGCCGACCGGATGGCCGAGCGTGTCGTTGACGCTCTTGAAATCATCGAGATCGAGCACCACCAGCCCGCAGAGACGCTCGGGATCCCCTGAGGCCATGGCTTCCACCACCAACTCGTGGAAGTAGGCGCGGTTGGGCAGGCCGGTGAGACTGTCGTAGCGCGCCATGAAGCGGATCTTGTCTTCCGCCTCGACCCGGGCGGTCACATCCTCGAAAGTGACGACGCCCAGTTCCTGGCTGCCTTCGCGCGCCGAAAATTCATAGTGCTGGCCGTTGGTGAGCGAGACCAGGACCTTGCGGTCGCGGCCCTCGCGCAACGCACGCGTCAGCTGGGCTTCGATGTAACGGCAATCTTTCGGCGCCAGCATGCCGCCTGCAGCGCCGCGCATCAGCAGACCGTGGATCGAGCGGCCTAGCAGCGCATCGGCCGATTTGAGCGACATCAGGTGCGCGGCTTCGGCATTGGCCACCGCCACCCGGCCGTCGGGACCAAGCATGACAAGGCCATGCGACATGGTGTTGAGCGCGCGGTTGAAACGCTGCGCGATGCGGTTCGCCTTCTTTTCCTCCGACAGGGCGGTAAACAGGACTTCGCGGACGATGTCGGCGAACCGCTTGATCGCAAACAGAAAAGGGGCCGACATCAGACCGAGGATGATGTGGTAGATATCGCCGCGCAGGATAAAGCCAAGCGATATGGGCCATGTGGTGGTTATGATAAAAATCATAACCATGCGCGGCGACCCATAATTGCGGCCGGCAATCGACGTGACCGATGCCAGAGTGACGCAGACAGAGGCTATTTCGGCATAGTTGTCGTGGCTGTCATTTGCCAGATAGATACTGACGAAACAGAACGCGCCAAGCATGAAACCATGCATCGAACCGAAAATTATGTAATCGTTTTCGCGATCATGGGCTTCTTCCCACGTCGTCGGGGAAGGAAGTCGCCCGTATTTTCGGATGTTGCGAAGGCGCAGAGTACCGACAATGATGAGCCCAGCGGCAACTAGAAGATACGCCAAGTCCATGGTCTTCCAATAGACCAGAATGACGAGGAGCGTCTGCGCAACAAGGCCGATCGACAGCGTGAACCCGTCGCGAAACAGCGTTTCCACGAACGGAATGTAAACGTCGACCGGAATCTCGTTTTTTCGTCTCAGATTCACGCCTGGATCCCAACCCTGGGGAACCCAGCAGTGTCACATTGGCCTTAAGAAAGGTTTAGAGCAGCGGTTCTGGCTCTATTGGCATTCATTGGTGACGCAGCGGAAGCAGGGAAACTACAGTTCAGGTAAACAAGGCGTATCACAGCGCTGAATTATTCGGCGGCTTGAAGTTGCGGCCGCAGCGGCGCCGTCGAGAGGCGGTCGAGCAGACGCTGGCGTTCGCCGGCGGCTTTTTCGGCACTGGCCTGCTTGACGTGGCCAAAGCCGCGGATGAGCGCCGGCACCGAAACAAGCGCGGCAGCAACCTCGATCTTGCCCGGCGCCAGCGCGCCGGCGACAAGCTCCAGGTCGGCTTCATAGAGGGCAAGAAGCTGCCGCTCCATACGCCTCTCGGCGCTGTAGCCGAACAGGTCGAAAGCGGTGCCGCGCAGGCCCTTCATCGCCGCCAGCAGGCGGAACCCGTTCATCGTCCACGGGCCAAAGCTCGATTTCTTCGGCTTGCCGTCACTGCCGCGCCTGCCCATGATCGGCGGTGCGAGATGGAATTCAAGCTTGCCGTAGCTCTGGAACTGCTTTGCGATCTCTGCGGCAAAGGAGCCGTCCGTATAAAGCCGCGCCACCTCGTATTCGTCCTTGATCGCCATCAGCTTGAACAGGTTCTTTGCGGCAGCCTCGGTCACCACGGTCGACCCGGGCACAGCATTGGTTTCGGCCTTGCGCAGCGCCGCCAGTCTGTCGGCATAGCGCTTGCCATAGGCGGCGTTCTGATAGGCGGTCAGGAAGGCGACGCGGCGAGCAATGATATCGTCCAGCGTCTCGGCAATGGCGGCATGCTGCGTGGCCTTGCCCGGCTGGGCAAGAAGGCTGCGCACGAAATCCGGCTGGTGGGCGGCGCGGCGGCCCCAGCGAAATGCCGCGATATTCATCGCTATCGCCTCGCCGTTGAGCTCGATCGCCTTCTCGACCGCCTCCGCCGACAGCGGCAAGCCGCCGTGCTGGAAGGCGAAGCCGAGCATGAACATGTTGGCGCCAAGCGAGCTGCCGAACAGCGCGGTGGCGGTGCGGGTAGCGTCGAAGAAATGCGTCCTGTCGTCGCCCGCGGCCGTTCTTATCGCTTTCTTCAGCCGCTCGACGGGCAGCGAGAAATCGGCCGAACGGGCGAACTCGCCCGGCATGATCTCGGCAGTGTTGGCGAGGAAGATGGTATGGCCTTCGCGCACCGCGGCCAACACCTTCTTGGCACCCGAAACGACGAGATCGCAGCCGAGCACGAGATCGGCCTTGCCGGCCGATACCCGAATGGCGTGGATGTCGTCCGGCGTGCGGGCGATGCGGACATGGGTGAACACCGAGCCGCCCTTCTGGGCGAGGCCGGCCATGTCGATCATGCCGCAGCCCTTGCCTTCCAAGTGCGCGGCCATGCCGAGCACCGCGCCTATTGTGACGACGCCGGTGCCGCCGACACCGTCGATGATCGCCGCCCAGCCTTGTTCACCGAGCGTAAATTGCGCCGGCGCCGGCACCCCCGCGAGCGGGTCGGCCGCGCCGGCTATGCCTTCGGCTTTCCTGATTTTGGCGCCGTGGACGGTGACGAAGGAGGGGCAGAAACCGTTGACGCACGAGAAGTCCTTGTTGCAACTCGACTGGTCGATCTTGCGCTTGCGGCCGAATTCGGTCTCGACCGGCTGGATCGAGACGCAATTCGACTGCACGCCGCAATCGCCGCAGCCTTCGCAGACCAGCTCGTTGATGAAGATACGCTTGTCGGGATCGGGGAAGGTGCCGCGCTTGCGGCGGCGACGCTTCTCGGCGGCGCAGGTCTGGTCGTAGAGCAGCACCGAGACGCCTTTGACCGAACGCAACTCGCGCTGGACGAGATCGAGGTCGTCGCGGTGATGGATGGTGGCGCCGGCGGGAAATTCCACCTTGCCGGTATATTTGTCCGGCTCGTCGGTGACGATGGCGATGCGCTCCACGCCCTCGGCGCGCACCTGCCTTGCGATCATGTCCACCGTCAGGCCGCCCTCGTGCGGTTGCCCGCCGGTCATCGCGACGGCGTCATTGTAGAGGATCTTGTAGGTGATGTTGGCGTCGGTCGACAGCGCGAAGCGGATCGCCAGCACACCCGAGTGGTTGTAAGTGCCATCGCCCAGATTCTGGAAGATGTGCTCGCGCTTCGAGAACGGCGCCTGGCCGACCCACTGCGCGCCCTCGCCGCCCATGGCGGTGAAGCCGACGGTGTTGCGGTCCATCCACAGCGCCATGAAATGACAGCCGATTCCGGCGGCGGCGAGCGAGCCGTCCGGCACCTTGGTCGAGGAATTGTGTGGGCAGCCGGAGCAGAAGAAGGGCGTGCGCGAGGCGATGTCTGACGTGTCGGCCAGCATCGCCTGGAACTGGCGCAACTTCGCCACCCGCGCGGCGATTTCTTCCGACGGGCCGATCGTTCGCAAAATCCTCTCGCCGAGCGCGATGGCAATATCGTTGGGGTCGAGCGCGCCCTTGGCCGGGAACAGCCAGTCGCCGCGCTCGTCCTTCTTGCCGACGATGATCGGCTGCGTCGCGGTGCCGTAAAGGTTCTCGCGCAGTTGCACCTCGATCAGCGAGCGTTTCTCCTCGACGACGACGATGGTATCGAGGCCGCGAGCAAAGTCGGCGATGTGCTGCAGGTCGAGCGGCCACGGGCAGCCGACCTTGAACAGCCTGATACCGATGCGACTGGCGGCCGCTTCGTCGATGCCGATATCCTCCAGCGCCTGGCGAACATCGAGATAACTCTTGCCGATGGTGACGATGCCAAGCTTGGCGCTGCTGCCGCCCGAATAGACGATCCGGTTCAGCCCATTGGCGTGGATGAAGGCCGAAGCGGCGGCGCGCTTGTGTTCATGCAGCCGCTCCTCCTGGCCGAGCATGTCGATCTCGTTACGGATATTGAGGCCGCCGGGCGGCATGTCGAAGTCCGGCACGATGATGTTCAGCCGTTCGAGCGCGGCATCGACCGAGGCCGTCGATTCGATGTTGTCCTTGACGCATTTGATCGCCGCCCAGGTGCCGGCAAAACGCGACATGGCAAAGCCGTAGAGGCCGTAGTCGATGATCTCCTGGACGCCGGCCGGATTAAGGATCGGCACCATGGTGTCGACGAACAGGAACTCGGTGGCATGCGCGTTGGTCGAGGATTCGGCCATGTGGTCGTCACCCATCAGGGCCAGCACGCCGCCATGTTTCGACGACCCGGCGAGATTGGCGTGGCGGAACACGTCGCCGGAGCGGTCGACGCCCGGACCCTTGCCGTACCAGACCGAAAAAACGCCGTCATGGGTACCCTCGCCCAGCAATTCGGCCTGCTGCGAGCCCCAGCAGGCGGTGGCGGCGAGCTCCTCGTTGAGACCGGGCTGGAAGACGATGTCCGACTGCGCGAGCTGGTTCCTGGCCTTCCACAGCTGCATGTCGAGGCCGCCGAGCGGCGAGCCGCGATAGCCGGAGACGAAACCGGCGGTGTTCAGGCCAGCCCGGCGGTCGCGCTCGCGCTGCATCAGAAGCATGCGGATGACTGCCTGGGCACCCGACAGGAAGATGCGCTCCTTTGCCAGGTCGAACTTGTCGTCGAGCGCGACATTGTGCAGCGTCATCAGGCATTTCCTGTGCGGAGGCCGCGCCTGGTGGTGCGCGGCCAACGTCGGAGTCGAGTGCCCACAGTCTTTCTTCCCTTGCCGGGGAGGTCAAACAAAATCGAAGGTGCCAGGCGGTCCGCAACAAACGATCCGTGCGCGGCCGTGTGGCGCCACGAAACGCCTGTCGGGGAGGATGGCCGAGCATGAAAAATTCCGGCGGCGGTCAGTGCCGCTGGTGATGCATCATGCAGCCTTTGGGCAACTGGGCTTCGGTTCACCGGGCAGCTTGCCGTCGACATGGCCGGCCAAGTCCTTGTTGAGCTCGTAGACTGGCCCGACCACCAGAGGCCGGTCGGGCAGGACCGACTGGTCGAGCGAGGACGTCAGAGTGGTCGCGAAACTCTGCAGCAACTTGCCGCTGGAATCCTCGATGCGGATCGACACCGCATAGGGCTTGTCCTTGACAACGCAGGTAAGCGGCGGGCTGGTGAGCGTCACATGCGGCAGCTTCGGCCATATTTTCTGGGTGACGATGATCGGATCACCACCGGCCGGGTTCTGGAAGGAGACCACAGCGACCTGCCCCTCACCCACCGGCCGCAGCGGATTGAGGGTGATGACATAGGTGGCGATACCCAGCCGGTAGTTGAACTCGAACAGCTTCCCGGAAATGGCGAACAGCTGGTCCTTGCCGGAATCACGGCAGGCGCCGAGCGCGGCCGCCGCGAACAACGCCGCGACGACAATCATCGCGCGTGAGAATCTTCTAGACATTGGTGACCTCCCTGGCCGCGGTCCGGCGGCGATAGTGTCGGTTTGCCTTCTGGCGGTTGCCGCACACCGCCATGTCGCACCAGAGGCGGCTGGAATTGCGGCTTTTGTCGACAAACAGCCAGCTGCAGTTCGGACATATCCGCAGCCTGGCGATGGTGTCGCTACGCAGCAGCGACAGCGCCGAGACCGCGAGCGCCGCCTCGAAGGCGATCGGCGTTGCCGGATCACCGAACGGTTTTCCAGGCGTGCCGATTTCGGTGTGGCCATGGGCGAGGCCGTCGGCGCAGGCTTCCAGGAATTCAGGCATATCGGCGGTGTCGATCGCACCTTTCGATACCGCGCCGCGAAACAGCCGATCGGTCGTCTCGCGAATCGACAGCACCACCGGTGCGATCTTTTCAGGCGCCGGCGCTACGAGCCGCCTGCCGCCCCGCTAGGCGGCGCGAAAGGCACTCGCCGCTTCGGCAAAGCGGGCGATCTCGGCCGGATCGTCGAAACGGTCGAAAGTTTTCTCCGGATCGTTCCGCAAAACGACGGTGTTCGCCGTATCGAGCGCCAGCATGCCACCGGTAAAGCGGTGCGGAGTCCAGGATACTGTCATATGGCGAATCTAACTGATAACTCGCGTTTGACAAGTTAGATTCCGGGTGCAACGCTCGTCACTGAGGCGATCGCCGTACTGAGAATATCGTTCGTCCCAAACCTCTGCCCCGATTGCGGGGCATGCATAGAGGGTCTTGCATGCTCTATTTCTTCCAGCAGGTTCTGAACGGGCTGCATTCGGGCGCGCTCTACGCATTGCTTGCCTTCGGCTACGTGCTGACCAACGGCATCCTGCACCGTACCAATCTTGCCTATGGCGCGCTGTTCGCCTTTTGCGGGCATACGATGATCCTCACCGCGGCGTTCGGCTATCAGGCGCTGTGGCTGACGCTGTTTGCATCGGTCGCGCTCGGCGTAGCTGCGGCATTCCTTTATGCGGCGCTGCTCAGCCATGTCCTGTCGCGAAGTATCTTCGAACCGCTGGCCGACCGCTCGCCCAACGCCATCGTGGTGACGACGCTCGGCATATTGCTGGTCTTGTCGGAAGCCAGCCGCATCGCCGCCGATACCCATGACCTATGGTTGCCGCCAATGCTGGCCCAGACCATCGTCTTCGCGCAGAATGCCAGCTTCAAGGCGACGTTGACGCTGATCCAATTGCTCGATTGCGCCGCCGTACTGGCGGCCATAGCGCTGGCTGCTTGGGGCTTCGCATATTCGAGCTTCGGCCGGAGCTGGCGCGCCGTATCCGACGATCCCAAGGCGGCTGCGATGTGCGGCGTCGATGTCCGTGCGGTGTTTCGGCGTGCGGTGCTTTTCGGCGGCCTTTGCGCGGCACTGGCTGGCGTGCTCGCCGCCTTCTACTACGGTAACATCAGCTTCGGCACAGGGTTGGTCTACGGGTTGAAAATCCTGTTCGTGACCGCAGTTGGCGGCTATCTTTCGCCTTTGCGGGCGGCACTGGGCGCCGCCGCTTTCGGCATGGCCGAATCGCTATGGGCCGGCTATTTTCCGCTCGAATGGCGGGACGGCTGGATGTACCTGTTCCTCGTCGCCATGCTTGTGCTGATCGGCGCCGGCCGCGACCAACAGAAGATCGCCTGAGCCGCACCCGACTTTGCTTGGGTGAAAGCGCCGCATGTCCTTGGACATGCAAAGGATGCGGCAGCATTTTGCCGCCCGTCATCTCACAACTGTGTTTATGCGGGCTGTCCCGTGTTGACCCGCCGGACCACGCACTGCATACCGTTGGTCCACAGCGACGCGACGGACAGGGAACCGCCGCGCTCTGACACAAGGGAGGAATGCATGGCAGGGCTTCTCGCTCTTTCCAGAACCATTGACCGTTTGAACGAATTCATCGGCAAATGGGTTTCGTGGCTGATCCTGCTGGCGATCCTGGTAAGCGCCGCCAACGCCGTCATCCGCAAGGTGTTCGACATGTCCTCGAACGCCTGGCTGGAATTGCAATGGTATCTGTTCGGCGCCGCCTTCATGCTGGCCGCCGCCTACACGCTGAAGCAGAACGACCATATCCGCATCGATATCGTCTACGGCATGTTCTCGCGCCGCGTGCAGCACTGGATCGACCTTTTCGGTCACGTCTTCTTCCTGATGCCGTTCGTGACGTTGATGGTGGTCTATTTCGTTCCCTATGTGTCGCTGTCGTATCGCAGCGGGGAGATGTCGAACAATTCCGGCGGGCTGATCATCTGGCCGGCGAAGGCGATCCTGCTGGTCGGCTTTTTTCTGCTCGCGCTGCAGGGCATTTCAGAAATCATCAAGAAAATCGCCATCATGCGCGGTCAGATGGACGATCCCACTCCGTTCATATCGGTGCATGAGCAGGCCGAGCTAGAAGCCAAGGCGCTCGTCGAAGAGGTGCGCTCGTGATCGAGTTCATCGCCCAGAACATGGCGCCGATCATGTTCGCCTCGCTGGTCGTCTTCCTGCTGATCGGCTATCCCGTCGCCTTCTCGCTCGCCGCCAACGGCCTGATGTTCTTCTTCATCGGCGTGCTTCTGTCGCCCTATTCGGGCGGCTCGATCAATCTCGCCTGGCCGTTGCTGCACGCGTTGCCGGATAATTTCTATGGCAGCCGGGTGATGTCGAACGATACGCTGCTGGCGATCCCGTTCTTCACCTTCATGGGCATCGTGCTCGAACGATCCGGCATGGCCGAAGACCTGCTCGACACGATCGGCCAGTTGTTCGGACCTGTCCGTGGTGGCCTCGCCTATGCTGTGATTTTCGTCGGCGCGCTGCTCGCCGCGACGACCGGCGTGGTGGCGGCCTCCGTCATTGCCATGGGTCTGATTTCGCTGCCGATCATGCTGCGCTACGGCTACGACCGGCGGCTGGCATCCGGCGTCATTGCCGCGTCCGGGACGCTCGCCCAGATCATCCCGCCGTCACTGGTGCTGATCGTCCTGGCCGACCAGCTCGGCCGCTCGGTCGGCGATATGTATAAGGGAGCGCTGATCCCCGGGCTCATTTTGACCGGCATCTACATGCTCTACATTCTGCTCATGTCGATCTTCCGGCCGAAGTCGATGCCGGCCCTGCCGCTGGAGGCCCGCACGCTCGGCCACGGCGTGCTGTCGCTGCTGGCGGCGCTGCTGGCGGCGGTGGTGGTTTCCTATGCGGCGTATCGCTACCTTGCGCCGAACCATGGCGGCAACGCCGATATCCTCGGCGCCACCATCGGCGTCATCTTCATCTATGTCGTGGCGATCGTCGACCAGCGCCTGAAGATCAGCCTGATGTCCAGACTGGCACAGCAGGTGATCATCGTGCTGATCCCGCCGCTGGCGCTGATCTTCCTGGTGCTGGGCACCATCTTCCTTGGCATCGCCACGCCGACGGAAGGCGGCGCCATGGGCGCCGTCGGCGCGCTGGCAATGGCGGCGATGAAGGGGCGGCTGTCGCTCGACGTGGTCAAGCAGGCGCTGGCCTCGACGACCAGGCTGTCGTCCTTCGTTCTGTTCATCCTGATCGGCGCGCGGGTGTTCTCGCTGACCTTCTACGGCGTCAATGGCCACATCTGGGTCGAGCACCTGTTGACGTCGCTGCCGGGCGGTGAAGTCGGTTTCCTGATTGGCGTCAACATCCTCGTCTTCGTGCTCGCCTTCTTCCTCGACTTTTTCGAGCTTGCCTTCATCATCGTGCCGCTTTTGGCGCCAGCGGCTGACAAACTCGGCATCGACCTGATCTGGTTTGGCGTGCTTTTGGGCGTCAACATGCAGACCTCCTTCATGCATCCGCCCTTCGGTTTCGCGCTGTTTTATCTGCGCTCGGTCGCCGCGCGCGTGCCCTATCTCGACCGACTCACCGGCAAGCAGATCGCGCCCGTCACCACAGGGCAGATCTATTGGGGCGCAGTGCCCTTCGTCTGCATCCAGGTGATCATGATCGGCCTGACCATCGCCTTCCCGCAGATGGTGATGCACTACAAAGGCACTGTCGTCGATCCTGGCACCATCAACTACCAGGTGCCGGAAACGCCTGGCATCGGCTTGTCGCCGCTTGGCACGCCGCCGGCCAACGGCGGCACTGCCCCAGCCTCACCTTCCACACCGGATTTGTCGCAGCCGCCGAGCTTCGACGAAAAGCCGCCCGCGAAACCGGCGGCGCCGGCGATCGATCTGTCGCAACCACCGAGTTTCAACTGAGGAAGGCCCGGCAGCCATGAAGGCGGTTCGGTTGGAGCGAGTGGGCAGCCTCGCCGTGTGCGAGGCCGAGAAACCGACCGCCGGGCCGAACGATCTGCTGGTGCGCATCGAGGCGTGCGGCGTCTGCGGCACCGACAGGCATCTTTTCCATGGTGAATTCCCGTGCACGCCGCCGGTGACGCTCGGGCATGAATTCTCCGGCATCGTCGAGGCGGTCGGACCTGGCGTATCCGGCTTTTCCGTCGGCGACCGCGTCACCGGCGATCCCAACATTGCCTGTGGCCGATGCGAGCATTGTCAGGCCGGCCGGGTCAATCTCTGCGGCAATCTACGCGCCATCGGCATCCATTGCGATGGCGGCTTTGCCGAATATCTTGTCCTGCCACAGAAACAGGCCTTCGTCTTGCCAGGCGATCTGAAGCCTACGCATGGTGCTTTCTGCGAGCCGCTCGGCTGCTGCCTGCATGGCGTGGACCTTGCCGCGATCAAACCAGGCTCGTCGGTCGCGGTGCTCGGCGGCGGCGTGATCGGCCTGCTCACCGTTCAGCTGGCAAAGCTCGCCGGTGCGACGACCATTATCTTGTCGACCCGTCAGGCCTCGCGGCGGGCTCTTGCCGAGCAATTTGGCGCAACGGCGACGCTCGATCCCAGCGCCTTCGATGTCATCGATGCGATCGTCGGCCGGTCGGGTTTGATGCCGGGCGGCGTCGACGTGGTGTTCGAATGCGCCGGCGTGAAAGACACTGTTGAGCAGGCGATGCGGCTGGCCAAAGCGGGCGGCACCGTCGTCGTCGTCGGCGTGATGCCGCAAGGCATGAAAGTGGCGTTCGAACCGTTCGATCTCCTATTCCGTGAGTTGAAGGTCCTGGGTTCCTTCCTCAACCCCTTTACCCATCGCCGGGCCGCCGATCTTATCGCCTCGGGGGCGATCGAAGTAGATCGGCTGATATCACGACAAGTCAGCCTCGACGAGGCGGTGGCGATCATTGCCAACCCGCCGGCGCCAGGTGAGGTCAAAGTCCTGGTAGTGCCTCAGAGCTGATCCATCGGGCCAGTTGCCACCGCCAGGCTTCGCGGTTCTGCGTCGCATCGATGGCTTCATCCTCAATCTGATAAAGCCGGGCTGATGAAGCCGGGGAAAGGCGACCCCGCCACCTATGCCGACGCCGGCCTACAACCGGGTGAGGTCCAGCAACTGATGCGTGGCCGCATCAAGTCGACAGTGTTCGATTGCCATGCTCCGGGCGGGAATACCGGTGGAAGTCAGTGCGTCCGAGGCTGACAGGAAGGAACACGGGGCGTGCTCAGGGTTCTTTGACAAGAACCACGTCTTCCTGGAGCGGAATGCATTCAAATAAAACCGGGCATCCGCTTTGTTTTAGCCCATTCTGCGACGCCGAGTGGAGCCACTCGGCGTCGCAGAATGTTCTAGAGCTTGCTGTTGCGCTGCTGGACCATCATGAAGGTGTCATAGTTGTACTCGGCCACCTGCGCCCAGAGATAATGCTCCTTGCGGAACGCCTTGATCGAATCCCAGATCTTCTTGAACGGCGCGTTCGAGGCTTCCATCTCGGCATAGACTTCGTTGGCCTTTTCGAAACAGGCGGCCATGATCTCCTGGCTGAATGGGCTCAACTTGGCACCGCCGGCAACCAGCCGCTTCACCGCCGCCGGGTTGAGGTAGTCGTATTTCTGCAGCATGTTGGCATCGGCCGCCTGGGCGGCAGTGTGCACCAGCGACTTGTAAGCCGGCGAAAGTTCGTCGTATTTCGCCTTGTTGAACATCAGATGGACGGTCGGTCCACCTTCCCACCAGCCGGGATAGTAGTAATAGGGCGCAACCTTATAGAAGCCGAGCTTCTCGTCGTCGTAAGGGCCGACCCATTCGGCGGCGTCGATCGTGCCTTTTTCCAACGCCGGATAAATGTCGCCACCGGCGATCTGCTGCGGAACCACCCCGAGCCTTTGCACCACTTTGCCGGCAAAACCACCGATACGCATCTTGAGGCCGGAAAGGTCGGCGACCGTTTTGATCTCCTTGCGGAACCAGCCACCCATCTGCACGCCGGTATTGCCGCCCGGCAGCCCGAACAGACCCTGCGTCGCCAGGAACTCGTTGAACAGATCGATGCCGCCGCCATGATAGTGCCAGGCGTTGATGCCGCGCGCGTTGAGCGAAAACGGAACCGCCGCTCCCAGCGCCCACGTCGGGTCCTTGCCCCAGTAATAGTATGCCACGGTATGGCAGGCCTCGACCGTGCCGGCTGTGGTGGCATCGGCGGCCTGCAGGCCGGGAACGAGTTCGCCGGAGGCGAAGACCTGGACCTGGAAGTTGCCGTCGGTCGCCTCCGACAGCATCTTGGAAAACACTTCGGCGCCGCCATAGATCGTATCGAGCGACTTCGGGAAGGACGACGCCAGTCGCCAGGTCACTTTCGGATTGGACTGGGCGATGGCCGGCGCGGCAAGTGTCGCGGCAGCGGCCGCAGCGCCGAAACCGGTGGTGCCGGCCTTGCGGATGAACGAACGACGATCCATGAAGTTCCTCCCTTTTGGATCCACTGACCGACATTCGGGACACTTCGGCGCCCGGATCGGCTTCGAGCCGACAATACACAGGCAAGGAGTCGAGTCCAGCACGGTAGCCCGGTTTGAGCGCCGCATTTCGGGGAAATTCACGGCGTTGGGCCAGATCTTGCAACTATAGTCTAAGGTCGATTAACTGGCCTACGCGACACGCCGAAACTTGCCATGGAAATGCGCCTTCGGATCGCCTATTTTGCAGGCAGATAATTCGTTGCACCCGATGGGATCCGGACCAAATGCACCAGCCGCTCGTCGCCGTATCGACCGATGTCCGCCAGTTCGACAATTACACCTGGCATGCCGCGCCACAGCAATATCTCGAAGCGGCGCTTTCGGGTGCAGGCGTGTTCCCGCTGCTGGTACCATCCTTCGCCGACCGGCTCGACTTCGACGAACTGCTTTCCGCCGTCGACGGCGTCATGGTCACCGGCTCCAAATCGAACGTTCATCCCTCGCTCTATGGCGGTGACGCCAGCGAAGCCAATGGTCCCTACGACCCCGCCCGCGACGCCACCACGCTGCCGCTGATCCGCCGGGCGGTGGAGCGCGGGGTGCCATTGCTCGCCATCTGCCGCGGCATCCAGGAGATGAATGTGGCGCTGGGTGGCACGCTGGCCACCGAAATCCAGGAACGCGCCGGTTCGCTCGATCATCGTGCGCCGGCAAGCGACAATCAGGACGAACGCTTCGCCATCCGCCAGAGCGTGGCGATAAAACCCGGCAGCTGCCTGGCCGGGGTCTTCGGCGCCGGCGACATCATGGTCAATTCGGTGCATCGCCAGGCCATCGACCGGCTTGGCCCAAAGCTGCAGGTCGAAGCGGTCGCCGCCGACGGCACTGTCGAGGCGGTTTCGGTGCGCGATGCACGGGCTTTCGCCGTCGGCGTCCAGTGGCATCCCGAATACTGGGTCAAATCGGACAGTATCTCGGTAAAGATATTTCGCGCATTCGGCGATGCGGTGCGCCTGCATCAGGCGGCGAAATCGGGTGCGCGCGCAGCCGCGGAATAGTCCTGCCGCGCTCGCTAGTTGCCGGCCGACGCCAGCGTCAGCAGCGGCAGCGCCGGCGCGTAGGATTCGTAACCATCGCCGTCGGCGACTGAGAACATGACGATCGGATCGGTGCCGTTGGCGCTGAAGGTGACCGTGCCGTCATCCTGCTCTCGCCAGAACTTCGCCTGCTCGACGCCGGGCAACACCCGGCGGCAATTTGCTGCGACCGTCAACAGCGACAGACCTTGCGAAATCTCGGCGCCGCGGCTGACCGCACAAGACCCCTCGTCGCCATGGGCTACCAGCCTGTAGTTGCCGGATGAAGGCGGTGACTCACTGGCTGCACGGCTTTCACCGCTACCGGCGTAAAACAGCTGGGCGCTGCCGAACAGCACAGCGACTGCCATCAATGCAGGAAGCGTCTTCATCCTGGTTCTCCGCGCATTTCAAGCGCGCCGGTTCGAAGAGATCAGGGAGGCGCGCTTCATCTTGCTGTCATGTCCTGTCAGGCGGACATACACCGCGAAGGGACCAGAATGATTCCGAAGGGTTAAGCTGAAGTTAATAGATATGGCAGCCCGCTTACGGCCTTGCCTTGACATTTGCCGTCTCCGGCACCGGCGTCAGCGCCTTTCGCTGCGAAAACCACGAGACCAGATTGTCGACGCACAGGTCCGCCATGGCGCGGCGGGTGTGCTGCGAGGCTGAGCCGACATGCGGCAAAAGCGAGGTGTTGGGCGCGGCAAGCAACGCCGCTGGCACATTCGGCTCGTCGGCAAAGACGTCTAGCCCGGCAGCGGCGATGCTGCCGCTGGCAAGTGCGGCGGCAAGGGCTGGTTCGTCGACCGTGCTGCCCCGGCCGATGTTGACAAAGACGCCGTTCGGCCCAAGAGCCGAGAGAATTTCGGCATTGACGGCCTTTTCCGTCGAAGCCCCGCCGGGCGCCACCGAGATCAGTGTGTCGACCGCCTCGGCGAGACCTTTCAGCGTCGGGTGATAGTCATAGGACAGGCCTTCGACGCGGCGCCGGTTGTGATAGGCAATGGGCAGCCCAAAAGCGTCGAGCCGGCGGGCAATGGCGAGGCCGATGCGGCCCATGCCAAAGATACCGACATGGCGCCCGCGCAAGGTCAGCCGGCTCAGCGGATAGTTGCCGTTGCGCAGCCAGCTTCCGTGGCGTAGCCAGGCCTCGGCGCGCGGCAGTTCGCGGATGGTATTGATCAACAGGCCGAGCGCCGTATCGGCGACCTCTTCGGTCAGCACATCCGGTGTGTTGGTGACCATGATGCCGCGCTGTGCGGCGTGGCGGACATCGACCGAATCATAGCCGACGCCGAAATTGGCGATAATCTCGAGCTTTGGCAGCGCGTCCATTAACGCGGCGCTTATGCCGCCAAAGGCGGCTATGCCGCGCACCGTAAGGCGCATCTCGTCGGTGACCAGCGACGGATCGGCGCGTTCGATCCGGACGCGGCTGAACACCCCGTCGATGCGGCCGACCGCATGATCGTTGAACTGGCCCGGCACCAGAATGGCGACAGCTTGCTGTTTGGTTTTTGTCATGCACGTTCCACCGGTTTGCCGGTCGACTGGCGCACATGCAGTTCCGGCTTGATCAGTTCCTGCGACGGCCGCACCGTCTGTCCGTTGAGTTTGTCGAGCAGCGCGCTGGCGGCGCGGCGGCCAACCTCGCGCTGGCCGTTCCAGACGGTGGTTAGCGCAGGCGTCGCGATCGCCGCCTCCTCGAGGTCGTCATAGCCGGTAACGGAGATGTCGATGCCCGGCACCAGACCAGCGCGCGCGATGCCGTTCATCAGGCCGATGGCGACGAGGTCATTCCAGCAGCAGGCCGCGGTCGGCCTGTCCTTCAGCGCCAGGAACTGCCCGGCAGCCTCGAAGCCGGCCTGCTTGGTGCGCGGGCCGGCGATGCGCCAGGACGGCCTGACCTCAAGCCCTGCCGCCTCCATGGCGTTGACATATCCCTGATAGCGGTCGCGGCCGGTCGAGGTCTGGTCGGTACCGCCGATCATTGCGATGCGCTTGTGGCCAAGCGAGATCAGATGATTGGTAGCAAGCCCGGTGCCATAGGCATCGTCGCCGCGAAACACCGGCACGTCGGCACCTTCGACGGTGCGTGCAATCAGCACTGCCGGGAGACCGTTCTCCTCGGCCATGATTATGTCTTCGGGCGGCGTGCCGATGGCCGGCGACATGATGACGCCGTCGGCGCCGAGTTGCAGAAGCGTGTCGATGAAGGTGCGTTGTTTCTCGAGCTGGTCGTAGTGGTTCGACAGGATGAAGGTTTGCCGGCTGCGGTCGAGTTCGCTCTCGATCGAACGCAATATCTCGGCAAAGAACGGGTTCATGATGTCATGGACGACGACGCCGACAATACCCGAGCGCGAGGTGCGCAGGCTGGCGGCGCGGCGGTTGTAGATATAGCCGATGGCGCGGGCATGTTCCTTGATGCGATCGCGGGTGCCGCCGGCGACCAGCGGGCTGTCGCGCAAGGCCAGCGAGACCGTGGCCGTGGACACGCCGAGCGCATCCGCGATGGTGGAAAGCTTGATCTTCTGTGCCAGCGGCCTGCGCTCCCGAAGCAATTTAAACTGTTTAAAGGCCGGCTCTTATGCCATCGATCCCGCGCAAATCAAAGTTTTTTTGCCAGCGCTTCCGCCTCCGCGTCCAGCGTCGCGCGGTTGCGCAAGCGAAGCCGGTGCTCGCGGTGAACGATGTAGAGGCCGCTGGCGACGATGACTGTGGCACCGACCAGCGTCCAGCGATCGGGAAACTGGTTGAAGACGATCAGGCCGGAGATGATCATCCAGATCATCTGCGAATAGGGATAGGGAGCCAGGGCCGTGGTGGTGGCAAGGCGATAGGCCTGCACAAGAAGCCAATGACCGATGGCGCCGAAGACGCCAAGCATCAGCAATATGAACCAGTGCCAGCCATCCTGCGGCAGCGAAGGCGAAAACGGCAGTGTCGGCAGCAGCAGCACGGCCGGCGCCAGCGCCGAAAACAGGATGAGGCTTTCCGAGGTTTCCGTAGCCGACATGCGGCGCGTCATGATGACGTAGAAACTATTCGATAGCATCGAGCCGAGCGCAAAGAGATGGCCGACGCCAAAAACCCCGATGCCCGGCCGGGTGATGATGAGGACGCCGACAAAGCCGCTCATGATCGCCAGCCAACGCCGCCAGCCGGCCCATTCCCCTAGCAACGGACCGGCAAGCGCGGTGATCACCATCGGGCCGAAGAAGTAGATCGAGGTGGTTTCCGCCAGCTGCAGCGTCCGCAGCGCGAGAATGTTGCATATCGTCGATCCGAACAGGAGCAGACCGCGCGTGAGATGCGCCGGCAGGTTGGCGGGACGAAAGCGCAGCGGCTCACGCCATCCGTGCAGAAAGACGCCGACGATCAGCACATGGACCGCGAAGCGGGTCCAGGCGACGATCAGCGCCGAGACGCCGGCCAGCACAAGGTACTTGCTGCTGGTGTCGAGGAAGGTGAAAAACACATAGACGGAAAGCATGCACAGGATCGCCGCCGGCGATGTCGCGCTTTCGTCTTGTCTTGGGGGAGCATTCAATTTCAGGCCGGACGGGAAGCAAGGCGGTCCCTCACCAATGCGGCAATTGTCGCCTGCGGGCAAGCCAAAACAGTCTGGCACAACGACAGCCGCCGACAGGCTCAGTTTGTTTCCCAGTGGCCGACCTAGTGGCCGACGACTCAGGCGTGCATGCGGGCGCCCTTGGTGATCTTGTCGACGAGCTTCTTTTCGGCGCGAAGCGCGATGCCGACCACCTTGGCATCCTCCGGCGCAAATTCGGCAAAGACGGCGCGGTTGGCCAGATCATACCCGGTCGAAAACATATCCTCGACATAGAGCGAAACCGTCACACCACGCTCCAGCGCCCGCCGCTGGATCGCGCCGAGCGTCTGGCCGTCCGCCGAAAGCACGATGACCGGCTGGATCGACAGCGGGTTGTAGATATTGCCGGCGCGATCACGGTAGGGGTGGCCGATAATGTCGGGAAATTGCGCGACGATGCCGCTGGTCAGAAAGGCGGTGACATTGAGCTTTTGCCAGACGGGAAGATCATCCTTGAGCACGATTGCAAATTTCGTATCGAACATGCGACAGTTTCCAATCCGAAAAGGGGGCCAATCCGAGGCTGCGAGTGAAGCGATGGCGCACGATCTAGACCGGGAAGCCTTTCAGGGTCTTGGACGTTTGTGCGTGGATGCAGCCGAGAACTGCATCGTACCGGCACCCGGTGCTGCCGGGATGGAACGCATCGAGGCCCGGTTCCACGGCAATGCCTTCGATCTCCATCGCCACGACACCTATGCGATCGGGGTGACGCTTTATGGCGTGCAGCGCTTCCGCTATCGCGGCCAAACGCATCAGAGCCTGCCTGGCCAGATCATTATCCTTCATCCCGACGAACTGCACGATGGCGGTGCCGGCACCGAAGACGGCTTGCGATACAGAATGCTCTATTTGGAGCCGTCCCTGATGCTCGATTGTCTCGGCGGCGGATCACTACCATTCGTCGGGAATGCCGTGGTGACAGACCGCGATCTCCGGGCGACGCTGCTTTCGGCGCTCGGGCCGTTGAATCAGGAACTGGACGAGCTGTTTGTCGTCGATTTCATGACGCAGCTTATGCAAAGCTTGGCCCGGCACGCCGGTCAGCCGACGAAACCGGTAGCGAAAACTGCGTGGCGCGCCGCCAGCCTGGCGCGCGACTATCTGGAGGAAAATGTCGCGCGGATCGTACGTTCGGATGAATTGGAGGCGATAACCGGATTGGACCGTTATGCCCTGTCGCGGCATTTCCGCGCCACCTTCTCCACCAGCCCGCACCGGTTCCTGTTGATGCGCCGGCTTCAACGAGCCCGTCGGATGATCGAAGCCGACGAGCCACTGGCGCAAATCGCCATCGCAGCCGGCTTCAGTGACCAAAGCCATTTCAATCGGCATTTCAAAAAGGCGTTCGGCGTCACACCGGGACGCTGGTCGGCACTGACGCGACGGCCGTCAGCGGCGAACGCGTGACCTTATTCAAGCATCTTGTCCTCGATATCCAGTTCGTCATCTGGGAGCACCATTTCGCCGTTCGACAGGTTCGCCTCGACGCGGGCAAGCAGCTTGAACAGCGCTTTCTGATCCTTCTTGTCGAGACCCTTCAATGCCTGCTTTTCGGTCTTCTTCACCGACTTCTCGATGGCGTGGATAATTTCGCGGCCGGTGTCGGTGAGGAAAATATGCGCCTGGCGGGCATCGGCGGACGAGGCCCGCTTCTCCAGAAAGCCCTGCGCCTGCAGCCGGTTGATGGTCTTGGTGATGGTCGGCGGACGCACGCCGAGGCGGCCGGCAAGGTTGCCGGGCGTCTGCCCGTCCTCGCGGTCGAGCGCCAGCATGATCTGGTCCTGGCCGGCATAGAAACCATGCGCCAGAAGCCGGGCGGCGAGCGCCGTGCGCGCCAGCCGCGCCGCCGAATGCAGCCGGCTCATTGTTGCAGTCTTGTCCGCCTTGGCCATGCTCATCCCTCCTCGGCCGAACCGGAGCGGACAGCATAGAAGCAGGCCGCCGATTGGCAATGACGATCGAAAACATTCCGGCTCGGAAAATAGCTTTGCCGGCAAGCTTCGCGGTGTTCGCCGTGGCTAATGCCAGATGTTTATTTCAGTTAGATGACAAACGACTTTCCGCAATGGCTGGATGGGGACGTGACGAGGTGTTCTCAACCGGCTTTCACCGCGACCACCATCAACGCCTGATAGGCGTCCGCCATTTCCCGCAGCGCTGCCTGCGACAGCGGCCCGGCCTGCCGCGCAATGCCGTCCCGCGCGTTCGATGTATCGCGTTTGCCGGGGCGATCTTTATAAGGCGCGACGGTGGCGAATATCTGCTCGCTGAGGCTGTCGGGGAAGAACATCTGGCCGGTCATCACCGAGCGGTCGTCGGGGAAGATCTTGAAATGGATGTGGGTGGTGCGGCCGCGATACCAGCCGGGATAGATGGTGGCGAAAGAAGCGATGCCGCTTTCATCGGTTCTCTGCCAGCCGCGGAGAAAGCTCTGGCCGGACGTGTCGATATCCTGCCCGTCGCCCTGTCCGGGATAGCCGGAATAGCTGCCTTGGGCGTCGCAATGCCAGATATCGACGCGTGCGCCGGGAAGCGGCTGGCAGGCGGCGTCGACGATTTGCAGCCGCACATTGAGGCCGATGCCCTTCTTGCCCTCGGTGATATCGGCGCGTTCGAGCTTCGGGTCGAAATAGAACGGCCCTTCGGTGACCTCGGGCGTGATGGCGCAGACGCCGGCACCGGCTTCGAACAAAGCAAGCCCGGCATAGGGCGAAACCTGCCCGGCCCTTGCACCGGCGGGCAGGAATATGCCGCCAGCGGTAACCGCAACGAGACCGAGCGCCTGCCGACGGCTTAGTGGCAACGACTTGTCGGACATCTGGCGCCTCTTCAACGCGAACAGCTCCGCAAATGACCCCGCCTATCTAGGGCCCGCTGTCAGGCGGCGCCAATGAAAGTTCGGTAATGTGAGGAAAGTTCGGCAATACCAGCCCCTCTTTGGCCCACCGGTTTGCCTCGTGCAAAAGCCGAGCACACATCCTATATGGAGCCGACAATCCCTATTCGAGGCACAATATGAGCGACGCACAGACGCAGATCCCCGTAACCGTCCTCACCGGCTATCTCGGCGCCGGCAAGACGACACTGCTCAACCGCATCCTTTCGGAAAACCATGGCAAGCGCTACGCCGTCATCGTCAATGAATTCGGCGAGATCGGCATCGACAACGAGCTGATCGTGGAATCCGACGAGGAAATCTACGAGATGAACAATGGCTGCGTCTGCTGCACCGTGCGCGGCGACCTGATCCGCGTCGTCGAAGGCCTGATGCGCAGGCCTGGCCGCTTCGACGCCATCCTCGTCGAGACCACAGGCCTCGCCGATCCCGTGCCGGTGGCGCAGACCTTCTTCATGGACGACGACGTGCGTTCCAAGACCAGGCTCGATGCGGTGGTGGCGCTGGTCGACGCCAAGCACCTGCCGCTGCGTCTGAAGGATTCCCGCGAGGCCGAGGACCAGATCGCCTTTGCCGATGTCGTCGTACTCAACAAGACCGATCTCGTCACCCCCGAAGAGCTGAGCAAGGTGGAGGCGACGATCCGCGCCATCAACCCGGCGGCACGAATCCATCGCACCACACGCGCCAGCGTGGCGCTGTCCGAGGTGCTCGATCGCGGTGCGTTCGACCTGTCCCGGGCGCTGGAGAACGATCCGCACTTCCTCGAGGCGCATGACGATCACGACCATCATGATCATGATCATGACCACCATCACCATGATCACGACGGCCATGATCACCACGATCATGACGGGCATCATCATGCGCACCCTTCCGACATCCATGACGTGACTGTGCAGTCGGTGTCGCTGCGCGGCAGCGAGATGGACCCGAAAAAGTTCTTCCCGTGGATCGAGAAGGTCACCCAGATGGAAGGCCCGAACATCCTGCGGCTGAAAGGGATCATTGCGCTGAAAGGCGATGACGAGCGCTATGTCATCCAGGGTGTGCACATGATCATCGAGGGCGACCACCAGCGCGCCTGGAAGGACGACGAGAAGCACGAGAGCCGGCTGGTGTTCATCGGCCGCGAACTCGACGCCGAGCGACTGAAGACAAGCTTCGAGGCCTGCCAGGCGGCTTGATTTCCGGACTTTATAGCGCTAGCGCTGCCCTTCTCTCCTTCTCCCTTGTGGGAGAAGGTGGCCGAGCGAAAGCTCGGTCGGATGAGGGGTGTTCCAGCTTGGCAAGGACGGCACTCCGTCCAGCACCCCTCTTCCGTCTTGGCGCTGCGCGCCAATCCACCTTCTCCCACAAGGAGACCTTTGCACAGAAGCCGATTGGTGATTCTGTGATGATGGTCGAAGCAGGGAGATTCGGGATGGCGG